>CAJPNP010000014.1 GCA_905372025.1 uncultured Treponema sp. | reverse complement strand
CCCTCAACATAATTATTTGCCAAAATATGAGCAAGCATGGGATCGTGCTTGGTTTTTGAATATCTTTTTAAACCGTCTTTTATATGCTGTTCCAATCGTTTGACCCACATATCTTTTGCATTCTCATGTTTCGTTCCCGAGCTCTTGTCTATTAAGATGATGAGTTTAATTCTGTTTTTTAACAGTTTGGGAAGTTGAGATGCTCCGCCCCGATTAAATCTTTCATAGGGACTTCCGGCTTCCATCTTTTCCTCATCTTCCATCATCTTAATGATGTTATCCAACACACCTGCGACTACTTCATCAAATAAGCCTTCTTTGTTTTTGAAGTAGGTATAAATAAGCGCAACGGGAATATCAGCCTGTTCTGCAATATTCGTCAGCTTTGCGCTTCTGTAATCTTGTTCATAAAATATTTTTTCCGCAGCCGTCAGAATTCTATCCTTGACTTCTTCTTTTAATACCTGCATACCGCCCGCACGCTCAAAACGTTCTCCTTTCTATTCTACCAATACTGAATTATAATTTAATAATAAATCTTTATTCAATATTTATCAATACGATTGACACAAAAATAAACGATGTTATGGAAATTCGATTTTCCTATCCTTCCAAAGCTTTTTTAAGTTTTTCAGGCTCTTCCAAACTTTGTATCAGGGTAAAGGGGGTTGAAGAATACGACGATTTTTGTAAACGTGAAGAGGCAGCTAAAAGCAGAGAGCCCTGAATCGCCGCATCGAGCGGTTCGTATTTTTGCGCAAGGAAGGCGCACACAAGGCCTGCAAGCACATCGCCGCTTCCGCCCTTTGCAAGACAGGGCATGCCGAAGGTATTGATGTACACCTCGTTTTTTCTACCGGCCTTTTTGCCGCCCTTTTCGGGGCAATAGCCGATTGTCATATTTGCACCTTTGAGGAGCAGCACTGCTCCCGGATGGGCCGAACAAAAATCCTTTACCAATTCCAAGCGGTTTTTTACGATTTGTTCGACTGAAATATTTGCCAAACCGCACAGCGAAAACAATGACTGAAACTCTTTCGGGTGTGGCGTCAGTACCAAACCCGAAGGGCGCGCTTTAAGCAACTTTTTTATTCCCTCATAATAAAAAAGGTCGGCGTCCAAAACGCAAGGAAGACTGCGCCGCTCGTCCAGTAAAGCGAAAAATTCGGCGGCACGCCGTTCGTTCGTGCACTGTTCCGCCGCTCCCCAGTCATCATTCCGTCCGAAGCCCATGCCCGCAGCAACAGCGCTCGTTTTTTCCGGTAAATCGGCGCTTTGCATAAGGTAGGGAGGAATCGCGTACGGCGGCAGTGCGTTTTGTCCCGCTTTCACTGCAGGCGCCGATTGCCCGGCGGGAGACACGAGGCTTACCAAGCCCGCCCCGCAGCGGAAGGCGGCGCATGCGGCGATTATTCCCGCACCCGGTTTTTCTCCCGTATACACGGCCGCATGCCCGAAGTCGCCCTTATGCACGGAAGAAAGAAGCCGCTCCGGAAGCCTCATATCCGACGCTTCAAGCAAAAAAGCGGCCGGCATTTCAGACCCAAAAGCCGCCGGCTCTACCGGCTCTGCCGCAGCGGAGATTTGCGCAAGCTCCGCAGCTTTGGCGTTTTTCCCCGATTTTCCGCCGCTTTCAAAAAGGGAAGAGGGAATACCCAGCGGCGCGGTTATGATTTTTCCCGTATGATTTTTTGCAAAATCGCTGAACAGGGCCGTTTTACGCGCGCCCATGCACACGGTTATGTCGGCGCAAAAGGCCGTTGTACCGCAGCCCTTTGAATCTATGCCGCTCGGAACATCACAGGCGATTTTAAAACAATCGGCCTTGTTAAGAGCGGCAATAAGTTTTTCGATTTGAGCGCTCAAACTGCCGTGAAAGCCGCTTCCGAAAATACAATCGACGATAACGTGACGGTTTTTTATAAAATCCGTGCGCGAAAAATTGCGGATAACCGGAACGCCTGCCGAGCGCGCGCGTTCTGCTTGCCTCATGCACGCTTGCGATTTGGGCGGAAAAACTTCAAGCACGGCAACCGAACAGGAAAAGTCCTCAATCGTGCCTCCGTTCAGTCTGCGCGCAAGTGCCCAGCCGTCACCGCCGTTATCGCCCCCGCCTGCGGCAATAAGCACACGGCATTCTTTATCATAGCGGTCGCTTTTTTGTAAAGCGCAAATAATCTCTGTTTCGAGGGCGCAAGCGGCATTTTCCATTAAAATGTCTTCGGTTAAACCGAACCGGCTTACGGCGGCGCGGTCAAGAGCCCGCGTATCGGTGTATATGTTTTGCACAGCTCAGTTCTCCCCGATCACAAATTAAAACCGCTTACGGTATCGAAAATATCGAACTTTTCACAAAGACCGAATTTTCAAACGAACCGCCGCTTTTAGCTATAATTTGAACGGCAGCTATATACTGCTTTCCTCCGGGAATCGGGAAGATTAATGCGGAAGTCGCACTTCTAATTTCAAGCTTTTCAGCAATCACAGCTGAAGTGTTCACATCTATTATACGCACTCTGTATCCGTACAAGTCCATATCGGAAAGATTTACGGAAGCAGGCTTAGTCCAGTTTACAGTAACCGATGAGAAACTAACAGAAGTCGTTACATTTGTAACACCGGGAAGCATTGGATACGGCTGTGCTGCAGCCGATTCATCGCTTAATTCCGAATCTGCAAAAGATGTCAAATCGCCTTGCGCTTGTACCCTGACGGTGTAATTTTTTGTTGAATCCTGGCCTGGAAAGTATGTTTGCAAAGGTGCAGCTGCAGCATCTACAAATCGGGCGGCTTTAAAAACACCGTCTTCGTACAGATTTACGCAATAGCTTTTCGCGTCGGAAACCGCAGACCACGAAGCTTTTAACCCGTTTGAATCGGAACCTAAAGACGGCGTTGCCGGTTTTGCAAGCTGTGCGGCGGTCGCTGCCGGAACAACAAAGAAATCAAAGTCGGGAATAGGCTCTCCGGAATGATTTGTTCCCGGCGATACAAGGTTACAGGCAAAGGTTTTATTCCATGCATTGCCTTTTATGCGCGCCAAATCGGGATCGTCGTCGTTTTCGTGCGAATCGTTATCCGTTGCCGAGCGGCTGCCGTCGGCAAGATTTATTCCGCCTGTTAAAGGATCGGCTCCTATTTTTACCGCATAATTTCCGCCTTTAAAAGTATTGTTTTTAACGGCGCCCGTAACAAGCACATAATAGGCAGCTGAAGTTTCCGGAATAAAAAATAAGGTATCCAATACATCGCGGTTATATGTTAAAACGAGATTGTTTGAGTTGAAACTGCCGTCAGCTTGTGCTTTAAATAATGCGATGACGGTATCGGTCGTATCGTGTCCGCCGTTATAGTACAAGTTGGGAACGGTCGACACCCACATTCCCGCTACATTAAAGTCCGCATCGATATTTTGATCGACACCGCTTACGGTAAAGTCCTTCTTTTGTGTTTCACCGCCTAAGGAAACGAATACGGAATAGGACTTACCTTTTACCAAGCCTTTAAAGGCAACTTCCGACAAACTGTTCGGACCTACGTATGCAAGCGGTACATTCGTTGTACCGTCTACAAGGGTGATGTTATCCTGTATCGGAATATAAACGCCCTTATTTTTAAGACGCACCGTCACCGTACCCTCGCCGTATACATTATTTGCAGGAGGAACGGCATTATCTTTAACCGCTTGTGCGGCGTTTAATACGTTTACCCGACCGCTGCCGTATTTTTCGCTAAAAGAAGTCATACCGTCAACTTTATCCGCAGAGTTTTCAATGAGCGTTTTTATTTGATACGGCGTTAAATTGCGCGCATTGTCGAAAGAGAGCAAATAGCTTATAAGACCGGTTACAAAGGGAGTCGCCATGGAAGTTCCGCTTAAAGAAACATAAGAATTTGAATCTTTATGACCGCATGAAATAATACTTTCTCCGGGAGCGGCAACGCTTATCCATGCGCCGCTGTTGCTGAAACGGGCCTTTTTATCTTTAGCGTTTGTTGCGCCGACCGCGAGCACGCCCGGAAAGGCTGCAGGATAGGCTGCCGTGTAACGGCCTTCGTTTCCCATAGCGATTACCGGCAAAACATCGTGCATAAGCGCATGGGTTAAAACCTCAAAGGCGAATTCCGAACCGATCGAGCTTCCCAGCGACATGTTTACCGGAACCGTTTTTTGCGTAATTTGAAAATTCGCATTTTGAATATATGAGGGAAGCTTTGCCTTATCAGCCGGCGTTCTTGCACCAGGCGCTTTACGCAAAATTTCGACGGTATTCGTCAAATCGGCTAAAGCGCCGTACACAGCCCACGCCGTCCCCCCGCCGTTAAAACCTAGTGACTGATACGAAATAAGTTTTGTTTTTTTCCACGCAACGCCTGCAATACCTTTGTTGTTGTCGCCGAGTGCACACATAATGCCGGAACAGTGGGTACCGTGTCCGTCTGTATCCCAATTCGAACCAATCGGAACTTCGGTAAAAGGCTTTCCGCTTCCGATATATGAACCGCCGGACGTTTTTGCCGATTTTGCATACAATACTATCGATTCCGCTCCGCTTTTAAAGTCTTCATGTTCCATATTGATACCGGTATCGATAATGCCTGCAACAACCTCATGGCTACCGTAGCTTATATCTTTATAAGCTTGCAGCGCCTTTGTTATGTCCAAGGCATAGCCTTCCGCATCCGAAATCGGATCCTGCAAAACATTGCCGTCACCCAATCCCTGAGTACTCGCAACGGGTTCGGTTGAAGACGGAGATAAAGCAATGTCTTTGGATTCGACAATTTCGGGAGGAACAACTCTATAGTCGTTGTCCACACTGAGCACGCCTTTTATCGAATAGAGAGATTTCAGCAAATCCTGATTGCCGGTATTTTTATGCACATACCAATAGGTAAATCCCGTACCGGTTAAAGAAAGCTCGCCGCATACGTCGATACCTTCTTTCGTAAAAAGCTCTTTGTCAAAACCGTCGGCGGTTTTTGCAATAACAAAACCTTCGACAATATCGTTTGCATTCGGCTTATATGCCGCACCTCCGTTAAAAGAAGCCGAACCGGAAGAAGTTCCGTTTACAACGGGAGCGCAGGCAAAAAACAGCACACACAGCGCCGCAGCTGAAATCGTTATTATTTTTTTCATCTTTCAACACCTCTTAATTTCCGACCGTAAAGGTAAAGCGTCCGTTTATTGCATTTGCACCGTTCGCTCCGTTATTTCCGTACGATACGGCAGGACAATTTTTTTGGTTGCCGTCTTCATCCGTATACGTATATTGTTTTATAAAACATAAAGCCGTATCGTCATTAAGCGAAGCAAAATTGCTTCCCCAATCCTGTATATCCCACTGATAGCTTGTTCCTTTTTCGTAGATGAGCGGCCGGTTCAATCCATTCGTTCCGTCCGGTGAAACAACATTAAAAAACGGAACCCGAACGAATTTTTCGGTAAACTCGACGACACCCGTTGTCTTATCGACTTTAACAAGATCGTCAAGTGAACTTATGCCGTAGGAGCTTAATGTGCCGTCTGTAATTAACTCGGAAACTTTTTTACGTCCGCTCAGCGCACCCGCAGCATCGCATACTTCAATTAAAATTTCAGGATGCCCCGAGTCATCAAAAATATAAAGCAATTCGGCGCCGAATCGGGGAATACCTTGTAAATCGTTAATCAATAAACCCAAACGCATATAATCGCTTTGCGCGGAAGTAAAAAGATTTGTATTGCTTATTTTGCACTTATACGTAAGGTTTGCCGCATTTGCAAACGGCACAAGAGTATTGTCTAACGGGGTGGTTAATTCATACGTAAACGATTCCAAAACTTTTGTCGTTATAATCGGCGAATATTTTTCATTTTTCGCGTTAAAGACTCTGATTTTGTATTCATATTCTTTATTTTGTTCCAAAAGCGAATCGGCATCTATACCGACATGAAAGCCCAAACCGCTTTGACTTTCCGTTTTTAAGTCATTGTACAATGTACGGCTTACAAAGCGGAACTCCTGTACGGAACCTTTTTCTTTGCGGTACAAATCAAAACCTAAAATGTTTTCATCAAGATAGGAATCCTTAAACTCAAATCTTGCCAGCATTCTATAAGACGAACGCCGGCCTTCAACCGGGTCAAGAGCGTATATGTTTTCCGAATACGGCAGCCGTTCGGCAATCATAAAAAGCTCTTTAAATTTGCAGCCGGATAGATCCGAAGAAGAAAAAGAATAGTACTTCTTAAACGTTACCGGTATGTGTTTTTCGATACGGTTGTGCGCAATATCGTAGCCTACGACAATCAGCGTATCTTTCCCGTCCGGCACTTCCCCAAGATCGAACGTACACGTCGATGTAAATACGGTGCCGCTTTTGCTTACCGTGCACGAGCCGCTTATTCCGCTCATTTGATTCGGCGCTTTGCCTATGCCGAGTTTTGCGCCGAAAGCGCCCGAAGACAGAGCTTTTACCGCACCTACATCCGATTCAAATACAATCGCAACTTTATAAAGCCCCTTAATAACACTGTTTTCGGTTATCGGATCCGAAGCGGAATACTCGCCCGCTTTAGCCGACGTTATTTGAGGCGGCGTAATGCCGCGGGTAATCATTCCGTGTACAGGCTGAATTAAAGAAAGCGTTTGTTCGGCTCCGGGAGGCAGTTTGTAATTTTCAAGCCGTGAACCCGCCCATTCACTCTGTATACCGATAAGTTCAAAGTCGTAGGCTCTGCCTTGCACAAGATCGGAAACCGCAGCAACGCCGTTTGTTACCGTGTAATCACTTCCGATTTGTTCCGCTGTTCCGCTTTTATACACCTTAAGCGTTGTTCCCGAAACAACAGTACCGCCTATGGAATCCGTTACCGACACGTTGACCCTTGCTGCCTTCAAAGCTTTAAACTCCAGCGTATATACATCGCTTTTGCCGCCGTTTTCAACTTTAATTTTTACGGACCGGTCGGCAGTTATCTGCACCGTTCCGTAATCCGTCATAGTGTCGTCTTTTTCGTCGATAAACACTTTCGCAGAAGGCTTTTCCGCAGTTGCCGTGATTTGAACGGGACCGGTAAAAACTTCCAAATCTTTATAGATATATGTGTCCGACGCAAAAGCAAGAGAAGGATACTTGTCGATTTGTAAAGTCGAAAGCCGGCATCCGGGATCGTGTTCGGGCGGAGGTGTGACTGTTCCGCCACCGCTTCCTCCATTGGAACCGCCGACTGTCGGGGCGCAAGAGAGCGCAAAACACAAAACTGCACATAAACATACCGCCGTGCACACGGTTTTCCATAGCGTTTTCACCATAACCTCCTATAAATCAAACTCCGGTTTATACCTTTGCAGCTTGACGGAAACGGGCTTTGAAGGGGGAACATCTATGCTGATTATAAGGTAGGGAGTTGTAAAAGCTTGCGTTACTATTTGACCGGGCTCCGGAGCCGTTATTAAAAACACGGTTTCCACGCCGTCTTGTGTATCTATCGCGGAATAAAGTTTGATGCCGTAGCCGCCGGTATTAAAGGGCTCCGCACGCACTGCAATTACTTTTTTCCGCTTAAAATCGATTTTCGGTGCCGGCGGGGACGAATGTCCGTGCAAAAGCGCATACAGTCTGTCCAAATCGGCTTGGTTTTCGATCACCGCAGTGCCGAATTGTGCACCATAGCTTCCTTCTTCAAGAATTTCATACGCGACTTCTATGCGCCCGGCTTGCTCTTGATGCTCTTGAGCGGAATATACAGCGGCGCCGTTTGCAGCTTGCCGTGCCGCCGTTTGCGGCGCAAGAGTTACCGCCGATACGACGGACGCATTGTCGGCAGCCGCAGATTTTTTAGGAGCCGCCTTACATGTACAAAGGGTAAAAATAGATAAAAAAATACAAATATCTAAAAAAATGCGCCCTTTCATTCCGTTACAAAGTAACATATGTCGCCTTTTTAATCAAGGCGCATAAGACCGTTTCAAAAGTCGGGTGTTTTTTCGACAGCCTGCCTTCGGTTTATAAAAAAAGCGGGAAACCGAACCCAAGTCCGGCTCCCCGCCTCAAAATCAACGGCTTTGTCTAAAATACCGCTTGGCTTTTAGACAAATCGGAAATCGTTTTAAAAATCCCGGTCGGCCAAATATTTGTATTCTTTCCACTGACGTTTGGCATGAGCAATCGCTTTATCCAACAGCATCGACGCGCGGTCGGGGTTCGCCAGCTTTAAGCTCTTAAAGCGCACTTCCTTGTACATAAAGTTCGCAAGGTCGTAGTCCGGTTCTTTGCTGTCGAGCTGGAAGGGGTTTTTACCCTGCTCGGCAAGCCGCGGATCGTAGCGGTACAGAGGCCATAAGCCGCTGGAAACGACTTCTTTTTGATTCGTCAGCGTTGCGCTCATGTTGATACCGTGGTTGATACAGGGGCTGTATGCAATGACGATTGAAGGTCCGTTGTACGATTCCGCTTCGCGGAGCGCTTTGATTGTCTGGTTCATGTTTGAACCCAAAGCGACGTGGGCAACGTACACATAGCCGTAGCTCATTGCAATCATACCCAAGTCTTTTTTGCTGCTCACCTTACCGGACGCGGCGAATTTTGCTACCGCGCCGATAGGCGTCGCCTTGGACATTTGACCGCCGGTATTCGAGTATACTTCCGTATCGAGTACCAAAATATTGATATTGCGTCCGGAAGCGATCGTGTGATCCAACCCGCCGAAGCCGATATCGTATGCCCAGCCGTCACCGCCGATAATCCAGTGAGAACGCTTGAGAAGATGATCGGTAAGCGAAAGAAGTTCCTGCGCGGCAGGCTCCTTTGACGAAGCGAGTTCTTTTTTAAGCGCATCGATATCGGCGCGCTGCTGCACAATCGCGGCATCGTCGCTCTGAGCGTTTGCAAGAATCTTTTCGATAAGGTTCGCGGCGATTCCTTTTTCTTTAACGGAAGAAGCAACTTCGCGCGCATATTCGCCCAATTTATCGCCGGTTAAGCACATACCCATACCGAATTCCGCCGCGTCTTCAAACAGCGAGTTCGACCATGCAGGTCCGCGCCCCGAAGCGTCTTTTGCATAGGGCGTAGACGGCAGGTTTCCTCCGTAGATGGAAGAACAGCCGGTGGCGTTCGCTATAACGGCACGGTCGCCGAACAGTTGGCTTACCAGACGCACATAAGCGGTTTCGCCGCAGCCCGCGCATGCACCGCTGAACTCGAACAGCGGGCGCTTAAAGGCCAAGCCCTTTGCCGTCGCCAAATTCAGCGAGGCGGGATCCGTTTCCGGCAGCGTCATAAAATATTCCCAGTTTTTCGCTTCGTCTTGGCGGATTTCGGGCGTATAGTGCACCATATTGATTGCACGCTTGGTTTCATCCGTTTTGCTCTTAACGGGGCAAGCCGTAACGCATACGCCGCAGCCCGTGCAGTCTTCGGTCGAAACCTGCAGCACAACCTTTTTGCCGTCTTCGGGTTTCGGTTTGACGGCGGCGGTTTTAAACGCTTTCGGAGCGGCAGCTGCCTGACCGTCGGTAATCACTTTCATGCGGATAACGGCATGGGGGCATACGAGTGCGCACTGTCCGCACTGAATACAAATGGAAGGATCCCATTCAGGCACTTTTTCGGCAATGGCGCGCTTTTCAAATTGGGTCGTCGCCGTCGGGAATGTACCGTCGGCGGGCAGTTTGCTTACCGGCAGTTTGTCGCCCTGCTGAACGGCCATAACGCCCAAAACTTCACGTACGAAAGGATCGGGAGAATCGGCCATTGCGGGCTTCATGTGAACATCGCCTTCGGTGTGTGCGGGATAATCCACTTTTTCGACGGCGGCCAAAGCCATGTCGATGGTTGCGATGTTCTTTTGAACAACGTCGGCGCCTTTTTTACCGTAGGATTTTTCGATGAATTTTTTCATATAATCTACGGCTTCGGCTTCGGGCAAAACGCCCGAAATCTTAAAATACGCGGCTTGCATAACGACGTTTATGCGCGTGCCCATTCCGGCTTTTTCCGCAATCTTAAATGCGTCGATAACGTAAAAGTTCATCTTTTTGTCGAGAATGGCTTGCTGCTGCTCGACGGGAATGTGCGCCCAGACGGTTTTCGCATCGTAGGGACTGTTCAGCAAAAAGGACGCGCCTTTTTTCGCCGTTTCGAGCATGTGATATGTTTCCATATAGGTGAACTTATGACAAGCGATAAAGTCGGCGCTCGTAATCAAATACGGGCGGCGAATGGCTTTTTTGCCGAAACGCAAGTGCGATACGGTAAAACCGCCGGACTTTTTGGAGTCGTACGAAAAATACGCTTGAGCGTTCATTTCGGGACGGGCGTCTCCGATGATTTTAATCGAGTTTTTGTTCGCACCGACCG
Organism: uncultured Treponema sp.; assembly: GCA_905372025.1. GTDB lineage: Bacteria > Spirochaetota > Spirochaetia > Treponematales > Treponemataceae > Treponema_C. The sequence goes on along the minus strand of CAJPNP010000014.1, from coordinate 54,533 downwards.
TACCGTCGGAGCCCAAGCCGTAGAACATGGCTTCGTTCGTGCCTTCTTCTTCAAGCGTCCACGAAGCGTCGTACGGAAGGCTTTTGCCCAAAACGTCGTCGTTGATGCCGACGACAAAGTGGTTTTGTTTTTTGCCGTCGAGATTTTCGAATACGCCTTTTACCATTGCGGGCGTAAATTCTTTCGAGCCCAAACCGTAGCGGCCGCCGACGACGGTATCGATTTTGCGTCCGAGTTCGGCAAGAGCGGTTTGTACGTCTTCATACAAGGGTTCGCCCAAAGAACCGGGTTCTTTTGTGCGGTCGAGCACGGCCAAAGCCTTAACGGAAGCCGGAATCGCTTTTACAAAAGCGGCGGCGTCGAAGGGGCGATACAGCCTGACTTTGAGCACGCCGGTTTTGGCGCCTTTTGCGTTGAGCGCTTCAACCGTTTCTTCAACCGTTTCGGCACCGGAGCCCATTAAAATGATAACCTTATCGGCATCGCTCGCACCGAAGTAATCGAACAGGTGATAGTGTCTGCCGGTTAATTGCGCAAACTCGTCCATCGTTTTTTGTACGATGCCGGGCACGGCGTCATAGTATTTGTTTACGGCTTCGCGGCTTTGGAAGTATGTGTCCGGGTTTTGCGCCGTTCCGCGTATGGCCGGGTTTTCCGGCGACAAGCCGCGCTTGCGGTGAGCGCGCACGAGCTCGTCGTCAATCATTTTATGCATAACCTCGAACGAAACTTCTTCGATTTTTTGAATTTCGTGCGAAGTGCGGAATCCGTCAAAAAAGTGAATAAAAGGAATGCGCGTTTTAAGCGTCGACGAGTGCGCTATAACGGCCAAATCCATAACTTCCTGAACGCTGTTCGACGCGATCATCGCCCATCCGGTTTGGCGGCACGCCATTACGTCCTGATGGTCGCCGAAAATCGACAAAGCGCTTGTTGCGATTGCACGGGCGGCAACGTGGAAAACGGTGCTCGTCAGTTCTCCCGCAATCTTATACATATTCGGAATCATCAGCAAAAGGCCCTGAGATGCCGTAAAAGTCGTACTCAATGCACCGGTCGTTAAAGCGCCGTGCACGGCACCCGCCGCACCGGCTTCCGACTGCATTTCCACAACATCGGGAACCGTGCCCCAAATATTCTTTTTCCCTTTCGCCGAGTATTCGTCCGAAACTTCACCCATAGGGCTTGAAGGCGTAATAGGATAGATGGAAATTACTTCACTCAACGCGTGAGCCACGTGACCGGCGGCCGTATTACCGTCGATCATAACCATGTTTTTTTCTGCCATAATACCGTCCTTATAAAATGTGTGAATAATATAGATGATTTTGCACATATATACTACCTCTATACGCAAGTTTTTGCAAGCGCCTCTTTACAATAGCCGCACGCTTTTCATATAATCGCCGTATGAAATTCAAACAAAAAATGACGGCCGCAGCCGCGGTTTTGCTTTGCTGCTGCGTTCTTTTTTCCGCGGCCGAAACACCGAAAACGCGTCCCTCTGTCGCCCTCGTATTGGCAGGCGGCGGCGCGCGCGGCTTTGTACATATCCCTTTTTTGGAACTTATCGACGAATTGGGCATTCCGATCGATATGATAATCGGAACGAGCGCCGGAGCGATCATCGGCGGTTTATACTGCGCAGGCTATACGCCGCAGGAAATTCACGATTCGGTATTGTATTTGGATTGGGTCGATATCTTCCGCAACGACAATTTTTCGCCGTTTGAACATGCGCTGAACGAACACGGTTTGCCGGCAAATCCGATTGCGCTGAAACTCGGCGCCAATTTGTCCCTGAATTTGGGAAAGGGCTTGCTGACCGGCCAAAAGGCGTACGAACAATTAAAATCGCTTACAATCAAAATTCCTTCATATATCGACTTTGACAGCCTGAGCGTTCCGTTCCGGGCGGCGGCAACCGACTTATTGACCGGCAAATTGGCGATCTTCGATCAGGGCGATTTGGCCGAAGCAATGCGGGCAAGCATGAGCATTCCCGGCTTGTTTGAGCCCTTCCCCGTTGACGGGCGGTATTATATCGACGGAAGTGCAAGCGACAATCTGCCCATACGGACGGCAAAAGAACTCGGCTTCGATATCATCATTGCCGTGGAAATTTCGAATCCGTTGAGAACGAATGCCGACGATTTCGACTCCAGCCCTTTAAAAGTACTCGAACAAATGGTTTCGATGCAGCAGGCAATTAAGGGAAAAGAAGATTACGCGATGGCCGACTTGGTTATGTTTCCCGATATCCGTGATTTTTCGACGATAGATTATTTTCGCGCCGAAGATATTTACAAACGCGGCAAGGTTGAAGCCGAACGTTACCGCGGCAGTTTAATCGAATTGAAAAAAAAGATTTTTCCCCGGCAAGACGCCGCGCCTCAATCGCTTGCCGAAAAAAATCCGCCGGAGGAAAATCCGCAAAGCGCTCAAAACGGCAAACCCGGCGGCTTCAGATTTATCGAAACACAAGAAACCGTTCCCCTGCACAAGGGAACCTATGCCGGACTTCCCTACGCGCGCCCGTCCGAATTGGTTTTAAAAGGCTGCAAAGTTTCCGATAAGCATTATTTCGAGCGAATTTTTGCGGCTGCGGCCGACAAGCCGTTTACCAAACAAGCGCTCGTAAACCTGACGAACGCGGCAATGAACACGGGCAATTATACTTCGGCGGTTTCCCGCATCGATGCGCGCGGCGACAAAAACGTTCTTGAACTTTCGCTGCAAAAAAAGCCCGAGGAAAACGGCTTGATTTTGCAAAGCTTAACCTTTGCCGGAACCGCAAGCTCGGCATCTTCGGGCGCCCTTACCCTGTCGACCGCCGCTCAGTTCAGGGGCTTGGGCGGAACCGGCTCGGTCATTTCGCTGCGTGTTTCCTACGTGAACAATACCGCCTTCGAATTTCTGTTTTTTCAGCCGCTCGGGCCGAAGGTTTTTTTCCAAACAAAGGCGTCCGTTTCCCATGAGCCCGATTTTTTTTCGAGCAACTTCGATTTTCATGCCGTAAACGGAAGTTTGATCAGGCGCGCATCCTTAAAAGCGGGCGCGGGCATTTTATTCAATCCGTATCATACGCTCGTAAACGAAGGCGCCCTGCGCTGGCTTGACACGCGTCAGGCGATTCCCTACGGCACGGCTTGGCCCTTTGCGCCCTACGATAAAAACCTGTACGATTTTACCGCCGACGTTTCTTCGCTATACACTTTCAGCAATCTTAATTTCCGTTCGTTTCCGACAAATGGATTTTTTTCATCGACGGAAGCCCAAGCCGTTTTGCCCTTGGGGCAGCGCTACGACGTGCGCATATTCGACCGCATTAAAACCGATTTTACGGCGGCAATTCCCGTTTCCCAGCACCTTACGGTTTTATGCAGCCTGTTTGCGGGAAGCTGCATATCCGAACAGATAAAAAAGACGCCGTCGCTTATTCCCGTATACGGCTTTAACCTGAAAGACCGGCTGTTTTTCCCGCACGTTACCGCCGCCCGCAAATACGGCATACACAAAGCGGCAGCCTCTTTGGCTTTGCAGATTCAGCCGTGGCAGCAGCTCACCATTTTGGGAGGGCAGCTGTTTTTTTCGCTCACCGGTTCGGTCGGCGACGTATGGCCCGATTTTGCCTCTTTTGCACAAAGCCCCGATTTAACGTGGAGGGTTTCGGCCGGAACCGGCGTCCGCATAAAAGGACTTTTTTCGGTGCGTCTGTGCGCCGGCGCGGGAAGCTCGGACGGCAAAATATCGCCGTTTGCATCCTGCGATTACGGAATCGCTTTATACTGATAAGTATGGTATACTGTTTATACAGACGATAGGAGGTACATAGTGTCGACAAAAGCTTATGAACTTACCCAAATTCTGGAAACGCTAACGGAGGAAGATTATCGTGCCGCAATAAAATACGCCGAATTCCTTGCGGCTTCGCGCAAAAAAAACATACGGACGACCGTCAAAGGAATACAAAAATTACTAAAAGACGATAAAGCATGGGATTCCGAAGAAGATATGCTGGCTGATATGGCTGCATTCCGCCGCTCAAGGTCGGTATAATGCGTATTCTTATCGATACAAATGTACTCATCTCGGCATTTGTATTCTCGGGAAAAGTGGAAAAGCTTTTAGAAATGCTTTTTGACGGCGTTTATGAATTGCTTGTATCGGATTATGTAGATGCGGAATTTAAAGCAAAGCTAGAGGAAAAATGGCCTTTAAAAGCCCAAAAAGTATATTCATTATACCGTACGCTGCCGTTCAAATTCTGTCCAAGTACGGATATGAAAAAGGGAACGCTCCGCGACCCCAAGGACATCCCTGTATTAAGCGACGCGCTTTTCTATCATGCGGACCTTATACTTACAGGGGATAAAGACTTCCTTGCGACGAATTTGGAATCGCCGCTGGTGTTTTCGCCTGTGATGTTATATGATTATTTAATTCGGCAGTAGCATTCACGTTTTGTAAAGGTTTACGCTTTCCGTTTCTAAAAATCAATATCCCGTGCTGCCGGCCGCTTTGAGCGTGTTGTGCAAAAGCATGGCGATTGTCATCGGGCCGACGCCCTTGGGAACGGGCGTAATAAAGCCCGCGATTTCCCGAGCCGCTTCAAAGTCCACGTCGCCGGCCAAACGAAAGCCGCTTTTTTTCGTATGATCGGGAATGCGGTTTACGCCCACGTCTATAACGGCGGCCCCCGGCTTTATCATGCCGGCGCCAATCGCGTTCGGTCGGCCCATCGCCGCTACGAGGATGTCGGCGCTGCGCGTAAAGGATGCAAGATTTTTCGTGCCGGTATGACACAGCGTTACGGTCGCATTCGCCGGTTTGCGCGCCAAAAGCAGTGCAAGCGGTTTACCGACGATGTTTGAACGGCCTACAATCACGGCGTGCGCCCCGTCGGTTTTGATGCGCATTTCGTTCAGCAATTCGATAATCCCCAACGGCGTGCAGGGAATAAAGCCGTCTTCGCCTATAAGCAGTTTGCCGGCGTTTACCGGATGAAAACCGTCAACGTCTTTTTCGGGGGCAATCGCGGCGATTACCTTTTGTTCATCAATATGTGAAGGCAGGGGGAGCTGCACCAAAATGCCGTGCACTGAAGGGTCGCGGTTCAAATCGCCGATATGGGAAAGCAGGTGTTCTTCGCTTACATCGCACGGCAAATTGACCGAACGATCGGCTATGCCGGCTTCGGCAAGCGCTTTTTTTTTCGCGGCAACGTAGGAAACGCTTGCCGGATTGACGCCGACAAGGACAACTGCAAGGCAGGGCTCAACACCGTTTTGTTTTAACAGCGCGGCTTTTTCGGCGGCTCTTTGCCGCAGGTTTTGCGCGATCGAAAATCCGTCTATTATAACTGCGCTCATGTAACTCACTCCCCGTAAATTCTGTTTAAATGGACATAAAGCCGTAAAAAAGGTTATAATCCTACTATAATTATTTTGCGCTCTTATTTCCAGTCTTATTCTAAATCAAACCAACAAAACGGCACCCGATACAATCAATAATATATATGTAAGTTTAACAAATGAGTTTTGATTTATCCTTTTATGCAGCTTATTACCGAAAAAAAGCGCCAATGCAGCTGCCGACAAACATATCGGTAGCAATAAAATAATATGTAATGTAAAATTATTGATTACCACATCTCGCACTAAAATCATTAGATTCAAAATAAGCCATACAGGAGCTAAGGTAGCCCTGATTACGGATTTATCTTTTAGTATGGTTACGGCATATAACACCAACAATGCGCCGCCGGATAAAAACAAGCCATGGATTATCCCTGCGCAAACAATTACAGCAATTAACAGCCAGCCGGGAAAGACGATTTCCTTTTTTACCGTCAACCCCCTAATTGCTACGAGAATAATAAAAATACCATAAATTATGGAAAGAACTTTTATAGGCAAAAGACTAAAAAGAAATAAACCAAGTGCCATCCCCGGCAACATTAAAATACAGATCTTCAAAACTTCTTTTTTTTCGATGTTATGGTAATTTTTAACGGCAATAGAAAGACTTACAAAGACAGCAACTACATTTAAAATCACTTTAGCTTCTTTTATTCCCACCAATACTATTGCAAAAGGCATGGCAAGCATAGTCCCCGCAAAACCGGAAACAGCTTCCACAACATTTGCAAAAAAGATTACTAATAGAATCAATATTTCTTTTATGTACATGTTTTTTCCACTATGAATTAGTATGTTTTTCGCAGTACTTTCTGCGATATACTTTAAAATCGCTTTCTAAAATCAAAGAAGCTGTCCAATTAGCTGCTAAAGCGGGACGTTTTGGACAGCTTCTTTATTCGATTTATGCAAAAGTTGTTTTAAGTCTTACAAAAAATTAATCGACCTCATCGACTTTGTAATAAAGTTCACCTTTTTTGAAATCATACGTTTTTTTACCCCATGTTCGAGTAACCAGCATAGCTACAAGAAATACGGCAGCAGTTCCCGTTAAAGCTGCAACTAACAAGCCGAATGAAAGTTGCCCCGCCGAGAATGCTATAATAGCGGGCATTACGACATAACAAGCAGGAACATTAACAGCATTAATAGGTCCAAGTTCTTCCAAAACAGAGGTTTTTCGATTCGGATCCACCATTCGGCACAAAGCTTGCCCCGTAGCGTTAGTTCCCGTCAGCGTACCCCAAATAGCAACAGTTCGTTCAAAACCGTGTTTACCGCCGAAACGTTCACCGAAATAACGAGTGGTTATATACGTAAATACAGTGGAAACGACAATAATAATTAAAATAGGAATTATCCATGTACCGATAACGGACAACGAAATCGCCATAAAAGCTGCAGTGACCATCATATCGATACAAAAACCGGAAATACGAACTTGCGTACCGCGATCAAGATATTTTTCAAAGCCTAATTTGCCGATGATCCAGCGCAATAAATATGCCACCAACATAGCATACAGATATAAAAATCCGGATAAAATCTCTCCCGCGAATCCGGGAATCATACCGAATAGACGACACAAAGCTTGTCCTGCAACCCATGTAATACCTACTAAAGAAAAATGAAATGCCAGGGTGTCTACATTCCCCGGATGCGTAGTTTCTTTACCATAACATTTCTGTTCATCGGGCTCGTATAATCCTTTAAGCATCCCTTCATTCATTTTACCGGCATAAGGTGCAAGACCTTTTTCAATTCCCTTTCGTACCCAAGGCACACCGATCAGGAACGCCACTAAAAAACCTGCAGCGGCAAAGGTCACCCCCACCTGTACTGCATTCACAACCCCGCCATTTTCCATCATAGTTCCGTAAGTAACACTTTGACCCGGCCCCTGTGCAAACGCAAAAGGAACTTGAAGACCATATACAGGCCCCATATCGAAAAAGCCGCCTATCAATTTAAGAACACCGTAGCCCAACAATCCCGTCAAAGCGTAAGGGATTACCCAAAAAAAACCCATACCGCAGATACCTGAAAATTGACTGTCCGCCAGCCTTTCTTTAAGGGATTTTTTTTCTGTTCCGCTTACCTTTCGTTTTGCGGCCAACGTAAGCCCCATATTGGCAAAGGAAAATGACCATAAAAGTCCTGCAATACTGCTGAAATCCCCTGCAGTGGCGTTCTTAATAAAGCCTGTCTGCATTACAAGAAAACCGATAACACCGCCGATTATACTGGCAGACACCAGATTGTTACGTAAAAACGGTATCGCTGCACGCAATACAACACCGACGACAATAAACAAACCCGCCCATGCCAAAGCATTCATACTGATCATAAGTACATTCCTCCTTATAATGCTTGTTTAACCGGATGACCGGACAAATGCCAATTAAAATATAATATTTGCTCTTTTTTTTGCCTTTTCGTTCATATCAAAATGTTGGTCGACAAAAGTTTCACTTTGTTCGGTAATATTTGTATACATTTTATTTACAGCCATTAATAATTGTCGTGTATTCTCAGCCACAGTTGTATCATTAGGGGCTCCGTTTTGTTGAACTTGTACATATAAACTTTTTTCTATTTTGTCAGCTAAAGATCTCCACAAAGCCATGTATCGAGGGTAATCCCGTTCAATGGCATATTGCAGACGCTCAAATTGCCACCATGCACTATCTGCAGAATACCGCTCACCGGCAGAACTCAATACTTTCGGTAATTCATTTTTTAACGTATATGGTGCAAATATAGAAAGACAAGGACAAGCAAATGCATGGTACCAAACGGGAATACCGTTTGGTACCAGTTCAACGTGCGATGCCGCAGCGGTTTTACTGGCGGTTTCAGTCATAGCGTGCATACAAATGGATACATGCAACCCGTCGGCAGGGCTCCAACGCGGCGCAATAAGTTCGCCTTCAAAGTGATCACGCTGTATGGAACGAACTGTATCCAGTGTAATACGGCCTTTTGCGGTATTTAAAAGGTTATTCAGCCTTACAAAACGAGGATGTGCCGCTCGGTGTTTAAGATTTAAAGAACCATATGCTTTTGCGAAATTAAAAGGCGCATTTCGACTAATCCAATTATTTTCGTATGCCCATTCTTTTATATCACCGCTATCTTCATCCCAATACTCTTCTGTACTGTAGCAGTTTGAAATACCTGCTACATCTCTTACCCGTCTTGCTACCCAACGGCGGTTACATGTATCCAAAATCCACGCCTCGGTACAGTCTGCAATAAGAAAAGAATTATGATATCGATGTTCCATATTTATTGCTGCATTTCCGCCTTGACCATAGGTTTCAAGCAAATTCGTAATGATATGCAATGCTGCATATGCAGTAGCACCTCGTTCAAGTGCAAGTCGCAAAAGGTCCATCCCTAAAAGTCCGCTTTCCCGTGCTTCCGGTTCTCGCGCCCACACCGCTTCATTACCGATAGCCACTCCGCATTCATTCATGCCGTGTTCAAAACCCCAAATCCAATACGGTTTTGAACCTAACACGCGATACGTATGTAACGCTTGGGGAATTTCTATATAGGTACATCTTACGGTTTCCCCGCCCGCATAATCGGCTGCCGGATATACGGACAAAGGCTGCGCTTCCGTAAGCGGTCGATCACTGTTCTTGGCAAAGATTACATGGCCGCTTTGGGTACTATTCCCCAAAGCCACCATCGTATCGCATGAAAAGATTTCCATTTTTTTCCTTTTTGGGTGCTGTTCCGATAATTATTTTCAATTTAAATTATAGTCGTCGAAAAGCAGCTTGTCGTTGTTTTGAAAAATAAAAAAAACTATATAAATATGTTACGAAGAATAAATATATATTTGTAACTCACTCCCCGTAAATTCTGTTTATATAATGGACATAAAGCCGTAAAAAAGGTTATAATCCTACTATAATTATTTTGCGTCCTTATTTCCAGTCTTAATTTTTGATGGAGTACCATGAAACGTTTATTTGTATTATGCGCAGCGCTTTTGTTCTGTTTTTTCGCTGCAGGCACGTCGAGTGCCTTTGCCCAAACGGAACCTTCCGGCAATCCGGACACAAACGTCGAAGAGTCGTCTTCCGAAAATAAAACCGAAGATGAAAATGCCGCAGATGACCGGGATGCGCAGAATGCCGGCTCTGCTCAAAGTACGCAAACCGAAGAAGATTCTGCCGATATTCAAAGCGATGTCGTATACAAAATGAATCAGCCGGGCGATCAGTTCATTATTCTGAAATTGAATGTCGATATTCCCTACGTTCCCTTCGGCAAATTACTGGTCGGGGGTTCGGGAACGCTGGGCTACCAGCGCTTTATCGTAAGCGGTTTAACGCTCGGCGGCGACGTGAGCTTCGGCTATTCGCAGACACTCGGAAAAAACGTGTTTTATTTTGTACCAGTTTTGTTCCGTGCAGGCTGGCAGTTTTCGGCGGGTAAATTCGAGTTTCCGCTGTCGATCGGCATCGGAGGCGCATTCGAAAACTACCTTGACCGCAGCTATTTCGGCCTTGCCCTGCATCCGGATGCGGCGGCTTTTTTCCGTTACAACAGCTCATGGTCGTTCGGTTTACATGCGGGACTGTATATTTTGCCCCAGTGGTATAAAAACACGGCATATAACAGAACGGGCATTATTCAGGATATAGGACTTACCGTCCGCTATCATTTTTAATTCGGGGATTTTTATGCATAAAAGAATTTACGAACTGTTTGTACTTTCGGCCGCAATCATATTGGCATCGTGTTCGCAGCAGCCCATATTTTGGGCGATAGAGCAGGAAATAGAACTTGCGGAGCCTTCGATAAAAGGCAATGTATATTCGGTTGTCCGCTACGGTAATGATCTGTACACAGCAAACGGCAACGTATACAGAAAACCGCTTAAAAGCGTGCGCGGCTGGAAAAAAATATCCGCCCCCCCGAAATCTGCGGTATATCTTGCATCTTCAAGCACCCATGTTTACGCACTGGGTGCTCATAAAAACGATTGTCAAGTGTATGTTTTGGACGGCAATACATGGCAGGAAGTAAGCGGTGCAAGCGGTAAAGCGGGAGACACGGATGAAACAAAAAAAATAGTTATTTTCGATAACGGAGTAATCGGTTCCGCCGGACGCAACGCGTATGTGCGCGTAAACGGGAAAGTCTTTAAATTAAACGGCGCCGATCCGGTATCGGCATTGGGATCGGATATAACAATAAACGGTGCAGGTGCAAAAACCGTCGCAGCAGCTGCGGGCGGTTCCGGCGATTATTTTTCGGATAAGAGGGCTTTTTGTTCGGACGGTTCAAAGCTGTACAGCGCCGACGGCAAAACAGTCAAATGGGGTACAACGAATGCCGACTTGACAAACACTTCTGTACAGACTTCCGAAATTATTACCTGTCTTGTATGCGATGCCGCAAACAGCCGTCTTATTGCCGGCACAGAAAAAGGTTTGGAAGAAATCAAACTTGACCTCTCCAAAAAACCGATAAGCGCCGGCATTCTCGGAAGCAATGCCGAAGCGGCATTCGGCGAAAGCAAAATCTTTTGTGTCGCCTCTTTCGATAATGACGACAATAATGCGATTTATACGGGAACGGGAAAAGCTTCCGCAAGCAAACACAACGCGCTATGGGGCTATTATCCTTCGCGCGGCAATTGGAACTACGAATAAAAAATTATGGACTTGTTCGACGCGGCCGCTTCAGGCGCCGAAAGGGAAAGCCCTCTTGCAGCCCGCATGAGGCCGCGCACGCTTGACGAATACATCGGACAAGACCACATCGTGGGCAAGGGACGGCTTTTACGGCGCGCAATTGCCGCCGACCGTTTAAGTTCCGTTATTTTTTACGGGCCGCCCGGCACCGGAAAAACAACCCTCGCCCGCGTTATCGCCAATCACACAAAAAGCAATTTCGTTACGCTTAACGCCGTTCTTACCGGCGTGCAGCACATCCGCGACGCAATCGCTCATGCGGACGAGCAGCGCAAACTCTACGACAGACGCACCATTTTGTTTGTTGACGAAGTTCATCGCTGGAATAAAAGTCAGCAAGACGCTTTGCTGCCCTGGGTCGAAAACGGCACGATTATCCTAGTCGGCGCCACAACCGAAAATCCTTTTTTCGAAGTGAACAAAGCCCTCGTAAGCAGAAGCCGCGTTTTCCAATTGTTCCCGCTCACCGAAGAAGACCTTGCACGCGCGGCGCAGACCGCATTAAGCGACAAAGAGCGCGGCTACGGCAAATGGAAGGTCGAATTCGAAGACGGCGCCTTGGAACACCTTATCGGTACGGCAAACGGCGATGCCAGAAGCCTTTTAAACGCGCTGGAACTCGCCGTCGAAACGACCCCCGACCGCTGGGCGCCGCAGGAAAATCCCTGCGTTCCGCCGGAAGGAAGCCGTATTTACATAAGCCGCGAAACGGCTGAAGAAAGCATTCAAAAAAAAGTCGTGCTGTACGACCGCGACGGCGACTATCACTACGACATTATCAGCGCCTTTATAAAAAGCCTTCGCGGACGCGATCCGGATGCGGCTATGTATTGGATGGCGCGCATGCTCGCAGCGGGAGAAGATCCGCACTTTATATTCCGGCGCATGCTTATTTCCGCCTGCGAAGACACCGGCCTTGCCGACCCGCATGCGCTCGGCATCGTCGAAAGCTGCGCCGCAGCCTTTGACCGCATCGGACTTCCCGAAGGGCGCTTTATGCTTACGCAAGCCGCCCTTTATTTGGCAACCTGCCCCAAATCGAACAGTACGCTGTGTTTTTTCGACGCGCTCAAATCGGTCGCCGAAGAAGACGCGCAGGTTCCCGACCACTTAAAAGACGCGAGCCGCGATGCCGAAGAGCTCGGCCACGGCAAGGGCTACCTGTACCCGCACGCATACAAAGACCATTGGACGGCTCAGCAGTATTTACCCGATAATTTATCGGGCCGAGTATTTTACAATCCGAGCGGCCAAGGCTACGAAAAATCCATCCGCGACGAAGTGCTGGGCAGGCGCGAACTGCAAATCGCGGCGATGCTCGAAAACGCCGAACAAACCGACGAAGCGCTTTTTTGGCAGCAGCGCACCGAATCGGATAAAACGAACACGCTGCGTTCCGTCCGCGACCTTTTGACGGCAAAAGCCGGCCTTTCGGCAAACAGCCGCAGCCTTGTCGTCGGCGCCGACGATGCGCTTTTGGTGTGGGAACTGAACCGCAAAACGCCGGACGGATTTACCGTCGGCTTATGCCGCAGCGAAAAGGGTATGCAGGTGTTGTCGCAGTATACGGCGACACTCGAAGATATGCACCGCCCCGCAATCGTCCTCATGCCCTCCCTTATGAGTAAGCCGGACTCTTTGTCCCGAGCGCTCAAGCAAAAGGTCTTTGAAGACACGTTGTTCGACCGCATCTTTTACCGCAATCCCGTCGCGTCTTTCGCCGACATAGAAGAACTGAAAAAAGAGCTTGCGGTTTTGCGGCCGCTTGCGACAAAAGGCGCGCGCATTCTCATCGCACAAAAAATTCCCCGCGCGGCGCAGCGCCTTTCATCGCTTTTGCAAAACCTGTACGCGCACGACAAAAAAAATGCGGCGCTCATCGCGGCGGTTGAAAAAACCGAAAACGAATTTTACGGCGACCGCTCAAATCCGCTTTTTTCGTGGGACGAACAAACAATCAAACAGGCGCTTGAAAGCGTCAACCCGGATGAAGGCACGCATACGGATGAAAAATCGGCGGAAAGCGGCAGTGCAGCCGACAGTATTCCGGCCGCTGCGGATTTTTCCCTCACGTTGACCGTTCACGATTTTTGCGAAAAACGAAAAATAAGTCCGCAAGAAATTGCGCGCTGGTTCGACGAAAAAAATTCGGCCTACGGAAAATTCCTTGCCGAAAAAACCGAAAACGAAACCTTGCGGGCTTTCCGCGCGCTGTTCGAACAAACGGCGGAACGGTACTCATTCGATTGGTACTCGTCGGTTGCTTTTTTTACTTTAACGTGCTAAAGTGATTCCGAAAGGACGGAGTTGAATTATGAATTTTATTTTTTTAGGCCCGCCGGGCGCAGGCAAAGGCACATTGGCCGCAGCCGTTTCGGCTTTATACGGCATTCCCCATATTTCAACGGGAGAAATTTTCCGCGCGGCGATAAAGGCTCAAACGCCGCTGGGCAAAAAAGTAAAAGCGATTATCGATTCGGGCGCTTTGGTCGGCGACGATATAACCGTGGAACTCATACGGGACAGATTGGCACAAAGCGATGCGAAAAACGGCTTTATTTTGGACGGTTTTCCGCGCACAATCAATCAGGCCGAACAGCTTGAAAAAATCGCAAAAATAGACTGCGCCGTCAATTTCGACATAAACGACGAAGCCGTCGTCGAACGCCTTTCGGGGCGGCGCGTGTGCCGCAAATGCTCGCACAACTTTCATGTCGTATTTATGCCGCCCAAAAAAGAAAACACGTGTACGCATTGCGGCGGCGAACTGTACATACGCGACGACGACAAACCCGAATCGATTAAACACCGCCTCGAAGTCTACCGCGCGCAAACCGCACCGCTGATAGACTTTTACCGTTCAAAAAATCTTTTAAAAGACATCGACGCAAAACCGGCAACCGATATTATTTTGGCCGATTTTAAAAAGCATTTTCCCTTATAAAACGCCGGCCGATTCGAAGAGGTTCGTATGGACATGCCCCGCTCAAGCGGAATTTTATTGCACCCCTCGTCGCTGCCCGGCTCCGAGGGCATCGGCACTTTGGGAAAAGAAGCGTTCCGTTTTATCGACTGGCTCGAAAGCGCCGGCCAAACGCTGTGGCAAATTCTGCCGCTCGGGCCTACCGGCTACGGCAATTCTCCGTACGCTTCTTTTTCAACCTTTGCGGGAAACCCGCTGCTCATCGATACCGAAAGTCTTGTTCGGGAAGGTTTACTCGAACAAAGCGAAATTCGCCCGGCCGAAAAATCCGCTCCCGCTTCAGCCGACGAGCCGGTTCAAAGCGATGAGACTGCGCAGTCCGACAGAATCGATTTCGGCTCCCTCGTAAAAGAAAAAATTCCGCTTTTGCAAAAAGCGGCCGAACGTTTTTTGGACTCGCTCGCTCCAAACAATCCGGCGGACGACAGTCAACATCGGGCGGCATCTTACGCCGAATTCAAAAAAAAGCACAAGTTTTGGCTCGACGATTACGCGCTTTTTATGAGCATAAAAGAATTGTATGATAAAAAAGCGCAAAAAGAAAACCTCGACGGCAGATTGTGGAACAACTATTGGCCGCGTTCTCTTGCCCTGCGCCAAGAAGACGGCTTGGCGCAGTGGAAACGCCGGAACAAAAAAAATATCGAAATTCAAAAAGCCGTTCAGTTTTTTTTCTTCGATCAATGGATGCGCTTAAAAGCGTACGCGAACGCCAAAGGCATTTCGATAATCGGCGATATTCCCATTTTTGTCGCGCTCGATTCGGCGGACGTGTGGGCGCACAAAAATCTTTTTCAGCTTAACGCGCACGCCGTTCCCAAAGCGGTTGCGGGCGTTCCCCCCGACTACTTCAGCGAAACGGGGCAGCTCTGGGGCAACCCCCTGTACGATTGGAAAGCAATGAAAAAGGACGATTACGCGTGGTGGGTGCAGCGCATACGCCATTGCCTGACGCTTGTCGATTACGTGCGCATAGACCATTTCCGCGGTTTTGAAGCTTACTGGGCGGTTCCCTTCGGCGAAAAAACGGCCGTAAACGGCACATGGCTCGCAGGACCGCGTTCGGCATTTTTTTCCGCAATCGAAAAAAAACTGGGCAAGGTCAATCTTATCGCCGAAGATTTGGGAGTTATTACCGACGGCGTGCGCAGTTTGTTAAACGAATTCGGTTTTCCGGGAATGAAGGTTTTACAGTTCGCCTTCGATGCAAACGAAGCCGGCGGAGAAGGCTGCACCAATCCATTTTTGCCGCACATGTACGACAAAAACTGTATCGTGTATACGGGGACGCACGACAACGATACGACGCAGGGCTGGCTGAACCGCGCATCCGAGCATGAACGCGCTTTTGTAAGCGGCTACTTAAGCCGTGCCGTTCCCGGCGTGCAGCTTAAAGACGAACAACTTTGCAGCGCCCTCATAAGCGCCGCGTTTTTTTCCGTCGCCGCCTTTGCCGTCATTCCCATGCAGGACTTATTCGCCCTGGGTTCCGAAGCGCGCATGAACATGCCCTCAACCTCGGACGAGACGAATTGGGCATGGCGCATGAACGCCGATTTTTTCGACGGCGAAAAAGCTCGATACCTCAAACACCTCTCCCGCCTTTCGGGACGGAACGTTAAAGAAAAACGGAATTAAAACAATTCGCGCTTCCGGCTGATTCAATACGATTGAATTTGACTTGCCCCTTTTTATTTGCTATACTTGTATAACAAATAAAAACACGGAGGCTTATTATGCTGGCATTAAGATTAAAGCCCGAATTGGAAAAACGTCTGACAACGCTTGCGGAAAAAACCGGCAGAACAAAAACTTTTTACGCCGTAAAAGCAATAGAACAGCAATTGGACGACATGGAAGATTATTATCTTGCCGAGCAAGCTTACAATGAATGGGTCGCCGAAGGCAGAAAGACGTATTCGCTTGATGAGGTTTTCGGCTGAATGTTTACGGTAAGCCTCGCTCCGAAAGCAAAAAAGCAAATTTCAAAGCTCGACAAAACGGAACGAAGCGCTATAGAAACATACCTTAGAGAAAAAGTTGCACAGGCAAAAGATAAAAAAGGCCTCTATGATATAGGCGGTACCGAACTCGTCGGGAATCTGCAAGGTCTTTGGCGATTTAAAAATAACGAATTTCGAAAATACAGAATCATCGGCTATTTGGAAAATAAAGAATTGATAATAACGGTTTTGGCCGTAGAAAGCCGCTCGGATGTTTATAAAAACAAAGAAAACCTCGCAAAAAAAATACGAAAGATGACTTCGGAATAGCGTAAACCGTTTACGGAAAAAGGCGCCGACTGTATAGCTTCCCTCAGCGGTTTTGGGAAATTGCCGGTTTTTCAACTGCCGAATCGAACACTAAAATCAAAAGGGCTGTCTGAAAACTTTGATTTTCAAACAGCCCCATTTTAAGAAACTTTTATCTTCAGTTATTCAACTCATATATATTGATAGACTTTACGTTCGGTGTTCTTCCGTCAGCGGACGCAGGAATCTTTATGGTGCCTGCACGGATTTCATCCAAAATCTTATCGCGCCCTTCGACGTCCGGATCAAAACCGATGATTTTCCAGTTGTTGTTTACTTTGGGACTGATGACGCCTTTATCCACTTCTTTAACGTATTTTCCGATTAGATCCCGTATGCGCCCGGCATCCTGCATCGCTTCATACGAATCGAAGTACACGTCCTGCGGGGTCGCAAGTTTTAAACTTTGGAGCGTACCGAAACGGTAGTTGTTTACGGCAAGTTTGTAGACTTTTTCCGGGTCGATGCTCTGCCCTTTTATTTTGACGTTTTTGATTCTGCTGCCGGCTTCCTGCGAAATGTCGATATCGTAGTCTATGCCTTCGAACATATCGTAGTTGTAGCTGCGCACGTTCGGATTAAACGAAATCGTTACGTCGCCTTTTTTCGCCGTATTGTAATACGATGCCGACCATTCCATATATTTTAAAAGATTTTCGCCGGTCATATTAACACCCATAAGCGTGTTCGAATATTTATAGATAAAGGCGACGTCCTTTTTCTTAAAGTCGCCTTTTTTCAAATTCATATCCGAACGGAAAGCCGCCGCCGAAGATATGTCGGCTTTGGTGTAATACAGCTGCACGTCGTTGATTAAATCGATTAAGGCCGAATCTTCCAGCTGAATCGTAGGCATGGTCGTAACTTTTTCTTCGCCGGTAATATAGTCCACACGCGGAACAAAGTCTTCGGTAACCTTTCCGACAATTTCGTTCGCATCGGCAACGGAGGTATCATGCACAAACTCGAATTCTTTTTCCATATTTTTATCGGCGTCGATTTTTGCGGTTTCGCGGTTTTCGGCCTTTACGGAAACAACCTTCCACGTATTGTTTTGTTTTTTTACCTTTATTTCGCCGACCGCCAAAGCCCATCCGTAACAGCCGGGTTCTATTATCCATGTTTTATCGCCGTTTTGCCCGTCCACTTCGTTTGCATAGCGGGCGTGTTCGTGTCCGCCGAAAATCAAATCGAATTCGGGAATTTGTTTTGCGATTTCGATAACGCCGCCGGTCGAACCGTATTCGCCGTTGCGTCCGAGGTGAAAGGCGCCGACAAGCACGTCGTATTTTCCTTTAAGCGAATCGACGGTTTCCCGCAAAACGGTGATCGGATCGAGGAATTCCAAACCTTTAAAGTGCGAGGGCGAAGATGCTTCCCACATGGGAATATGCGGCGGCACAAGACCGACGACCGCAACGCGCACGCCTTCGATATTAAAAAGCTGATAGGGTAACACAAAATCGCTGCCGTCTTTTGTATTTTTGATATTCGCGCTCAGTACCGAACCCTTAAAATTGCGTATGTTGCGCGCAAGGAATTCTTTTTCAAAATTGAATTCGTGATTTCCCAAAACCCACACGTCGTAATTCATATAGTTGAGCGATTGAATCATCGGGTGCGTTTCAAGATCGTTAAAAAGCTCCGCACTGTTGTCCTGCACGGTATCTCCCACGTCGATTAAAACCGCGTTCGGGTTTTCTTTGCGCAGCTCCTGAGCGAGCACATAGGTTTTGACAAAGCCCGCGCCTGCGGCAGGTTCGCAAACGGCATAATCGTATGCATACAGCCTGCCGTGAACGTCGCCCGTTACGCCGAAACTGAGCGTAACTTCATCGCTTCCCGCCTGTCCTTTTTGAATAAGCTTATGGGTAAGCTTTACCTCATCCGATTGCTTGCCGCGGGCTTTTTCGCTGCGCGGCGAAGTTCGGTCAATATTTTTTACCGCAGTTTTTGTTTCCACGCAGGAAACCAGCAACACAACGACGGCAAAAATTGCCGCAAGACGCACCACCTTCTTTTTCATTTTAAAGTCTCCTAATAAAAATTTCTATAAGACAGCGTACGCTGCCGAAAAAACCGGCGCTTGCCATATTAAACGCCGACTCTTTTTAACCAATAACCCGTGCGCAAACAAGCACCGCAATTACCGTCTCGCAATTTACCGCCCGTGAGGGCGCTTAAGCACAAAAACGGAAACAAGCGCCGTACACGGAACGGACGCAATAATGCCGATGCTCCCCGAAATCCCGTGCATAATTTCTATAACAATGCGCGGTATATTGATAAACTGCATAAAGCTCATGCCGTAGCCCCAAATCATCATAACCAAAGGAAGGGACGTGCCCGCAAAAGCCAAAATCAACGTATTGCTCATCGTTCCGGTAATATCTTTTCCGACGGTGAGGCCGGACATAAAAAGCTCTTTTTTGCTCAACCGCGGGTTTGCGCTTGCGATTTCCTGAACCGAAGATGCGATGGACATGCTCACGTCCATGACCGCTCCGAGAGAAGCAATCAAAACCGAAGTAAACAAAAGCCCGTCTAGACGTAAAGCGTAATCGGGCGCCAAATTGAGGAGCTGCTCCCCTCCTTCCATATTTACGCCGGAAAGCTGCGCCGAATAAGACACAATCGCCGAAATTATACCGGCAATCGTAACGCCGCATACGGTGCCCGCTATGGCGCAATAGGTTTTGCGCGTAAAGCCGCCGATTAAAATAAAGCTCACAATCGTCATAACCGACACAAGGAGAATCGAAACGGGCACCGGCGCAAGCCCCGCAAACAAAGCGGGAATTAAAACGGTAACGATAAGTACGCAGGTAAACACCAAAGCCAAAGAGGACTTGAGCCCTTGTGCGCGGCCGAGAATAAGCAGTGCCGCAAAAAACAGTCCCGTTAAAACATAGACATGGGTGTCGCGCTTCAGATTGTACAGCCACACGGCCGTTTTGCCGCCGCTTTCGCGCAGCGTAAAAACCGCTTTAAGGCCCTTGTATGCGTAGGTACTGTGCAAACTGCTCAAGGTATTGTATATGTCAAATTCCCGATTCTTATTGCTTCCTTCAAGGATTTTGACGCGCAGTTTTTGCGTTCCGCGGAATTTTCCCCTCACGGCCGGGTCGGGAAAAAGATCTTCTTCCAACACTTCTTCCACTATACCGGCGGCAAATTCCTGCGTGAACACGGGTTTCGGCTTGAGTTTGCTTGAAATTTTCGGCATAAAAACGCACAAGAACGCGATAACAATCAGCACCGCCCCTGTAAAAACTTTTTCGCGCATACTTTACCGTTCGATTATACCCCCTGATTTATCAAGCCGTCAACCGGTAGTTTTCCTGTTTTTTGTTGTCATAACCACTTACTTTTCCCGTACGTTTCGGATATATTGAATTCATTATGAACGCATATTTTAACATGAACGATACGGTTTTCGATATAACCGAAAAATATCCCGATGTAATACCTTACTTGGTAAATAAAGGCTTTACGCCGCTCGCAAATCCGGCTATGCGCGAACTTATGGCAAAAAAAATAAGCCTTCAAACGGCGCTTTTATCGCGCGGCCTCGATACGGCACAGTGCGAAAAAGAGATTGTCGCGGTAATTGAAAAAACGGCCGAAGAGGCAGGAAGCCGCGATTCTTCGCTGTGCATGATGCCGCACTGTTCCGGCGGAAGCTCGGATGACGGCAAAAAGAAAATCCGCATAGAAGGCGTATTGCCCTGCCCCATCCGCATTCCGCTGCTCGAAAACTTTCAGGAATTTTACGCGCAGTACGAAAAAGAGCATAAAAACGTCCCGGAATGTGCGGATTATTCGGTAAGTTACGATTTACGTTCGGCCAATTTGGGCATCGATTGGATTATCGAACAGGCGAAAACGGGCAAAAAAGAAAACCTGCCGGATATTTTGCTTTCGGCGGGCTTCGACCTCTTTTTCGACAAAAAGCTTATGGGCGCCTTTATCGACAACAAAGAATTCAACTGCTCGGTCGAAACGATGAATAAGGATTTTTGCAACGACTACATCGATTTGCGCGACGGCAAAAAAAATTACGCGATTATCGGCGTAGTGCCTGCCGTTATGGTAGTAAATACGGCCGTGCTGAACGGCAAAAAAGTGCCGCAAACCTGGGCGGATTTGGTATCCGGCGAATACGAACATTCGTTATCGCTGCCGTTCAAAGATTTGGATTTATTCAATTCGGTGCTGCTGCACATTTACGCAAAGTTCGGCCCGCAGGGTGTAACGAATCTTGCAAAAGCGTGCCGGGAATTCTTACATCCGGCACAAATGGTAAAAAAGAGCAACTCGGCAGGCAACGGAAAGCCGGCAATAAGCATCACGCCGTACTTTTTTTCGAAAATGATAAAAGACAATCCGAATATGCAAATTGTGTGGCCGAAAGACGGCGCGATTATCGTTCCGATATTCATGCTCGTAAAAAAAGAAACGGCTGCCGTTACCAAGCCTTTTGCCGACTTTTTTCTTTCCGAGCGGACGGGAAACGTCTTTGCGCGCAACGGCTATTTTCCGTCAACGAACGCGCAAGTGGACAATCAGCTGGACAAAGACAAAAAATTCCTGTGGCTGGGCTGGGACTTTATTTACAAAAACGACATCGGAAGTCTTTTACAAAAGCTCCGGCAGGATTTTGAAGCCGCATCGATATAAGAAAAAATCGGAGAGAAAACCACTATGAATCTTGTTATAGTATCGGGGCCGCCGTCTTCGGGTAAGACGAGCGTTATCCTGAAAACTGCCGAAGCGCTGAAAGAACAAAACATTCGGCCGGGCGTCGTAAAATTCGACTGTTTGTATACGGACGACGATCTGTTGTACCAAAAAGCCGGCATCCCCGTGCAAAAAGGAATTTCCGGTTCGCTGTGCCCCGACCATTTTTTCGTATCGAATATTGAAGAAACGGTGCAGTGGGGCGCGGGCAAAAATCTGGATTTATTGATAACCGAATCGGCCGGCTTATGCAACCGCTGTTCGCCGTATATAAAAGATATTTTAGGCATCTGCGTTATAGATAATCTTTCGGGAATCAATACGCCGAAAAAAATCGGCCCCCTTTTAAAAGCCGCCGATATAGTCGTTATTACCAAAGGCGACATCGTATCGCAGGCCGAACGCGAAGTGTTCGCCGCAAAGGTAAACACGGTAAATCCGCGCGCGATTATCATGCACGTCAACGGCCTAACCGGGCAGGGCGCATTCGAACTGAGCACACTTTTGTCGGGCAAAGAGCGCGACATAAAATCGGTGCAGGGCATGGAACTGCGCTTCCCGATGCCGTCGGCGCTGTGTTCGTACTGTTTGGGCGAAACGCGCATCGGCGACAACTTTCAGCTGGGCAATATACGCAAAATGAAAATTACGGGAAACAATAATGAATGAAAATACGCAAAACGGCTTTGAATTAAAAAATGCCGACGAAGAAAGCCGTGCGCTTTCCAAAAAAACAATAGCCGCTCTTTTGGCCGAATATCCGTTCGTCGAGGACTTTTTTGTCCAAAACCGGCTGAACGAATTGGGAATCTTTGAGCATAAAAATCTGACCTTTGCCGATTTTTTGACTTCGATTTCCGAAGAAAGATCCGAAGAAGAAGCCCTGCACAAGCAGGAACTCTACGATTCGTTTTTCGACTTTATCATCCAGATGAAGAATTTTTTGAATCCGGACGATTCCCAAGACGTGCGCAGTATGACCATTTTGCCCGGCACCGATAAATCCGGCGCAAACGAAAACTTTACGAAAATCGAGCTGTACACGTCGCAGATAATTTCGATTGTCGGCCCGACCGGTTCGGGAAAGTCGCGCCTTTTGGCCGATATCGAATGGGCGGCGCAAAAAGACACGCCGACAAACAGAACCGTACTGATAAACGGCAACCTGCCGGATAAATCGATCCGCTTTTCGGCAAACAACAAGCTGGTTGCGCAGCTTTCGCAAAACATGAATTTTATTATGGATTTGTCAGTCGAAGAATTTCTGCGCCTGCACACCGAAAGCCGCTTAATCGAAAACAAGGACGATGCCGTGCGCAATATTATCGATGCGGCGAATAAGCTTGCCGGAGAACGTTTTAACCCGCACACGGCGGTTACCGCTTTAAGCGGAGGGCAGTCGCGCGCGCTTATGATTGCCGACACGGCGATTTTAAGTTCTTCGCCGATAGTCCTTATCGACGAAATAGAAAACGCCGGCATCGACCGCAGGAAGGCGCTGGAACTTTTAGTTTCGAAAGAAAAAATCGTTCTTATGGCGACCCACGATCCGGCGCTCGCGCTTTATGCCGACCGGCGCATTGTCATAAAAAACGGCGGCATCAGCGCGGTCATCGAAACTTCCGCGCAGGAAAAAGAAATCCTGAAAGAACTCGAACAAACCGACGAAAAAATCCAAGCCATGCGCACAAAACTGCGCTCGGGAGAACGCTTAACGGAGTTTTGAAACAAAAAAATATCGGCAACAAGGAAGCGCGTTACGGACCGTATGAAACTACGATTCTATGGCATTCGCCGATTTTTCTTTCGTATTAAAGCACGCCTTGCTCCATATAGTCCCTATAGCCACCAAAAGAGAACCTATGATAACCGGTAAGGTGATCTTAACTCCTAATAGTAGTGAGGTGCTTACAGTAGAAATAACGGGAAGAAAATTGGCAATTAACACTACCAATAACATATTGCCTTTTTTAACAGACAAATTCCAAAACAGATTCGCTACGGCACCGACAATGATACTTGCATACAAAATTTGACTTGTCATATTTATCGAGAAGCGCCTGGGTTCGTCAACAAAAAATGCCACTCCGCCCAAAATAACAGCTGTGGCAAGCATAAAAACACCGACTCCGTCAACATTTTTATTGGCAGCATATTTCCTTGTCAAATTCGTATAAATGCCCCAAGAAATCGCAACAACAAAACTTAATATGTATCCGACTATGTCGCTCCACGATAAATTACGTCCCCAAAAATATGATAAATGAAAAGCCTCCGTCTCCAATCTGGCTATTATTATACCCGCCATACAAACAAAAACACTGCAAATCAACCAAGGTGAAGCCTTGGCTTTTAATATCGGAATTGTTGAAACAAGCGTAAATAACGGCCATAAAAAACGGATCAATACCATAACTACTACAATTTCGTCCGTTTTTACAACACTCATTGATACATAGGCCGTCACCGTATATATAACAAACAACAAACCGCAAAAAATCCAATATCGACGGGGAACATCCCGCCAATTAGACAGTCCCTCTTTTTTTATCAGTTGGCGAATAATTACAACAAGGGCGCCTATTAAATTCACCAAAGCGGCTGCCGTATAAGCTCCGATATTTACGCTTAAATTTCTTGTAAATACGGCACTGGTTCCCCAGATAATGATTGCGAGAAAGCCTAAAAATGTATAATATTGTTCAGATTTAAATATCACCCGGTCCTCGCCAGCTTTTATATTTTCATCATCAGTTATATTCGCTCAGAGTACGATACAACAATTCCATAAATCTCGGAAAATCCAATTCAAGACCCGCTTCCGCATTGGGGGCCTGCCCTCTGAAATTCATTTGGGGCGTTCGATATAAATCAACTGCCGGAGATACGCCTCTTAAATGCCGATAATCGCAAACGGTCATACCCCGCGTATATTCACCTTTCAGCTCAATATCAATATGCATGTCCGCCGCTTTTATGAGTGTAGGGTCTATTAACCATGCCGCCGCGCAAGCATCATGCATATTCGCTCCCGTAAGTTCGGCATTTTTCACGGTTGCCCCGATAAAGAAATCCGTTAAATCCGCGGCAAGTTTTGCCGCTTTTGTTCCGATTTTTCGAAACTCCGCAACATGCTCATGAGTAAGGCAGCATTGCCGCGTTAAATTAATACCGCTCATTTTCACATGCATTCCGGAATTAAAGACCCTATAAGCCGCTTCAGGGTCTACATAGATATTAAATTCCGCCGCGGGTGTCCAGTTGCCGAAGGTAACTGAACCTCCCATTATGCTGATTTCTTTTACGCGTTTAATGATTTTCGGCTCACGATTTATTGCGGCTGCAATATTTGTCAAGGGACCGGTTGCGATTAGAGTTATGTCATTCGCCGCCATGACAGTATCAACAATAAAATCAACGGCGTGTTTGTTTTGCGGTTTTGTTTTCGGATCCGGTAAAACGGGTCCATCCAATCCGGACTTACCGTGAAACTGAGGAGCCGTTATAAGAGGAACCGTCGTCGGACAAGAGTGCCCCGGATATACGCCGATATCGGGTCTTTCCAAAACTTCAAGTATTTTTAAAGCATTTGCGGTTACCGACTCTAAAGGACTGTTCCCGCCGATAGTTGTGATACCGAGCACATCCAAATTACGAACAGCCAACATCATGGCAAATGCATCATCATGTCCGGGGTCGCAATCCAATATAACTTTTTTCTTTATCCCATCCATAAAAAGCTCCTTTAATTATAAATATTTTTCATCAATTGCTGCTTTATGCTTATCCAAGAAAGCTCTTAGGTTTTCGAGATGCGGAGAGCTGCGAGCCCCTTTTCGTTCAATCGTATAAGCAGATACGGCATTCCCTATTGTTAAACATTGTTCCATACCGTATCCGAGCAATTTTGCCGATATGAATCCCGCATTGTAGACATCGCCCGCTCCGACCGTATCTTCTACCTTTACGGAAAAGGCCGGCATTTCTATAACATTTTCTTCGGTAAAAGCCATAGAACCCGCCTTCCCGTTCCGAACGATGACCGTCCGCCTATCGGTTACAAACGACTGAGCATTATACCGCCAATCTCCCGGTTTTCCCAAATAATAAAATTCATCCATTCCTGAGCCTAAAAGATAGGAGGTGTATTCAATGATTTCCCGAACCGCGTTTTCATACTCCGGTTCTATTTTGCCGTTATCGACCCGCAAGTTTAGATCAAAGGATGTCGGGATGTTTCTTTCCCATGCATTTTTAAAGATTTCTATAATACTGCTTCTGGCCGAAGTATCATAAACAAGCGACATGCCCGACGAATGAATCCATGACATTTTATAAATATTGTCACAATCAATATTATCTTTTTTCAGTTCTTTAAATGCCTGATTTACCCGCGGCCATCCCCATAAATAACGTTCTCCGTTTTCATCAATGAAAGCAAATACTCCGACCGTATTCAATGCGGGATCTACGATAAGCGCGGTAGTATCAACACCCTCTCTCTTAAAATCCTCTTTTATGTATTTACCATACTGGTCATCCCCGATTGTTCCCATAAAAGCCGTGGGTATTCCCAATCGAGCCAAAGCGGTCGCCGTATTGGCGGATGTTCCGCCGCCCTGCAAAGAGGGGGTAGGATACGCTACCAATGTTTTGGTTTTATTGAGAAACCGCGGATACGGGACAATAATATCTACATTTGCGTCTCCGACTACAAGAACCTTATGCATTTAATGCGGCTTCCGTAAACGCTTTAACTTTCATAGGATCTTTGCAGCCTTCTTTTTCCGGCCGAGGCGGATCAAAATTGGTCAAACTGTAAGAATCTACTCCATAGGGGCGGCAAATATGAATTGCGTCCGCCACATTGCCGGCATCCAAACCGCCGGCAATTATACAAGGAACATTCGTACTTTCAATAATGGCTTTATCAATCATATGATCGTGAGTTAAACCGGTTGCCCCGATATCCGTTGCGGAAGGATTCTTCGTATCAATTAAAAAGAAATCGGAAACGGCTTCGTAGTCTTTAATATATTGCATTATTTTTTGTTCCTTGAATGGAACACCCGCCAGCACGGGAAGCGCCTGCATTATCTTTAAACCGGGAAATCGTTTTTTCAATCTTACTATATCTACAGGAGAAATTCCTTCTATATCTCCGGATAAGTGCAGTACATTGGGCATGGCAGCTTGCAGATTTTCCGTTATTTCATCGATATCGACGGAAACGGTCAGCCCGATACGAACGGCATTTTTTTGTACGCCTTCAAATATTTCTTTTGCTTTTTCGCATGTTAATTGTCCGTCCGTTCTTTTAATTTTACCGTATGACACCCCGATATGATGTCCGCCTGCATCGATAACCATCCTGGCGTCTTCTACGGTTCTGATACCGTAAATTTGTACGATTACGTTTGCCATAAAATCTCCTTATTTATACGCTTTAAATGCTTTTAGAAAAGCCGCTATTGTAAAAACGGTTCCCAGCCCGGCTCCTTGAGAAACGCGTGTTATAGGCGGCGGGGATACAAAACTTTCCTTTATTTTATCTACCTGTGTAAATACTTCTTCAACGCTGCCGTCCAACAGCACGCGGCCTTTACACATTACTATTACCCTTTTAAAATTATTCGTTACGAATTTCATATCGTGCGAAATAGTAATGCAAAGTTTGTTTTCCGCTTTTAGTGTTTCAATAATTGAATGCAAGCGCTTATTTCCCTCTATATCTTGCCCGCATGTAGGTTCGTCAAAAATAATCACGGACGGGTCCATCATAATAACGGCACCGATAGTACAGAATTTTTTTTCCGTAGCCGTTAAATCAAACGGATGCACATCCAACTTATCCGCCAAGCCGACCATCTCGGAAACTTTTTTTAACCTTTCTTGAATTTCTTTTAAAGGCATGCCGATGCATCGCGGCCCGAATTCGAATTCTTTGCGTACCGATTCCAAGAATAATTGATCATCGGGATTTTGAAAAACATAACCTATTTTTTTTGCCCATTGAGCCGTGGTACGGGAAGAAATATTTTCACCGTCAATTAAAACTTTACCGTAAGTCGCCCGCAAAATTCCGTTAAAATGTTTTACAATCGTCGTCTTCCCTGAACCGTTTTGTCCAATAATTGCAACGGGCTCCGTACCTTCCAATACGAGATCGACACCTTTTAAGGCTTCTTCGCCGGACGGATAAACATACCGTAAACCTTGCAGTTCAATTTTCATTTTCCGAGCGCCTCTTTTACAATTTCGATAGTCGGTTCTTCCGTAACCGCAATCGGCCTATCCGTATATCCCTGTGCCGCCAATTCTTTACAAATACACACATAATCCGGTACCCCGATATTATGTAAAACCGCATTGGCATCCGAAAAGATTTTTGCAGGCGTATCAAACAGCACCATTTCCCCTTTATCCAACACCATTACCTTATCTGCACACCGAGCCACACGCTCCATGTCATGGTCAACCATAATAACGGTTACGCCTTTTTGATTCAGTCTTTTTGTTATATCAAAAATCTCTTCACTGCCTAAAGGGTCTAACTGAGTTGTGCATTCGTCCAGCACCAAAATATTCGGTTCCATAATAAAAGTAGATCCGAAAGCCACTCTCTGTACCTGCCCGCCGGAAAGCTCCAGCGGATTTTTATCGATAATGTGATCGATATGCATCATTTTAGCAACCTGCTTTACTTTCTCCGTCATTATATTTTTGGGTACGCCCCTGTTCCCCAATCCGTAAGCCAATTCTTCCGCTACGGTATTTGTCGTATACGAAAGCTGATTAAAAGGATTTTGAAATACCAGTCCTATTTTTTCCGATAATTCGGCAATACTTGCTTTTTCCGTAATCAAGCCGTTGACATTAATTTCTCCGGACATTGCACCTACAAAATAATGTGGTATCAAACCTATCAAAGCATTACACAGCGTAGACTTCCCTGAACCGTTGGCACCTATAATGCACAAAAACATTCCTTCTTCTACTTCAAAGTTGATATTTTTTAAAGCTTTTCTCTTTGTCTGCCTGTATCGAAAGCTAAAATCTTTTACGCTTAAAATAACTTTCCCCATACAACCTTGCTCCTACACTATAAAAAAGCGCATTGCGAGAGAAACAAGTATCGTTATGACAAAAAAACATATCAATACTATTTTTAAAACTTTATCCGACCTTGTCTTTTCCAATTCGAACAAACTTGTCGGTTTAACGCCGACGATGCCGAACCCCCGGGTTTCCAGTGTCATCCCCCGCTCCTGTGCATCGGTCAATGAAGACATAACAACGGGTCCTAAAAGAGGAACGTAAGCTTTGATTCGGGAAAAGATATTTCCTTTTGTCTCTACGCCTCTGGCTTCCTGAGCCTCTTTAATTATGCCCATACGCCTTTGCATTTGAGGAACTACATTCAAACTGGCAAGAACCAAATACCCCGCTTTGGGCGACAACCCGGTTTCGGTCAGCGAGGCGATTAATTCTCCCATATAAGTTGTTTTATTCATAAGATAAAAAGAACCGAGAAAGACAAGAAGGGTGACAACAATTTTAAGTGCATAAAGAACCCCTTCCCGTCCAACGGTAAATATTCCCCATTTTGCAATAATCGTAACATTTTTCGGGCTGTAACATCCCTGTATAAACAGCAACATTAACGTAATCGGAATACCGAAGCTGAACATAACCTTTGAAAATTCTTTTAGTTTTTTAGCCGGAACGGCGAATCCGAACAGTACGACAATCAATACCAATCCGAGCCAAAAATTAGGAAACACGAGGGTACTCAAACCGAAAGAAAATACCGCTATGACTTTTACAAGAGGGTTTATTTTTTCAATAATAGTTTCTTTTTGTATAGATGAATTTACTACTTTTATCATAATATAATTTCCCCAATACAATAATAACGCTGCAAATCCGTTAAGGCGGAATTCTCAGAATTTATCATAAAAATTCCGCCGAAACTTATTTCAATTATCGCCGCCGATTCATTAATCACTCTTCTTCGACATCATCATCAGTAGCTGAAGACGCATATTGGCTCATAAATCGTCTGGGAATTTTTTTGACTAAAATATATGCAATACCGAATGCAATTGCTTTATCCAGCAGGTTTTCAATCATGGAAGAAGATAAAACCGAAGTTATTATGTTTTTTGTAGCGGCAAGCAATGTCGCAGTCAGTACGGAAGTTCCCGTTACCCCGGTTGCTCCGCCAAACACAAAAATCGTTATACATGATGCCGAGATAACATTAACAAGCGTACAAACCAGCCATGTTAGAATAACACCCCAGATTTTTTTAAATAACCCGGCTTTTACCATGTAACCGGTTACAAGACCGCACAAAACGCTGACAAGCGCATACGGAAGATATACGGGGTTTGCCACCAATGCAAGAAATAAATTCGTTAATAATCCGCACAAGGCTGCCACCCAGGGACCGGATAAACAGGCAATTACAATTGTGCCTATCATATCCAAAAACAGGGGCAGCTTTAACGCGGAACACAGGGTTCCCCCGATAAGATTGATACCAACAGCAATCGGAATCAAAACAAGGGATTTTGTCGAGAATTGCATTTTCAGCTCTTCCGCAAACGTCTTTTTTGATGACATACTTTATTCCTCCTTCGGGATATTTCTTCATTATTCGAAACACCCTTCAAACTTGTATGTCATATTATAAGTCGTGTTTTTAAAAAGCGCAACAAAAATATTTCACAAAACTAACAAATAATAAAAAAAACAGGCTTTTGCAAACGGTTTGATAAAACGCTTATACATCATGGCCGTCTTCAAGGTTATCAAGTTCGGATTCTATACACTCAAATAATTCTTTGGTAATTTCTTTTAATTTTTTCGAATCATTCCTCATGATCCCGTCTAACATCTTGGAATGAAATTCAATTCCTTCTCTTGCCCCTTCTTCGGTTAGGGCACTTTCTATTTCGGAACTGATGATGTCTTTCACAATCGTACTGATTTTAATTATAAAAGGGTTGTTTGTCATTTCATATAATTTCATGTGAAAAGCGACATCGAATTCTTTATACTTATTGAGATTCTTTCTTTCATAATAATATTGCATTTTAGCGAGTTGTTTTTTTAAAAGTTCAACGTCTTGGGGTCGTACATGTTTCATGAATATATCAATAATACCGACCTCTAAAATTTTTCTGTATTCTACGACGGATCTTACGTCATTCCGACTCATATATAACATCGGTGCTTTTGAGTCAAGATAATCGTGAGGTGAAAAACGTTTAACAAAGGTTCCTTTTCCCTGAAAACTTTCCACCAGGTTAATAGCTGCCAATCGTTGCAGGGCCTCTCTGACAGATATTCTGCTGACCCCCATAGCTTTGGATAATTCATTTTCAGATGGGAGTTTATCTTCCGGTTTCCAATCTCCGCGGGTAATTTTTGCCAGCAACTCTTTAAATACCAACTCCCGAGTTTCCTGTTTTCGTAAAAGAGGAAACACATCATGTTCTTTCATCGGCTTTTATTTCCTTACCAAATATCAATACTTCCCCTATTTCCACGGGAAGATAAAGCTTTTGAAGTCGCGGGGACCTAAGGTTTCTTTGTCTTCGGCAAGAAGTTCGTCCCAAGGGATGCGGCGGCGGGCCTCTTTGCGGGAAATGCCGCTTTGGGTTTCGAGCCAATCGTATTTGTACATTCTGAGGCGCAGCGCATTGTTGTACGCCAAAATGACTCCCGAAACGCCGGGCGCAATAAAACCCAAAAAGGCCGACAGAGCAAAAATCACGCATGCATAGACGAACATAAAAATCGAAAATCCCGTGTTATCGAAAAAAAGAATAAAGCATTTTTTTAAATTTTTCCGAATGCCGCCGCCGAAGTACGAATACAGGGGCATAAACCACTGCAGCGACAAAACGGCAATGACAAGCACCCAAAAAATCACGGAGCCTAAAAGAAGGCCGACAAAGTTTCTCATGCCGAAATAAAACGGGAGCGCTACGGCCGCCATAAACACAAGAACGGCAATAAGCAAGCCGAAGGCGGCAGCGCTTTTCCATACGCTCAAAAAGGCCGCGAACGTTTCTTTTACGGTAACCGATTTAAAATCGGCCAATTGTTTTGACGCACCGCTGACGGCAAAAAGCGGTACGCACAGCGCGCAAACGAATACGAGCGCACAGCACAGCGAAAGCGGCACCGAAATACCGGCAAGGGACGACACGGCAAAAAACGCAAGCGCGCACAAGCCGAGTATAATCAAGTTGAACAAGGCTAAAAACAAAAGATTGTCCCAGCCGTCGCAAAAATTCTTTTTAAGGAAAAACCAAATCATGGTATTAATGTACGAAAATATTACCCGCTAGTCAATGCGGAACACGGATGATATACTGTTTGCGTGGACAAAGATGTAAACAGCGTATCGTCGCTTTTATCGAAAATTTCAAACGATATTTCCGTTTATTTAAACGGAAAATTGGCCGAACAGGGCTTTTCCGGCATCGGTTCATCGCACGGATTTATTTTATACCGGCTTGCGCAAAACGGCCGGATGACAATGGGCGAAATCGCCCGCTGTATTCATAAAGACAAATCGACTACAACTTTTCTTATAAAAAAACTCGAAAAGGAAGGCTACATACAAAGGCAGCGCAGCGAAAACGACAGCCGCATAACCTTTATTTTTTTAACCGAAAAAGGCGAAGCATACACCGATGCAACCGAAGCGATTTCGCACTCGCTTATCGATACCTGCTACGCGGGTTTTTCCGATGCCGAAAAACAAACGCTTTTTTCTCTTTTGCGCCGCGTCGAAAAAAACTTTGCCGGCTAAACGCCGAAACAGGTACCGGCATCTTTGCCGCACAAAAGCACGCTGTCGTCCATCGGAACGGCTTTTATTTTGCCGGCTACTTTTTTAAGCGGAACCGAAGTGAGTTTACCGTTTACGATAGCGGCCATGCGGCCGAATTCGCCCCGCGCAAGCATATACGCGGCTTGTACACCGAATTGCGTCGCCAAAAGCCTGTCGTATGCCGACGGCGTGCCGCCGCGCTGCACATAGCCTAAAACGGTTACGCGCGATTCCAAGCCGGTCGCGTCTTCCAATTCGTCGGCAACGCGGTAAGCTATCGAGCGGGGCATCGTTTTGCGGTTTTGTTTAAAATCTTTTTTGTTCATGTCGTCTTCGGTTTTAGACAGGGCGCCCTCGGCAACAACCACAATCGAAAAATTCTTACCCGCTTCTTTGCGCTTTTGCAAGTGCTTGGCTATCGTTTGTATTTTGTACGGAATTTCGGGAATGAGGATAACATCACCGCCGCCGGCAACGCCCGCATACAAAGCCAGCCAGCCGGCTTTATGTCCCATAACTTCGATAATCATAATGCGGTTGTGGCTGTGCGCCGTCGAATGCAGCCGGTCGATGGCTTCGGTTGCAACCGAAACGGCGGTGTGAAAACCGAAGGTAATGTCCGTTCCGACCAAATCGTTATCGATTGTTTTGGGCAAGCCGATAACGTTCAGCCCTTCTTCATACAATAAAGCGCCCGTCGTATTGGTGCCGTTGCCGCCGATAACGACGAGGGCGTCCAAACCGAGCGTTTTGTACGTACGTTTTATGCTTTCGACGGCGGTAAGGCCGGTTGCAGGATCGCGCTCGGTATTTTTAAAAGGCTTTTCGCGCGAAGTGCCCAAAATCGTTCCGCCGCGCGTCAAAATACCCGAAACGTCGTCGGGGCCCAGTTCGAAGCAGTCGCCCTGCATAAGGCCGCGAAAGCCGTTTTTTACGCCGATTACGCGCATACCGTATTTGTCGATTGCGGTGCGGGCAACGCCTCGTATTGCGGCATTCAAGCCGGGAGCGTCCCCCCCGGACGTTAAAATACCGAATGTTTTTACCGCCGTTTTCTTCATAGAATAAAGTATATAGTGCAAGCCCCCTTTCACGCAAGCGCATTTTATGATAAGATGACGTATGCGCCGCATATTCGTACGATTTTTTTTCTGCATTTTGTTAAGTTCCGCTCTTCCTTTTTTTGCACAAGAACCTTATGTCGAGCAAACAAATATACCGCCTGCCGCCAAAAGAATTCCGCCTTACAGCGAAAGTCTTATCGGTACCAAAAACGGATTGTTCGCCGTTTCCGCCCTTGCCGTCGTTCCCCTGTGGACGGAAGGTTCCGTCGATAAAATTCTGTACGGGAACGGCTGGTTTTTTTTAACGTCCAAGGGTGTTTTATTCAGTCCCGATTTAAAAACCTTTCAGCTGCGCAACGAAGGTTTGCCCGTAAATACGATAAAGGAATTCGACGGCGGCGTTAAAAGCTTTGCGCGCGAAGTCAGGCCTTTAAAAGATTTGGAAATGCTCGCTTCGGACGAAAAGGTGCTCGTTACGCTTACGAAAAACGAAGTGTTTATAAGCAAAAACGCGGGGCTTAGCTGGCAGTCGCTCGGCTTCAGCTCGAAAACCGCCGGCGGCAAAGCCGTAGCGGCGGCGATGGTCGATGAAAAAACGCCGTCGGGAACAAAAAAAGTTTTAACCGTTTTTCATTCGCACGCGCTCTACGGACTTTCGTATATTTACCCCGACGTTCCCGGCGCCGCATGGGTCGATATAAAAACGGGATTCGAAAACGTTCCGACGCTCTCGTATGCGGACGAAATAGCCGACATTACCGTTTTGCCGTCGATGAATGCGGACGGCACCTTAAAAGAAGAGGTGTACCTTACCCAAAGCTTTTTGCCGCGATTGTACCGCTTAGACTGGGAACGCAAAGCCGGCGTGCTTATCGCAAAAGGCACCGAAGCGGCCGACACGTGGGACGGCTTAACCGCTTGCGGCGACAACCTCGCTTTTATGAGTATGGACGGCCTCATCGTATACAATCCGCAAACTTTTTCCGTCGTATCGCCGACCGTCGGCACCGATAAAATCAAAAAACTGCTCGCCGATACGGCGGACGTTCCGCGCTGCGGCATGTTCCCCTCGTGGATGACCGGCTTGAACGCCCCTTTAATGCTCAACGAATTGTGGCTTACCCGGCCGGCGACGGTTCAATCCGCATATGCCGACAAAATACGCGCAAAAAGGAGCCTGTACGTTCCCGCGGGGCAAGTCGTTTCGAAGGCGGGAATCGACAAATTTGCCGGCATAATCGACGCAAATAATTTGAACAGCCTTGTTATAGACATGAAAGACGATTACGGCCTTTTGCGCTACCGCTCGAACGATCCACTCGTATCGGAAAAGGCGCGCGAAAGCATGTATTCCATCGATATCGATGCGTTCATAGACCGGTTTAAGAAAAAAAATATGTATCTTATCGCGCGCATCGTCGTTTTTAAAGACCGCAATTTGTACGCTTGGAAGGGTAATAAGTACGCCGTCTGGGACGGCAAAAAGAACGCGCCGTGGGTCGGTATAAAGGGCTACGAAGACGTTCCCGCCGAAGACGGCAAGGCCGCCGAAAAGAAAACGCTTTTTTACGATGAATACTGGGTTGATCCGTATTCGGAAGAAGTGTGGGAATACAACACGGCCATAGCAAAAGAACTCATCCGGCGCGGGTTTGACGAAATTCAATTCGATTACATACGCTTTCCCACAGACGGCAAAAATATTTTCGATACGCAGTACCGCTGGCGCGATAAAGGCATGGACATGGAAAGCGCCCTTATTTCGTTTTTGTCGTACGCGCGCAAAAATATTCAAGCGCCCATCGGCATAGACATTTACGGGGCAAACGGCTGGTATCGAAGCGGAACGCGCACCGGGCAGGACGTGGAGCTTATGGCGCCCTATGTCGATGTTATTTGTCCGATGTTTTATCCGAGCCATTTCGAGCAGGATTTTTTAGCCTACACGCCGATTATCGAACGCCCGTACCGAATTTACTTTTACGGTACCTACCGCAATACCGTCATCGCGCGCTCGCAAGTGCTGGTGCGCCCGTGGATTCAAGCCTTTTATTTGAACGTATCGTTCGACCGGCGTTTTTACGACAAAGATTACGTGCTGCGCCAAATGTACGGCGTACGGGACGCGGCCGAAAACGGCTACATGTACTGGAACAATGCCGGCCGCTATACGGACATAAGCCCCGACATCGGAGATGCAAAAAACGGGTCCGCCTATCCGTGGGAAAAAGCCGAACGCGACAAATCGGTAAGAAAACCCGCGGTGTCCGGCGGTTAATCTATGAGGAAGTAGTATGTTTTCACAAAGCGTGTATGAATGGGGATTGAATCTTATACGGGCGATGCAAAGTCTGCAATCGGCGCCGCTTACGGTTTGTATGAAAGCTGTCAGCTTTTTATCCGACCCGAAAGCCTATATGCTCATTTTACCGTTCATTTTTTTATGCTTCGATGAAAAACGGGGCGCAAAACTCACCCTCGCTGTGCTTTTTGCCGGCGCATGCAACGACACGCTAAAAAATACGCTGAAAGTTCCGCGCCCCTACGCCGTCGATCCCTCGGTCGGTTTGGACAGCGTAAGCGGCTTTTCAACTCCTTCCGGTCACTCGCAAGCATCGGCTTCGTTTTGGCCGTACGCAATGTACTTGTGGCCGGCATCCTCGCTTTCCGTAAAAAAACGGCGCGCCGTAAAAATCGCGCTTGCGGCAGGATTGCCGCTTTGTATCGGTTTTTCGCGCGTCTATTTGGGAGTGCATTATCCGAGCGACGTTCTTTTGGGCTGGGTTCTCGGCTTTTTGTTGTCGCTGGGCCTCATGCTTTTTTCCGAACAGATTGAACGATTGCTGAAAGGCCACACAAAAACGGTTAAAATTCTTATGCTCGCTTTAATCGCGGCGGGTTTTAACGCGGTTTCTTCGCTCGATCCTTCCATGGCCGCCGCTTTTTTCGGCTTCGGTACGGGCTATGTGCTGCTGTGCGAAACCGGCGGTTTTTGCGCGGCAAGCGGAACACCGGTGCAAAAAGCGCTCCGCATGCTTGTCTTCGCCGCGCTGACAGGCGGCATCTACTTCGGTTTAAAAGCCGTTTTTCCGGCAAAAGGAAGCGACTATTACGTTTTGTTCCGTTTTATCCGCTATGCGCTGGCAGCCTTTTCGGGAAGTTTTATCGTGCCGAAACTGTGCATTGTATTAAAAATTGCAGGAAGCCGGCCGTGAAAACCTACGTTCCGAACGAGCCTATTGCGGCGATTGCAACCGCGCTCGGTCCGTCCGCGCTTGCGGTTGTGCGCACATCCGGCGCCGGCTGCATCGATTCGGTAAGCCGCGTTTTTTCGCGTCCGAAAGCGCTTTTAAATTCCGCCGGCGGTACGCTTATTCACGGCTGGATGTGCGGCGGCGAAAAAAAAACCGAAAAAATCGACGAAGTTATGCTCGGCGTGTACCGCGCGCCCAAAAGCTTTACCGGCGAAGACATGGTGGAAATATTCTGCCACGGCGGAACGGCGCCCGTATCTGCGGTGTACCGCCTGCTTTTGCAAAACGGTTTTAAAGCGGCGCAAGCAGGCGAGTTTACGTTCAGAGCCTTCGTCAACGGCAAAACCGACTTAACCCGCGCCGAAGCCGTGCGCGAAATCATCGATTCCAAAACCGACGAATCGCGAAGCCGCGCGTGCGGAAGGCTTGCCGGTTCCCTCTACGACGAACTGGACAACATAAAGCATTTGATTCTTTCATCGCTTGCGGCGCTTGAAGCCGACATCGAGTACCCCGAAGACGAAAACGCCGTCGCCGGTGTTTTTAACTTTGAAGACCTTATATTCGCGCGCGACAAACTGACCGTTCTTATTTCGTCGTGGAAATCGGAAAAGCTGTACCAAGACGGCGTGCGCATGGTGCTGTGCGGGCGCACAAACGCGGGAAAATCGAGCCTGTTCAACGCCTTACTCAAAGAAGACCGCGCCATCGTTTCCGACATTCACGGCACGACGCGCGATTGGCTCGAAAGCTGGATTTCGTTTGCCGGCATACCCGTGCGCCTTTTCGATACGGCCGGCTTGCGCCGCACCGACGACATTGTCGAACAGGCAGGCGTAGAGCGCACGCTCGACTTGACCGACGAAGCCGATTTGCTTTTGTACCTTATCGACGCCTCCGAAGGCGGAACGGAAGAAGATTCGCTTATGATAGAGCGGCTGCAAAAAAAGCGCAAACCCCTCGTCATCGTATGGAACAAAACCGACAAAGCCCCCGCCGGATGTCAAACGGGCTCAACCCTTCAAACCGCACCTGCGGCGGAAAGCTTTTCCCGCTCGGCCGAACTTACGAAAAAGTCGTATGCGCTTCCCTGCGTATACATCAGCGCCAAAACCGGAAGCGGCCTTGCCGACCTTACCGAAACGGTTAAAAACCTTCTTCTTTCGGCGGCAGGCGGTACGGAATTGGGAAGCGCGGGAAATGCGCTTGCGGGCAGCGAGCGGCTTCAAGCGGGATTCGGCTCCCTGCGGCAAAAAAAAGCGGCGGACGAAGCGCTCGATTCATTAAACCACGCAATCGCCGTTCCCTCTTTGGGTCTGACGCTCGACGCCGCGGTTCAGGATATGGAAGACGCCCTTTCGTTTTTAGGCGAAATAACCGGCGAAGTGGGGGCCGACGATATTTTGGAAAACATCTTTTCGCGCTTTTGCGTCGGAAAATAAAAGAACGGCAGCCGCGTGCCCGAATAACGCGGCTACGGGTGATGCATACACACACGGCTCAAAATCCGCAATCGGATTTTGAGCTGTTTTCATACAATTACCACAACCGGGCTGCGATGCGGAAGCCACGTTTCTCCTGGTCGTAAGCAAAAGATGTTGTCCTATTCCTTATATATGCACACTTGCAGTGAGACTCATCGTCAGCATAGTGGCCGCCGCGAACGACGCGGCCGTAGTATCCCACCTGCTCCGCCGGTCCGGTCGGGTCGGTTTGTCCGCTTGCGGGTGTACTCTTGCTATACCAATCCCAGCACCATTCTTCTACATTGCCGCTCATGTCGTATAAGAGATAGTGGTTTCCGCCCATCTTCCCTACTTCATGCGTTTTGTCGCCGCTATTGACATCGTACCATGCATACGCTTTAAGAAGGTCTTTTCTGTTCGTACCCGAATACTTATGCCGAAACCCATCGGATTTGCTTTGGGCTGCCCACTCCCATTCGGCAGAGGTAGGCAATCGGAAGCCTCTTTTACTCATATTCATTTCGGGCCGCTTCGTATTATATGCATCCCGTGCGTTGTAGGTATGCCCGTCATAGGTATACACGCATTCTTCTTCTCCCAAGCCCTGCGTACAGCGCGTAAGCTCGTTGCAAAAGAGTATCACTTGGTACCAGCCTACATTTTCTACCGGACGCAGCTCTTGCCTTTCGCCTTCAGCCGGCGGATATGCACTGCCCTTAAAGTGGCTCGGGTTTACCCCCATTACCAGTTCGTACAGTGCCTGCGGTATTTCGGTTCCACCCATCTGAAACTGGCGTAGCTTGACATCACGCTCCTTGTTGTCATTCTGATCATCGCTGCCGATCTTATCGCCGTATACTCGATCAATAGGCTCTAAGTAATATTTGAGTTCAGTAACGGAGCCGTTTACCGGAGCGTGATACGTCAGATATGTATTTCGGCTAATCGTCAGTTTTATGACCGGCCTGATAAATGCAACGACCGTGCGCTCTCTCCCATTGCTTACCTTAAACGTATAATCGTCGCTTATAAAACCACTGCTTAAACCATGCCAGTGCCATTCTGATAAAATAAAGTTCTTCGGAATAGTAATCTCTCTCGCAACCCGCGCTTTTACGCTGCCCCAGGTGTCACCGTCGAATACGGTTATGGTGCCGGCATCTACCTGAGGGCAATAGAGTCTTTCGTACTTGACGGTAAGTGTGATGCGCCGGTCGCCCGTTTTGGCATAGATGGTGCGGGATGTCCCGCCGGTTTTTTTAAACTCGTAATCGTCATCCAGCGTGGAGCCGCCTTCGTTGTTGAGATTCCATGCGGTTATGGCGTAGTTGGAGTCGTTCACCTTTACCTTGGCGGCCGCCTTGGTTTTGATGTCCTTCCACTTTGTCCCGTCGATAACGGTAATGGTTGCAGGCTCTGCAATCGTAACGCGGCTGTCACCGGTAAATGTTACGAAAATGCGCAGGTCTTCCGGATATGCGGTGATCGTTGCGTTCGCGGTAAACGATGTACCGTCGCTTAGGTGAGCGCTGCCCTGTTTCCATTGGACACTCTCTTCACTGAAGCCGTAGTTTGCCTTGAACGCGGCTTTGGCATAGTTTTTAAGATCCGCCCACGTCGTATTCGGCCGTACGATAACGGGATTGTCGCCCAATATTTTGCCCGCTTCGGAAGCGACTTCGAACGTGATTTTTACCGTCTGATCGCCGGGATTTTCCGGCTTGGGAAGCAGCGGCAAATCGGGGCGAGATTTAACATACACGGTGGTATGCATGTAAAAAGAGTCTTCTTCCGTAATTTCCGGTGCACTTGCGTCCTCGCCAAAATGCCACGAGTTCAATACATACCCCGTTTTAAACGTGACTTTGCCTTGAACGATTGCCTGCGCTTCCGCCCACTTGGCACCCGCCCGTACCGCAACCGGTTCTGCAGGCAGCTCAACGTTCGCATCTCCTTTTACGGTGATGTTCACAGTCGAGCCTCCGCCTCCGCCGCCCGCTGCATTGGGGCATGCGGTCATACCGAACAGTGCTATAAGTACCACTACTGCGGCCGTGATGAGCGCCGCAACTCTTGTTTTGTTTAAACCAAATTTCGTCATATTAATCTCCTTTTAGGGAATATTTATATTTAATCACGGCCTGCATACAATGCGGAAGCCGATATAGTCCTTAGCGTAGGGGGGACCCGATTTATCTCTATACGCACACTCGCACTCGTGCTTGGATTCGGTTGCTTCAGATTTATAGCTGCCGCCGCGAACTGCACGATAGGTACCGGAAAATGCACCCGTCGGATTATTACCACCTGTAGGCGTACTGCCGCTGTACCAATCCCAGCACCATTCGGCTACATTGCCGCTCATATCAAAGAGTTTCAAGGGGTTCGACATCTCGGATGCGGTATGGGTTTTATTATAGCTGTTGGTGCTGTACCATGCATAATCTTTAAGATCGCTACGATTGTCCGTACCCGCATATACCTGCCGTGCAGAGCCGCCTTGCGCCGCCCATTCCCATTCAGCTTCGGTCGGCAGACGGAAACCTTTTTTGCTCATATTCATTTTAGGTATCTTTTCGTTCTTTGCATCCTGTATGGTATAGGGTTTATCATCAACGGTATATACGCATTCGGACATTCCCAAGCCTTTTGTACAGCGCGTCAGCTCATTGCAAAAGGCTACCGCAGAATACCAGCCTACGGTTTCTACCGGACGCAGCTCTTGTATTTCGCCTGGGGAAGGATCCCAGCTGAACTGACTCAAGTTATATCCCATTACCAATCGGTAGAGAGCCTGCGGCACTTCGGTTACACCCATCGAATAAGTATCCAAGCTTATGAAACGTTCAGCATTGTCAGATTTACCATTTTTCCCGATCGTCCCGGATGCCGCCGGAATATACGCCAACACGTAAGTTTTCTCTTGTATGCTGCCTGGGCTGCCGCCTATCCAAGCGTGATAATTTAGCCGAGTTTGCACATTCTGAGTAACCGACATCGTTATTTCCGGCCTGATAAGCGCAAAGACGGTACGCTCTCTCTCATCACTTACTTTGAACGTATAGCCGGGGGGTATAACCTCTCCGTCTGCATTACTCCAACGCCATTGCGAAATGACCGCACTCGTGAGCGCGGAAGCGGGTACTTTTTTCTCCGCGTCCTTTTGCACTTTAGGTATTACCACTCTTGTGAAATCCCTCGGGTCGGTTTTTATTTCCGACCATCGATCACCGTCATACACGGTTATAATACCTGCAGTCGGCGGATTTAACGTATCAACTTTGCCGTATTTGACGGTAATTTTTATGCGCAAGTCTTCCAGTTTGGCATACACGGTTTGTGCATTCCCGTCGCTCGCTTTAAACTTATAACTGTCGTTTATAACCTGCCCGCTTTTACCGTTCAAGCGCCATTCCCGTATGATGTGGTATTGGGGAACGATCACCTTTTCCGCAGCCTGTGCTTTTTTGCTGCCCCACGTATCGCCGTCGTATATGGTTATGGTCCCGGGTGCCGTCGTCGTGCTTCCGGAGTCGGTCCCGTACTTCACGGTAAGCGTTATCTGCCTTTCGCCCGTTTCGGCAAAGACAGTGCACTCAGGTCCGTCTGATTCTTGGAACGCATAATCGTCGGCCAGCTTGGGACCGTTTTTGTCTGTCCCCTTATGCCATGCGGTTACGGCGTAGCGGGTTTTATCTTTGACTCTTACTTTATCGTCCGCCTTTGCTTTGATTTCTTTCCACTTTGATCCGGGAATGGCGATAATCGGTTCGTCGGGTTTGTCGATCGTAACGTTTGTATCTCCTGTTACCTTTATGAGGATACGTATGTCTTTCGGTTTTGCTTTGAGGATTGCGTCCGAAGTAAACGGCGTACTGTCATTTGTCAAGGGCGAGCCGTTCAGCTCCCATTCCGCACCTTCTTCCGTAAAGCCGTAGTTTGCCTTGAGCGCAGCGGCGGCATAGTCTTTAAAAGCTCCCCACGTCGTGTCGCTTTTTACGCTGATTACCTTGGGGCCTAATATTTGTCCTCTTTCGGGATCGACTGCCAAGGTGATTTTTATCTGTGGACCAGGACCCTGTATAGTAGAAATATCCGGTAAATCTTTTCGAGATTTGATGTAAATCGTCGCATCTTCGTAAAAAATATACCCGTCGGCAAACTCTTGTGTGTTTGCATCGTCTCCGGGATGCCCCGAATTGAGCGTAAAACCGGGCGTAAAGACGATCTTCGATCGAAGAATTTCCTTTACGGAGCTCCACGAACTTCCGAGCGGCACGTTTATGGGCTCTGATGGAAGAGTAGTAACTTTTGCTTCTCCCAGTACTTTCTTTACGGTAATATTGACGGTAGAACCGCCACCTCCGCCCGCATTGTTAGGACAGGCGGTAAACAGCAACGCAAAAAGTGCGGCTGCGGCGACCGCCGTACGCTTAAAGTTCTCTACCATTGTGTGTGTATTCCATGTTTTCATAAATAATTCCTTAATAAGTCCTTTTTATGTTGTACAGATACGTTTTCGTTCCATAAATAATTATTATAACCTGTTTTTAACAAAAAACTATCTTTATATCAAGAAATTTAGACAAAAAAAGTGCTTTCCTTTTTTCGCGCAACAGGATATAGTGTTCATGGAGAAAAAAAATGCCTGTATCGATATGTTTACACAACGGAACGCTGCTGACCGGGTTTTCCCAAATGGAAAGCTGCGCCGTTTTAATTGAAGACGGTAAGATTACCGACGTATTTTCCGAGCACCGCTTTTTACAAAAAAAATTCGCCCCTTCGGTAAAGATTTTCGATGTTGAAGAAGCTTACATTGCTCCCGGTTTTATCGACACGCACATCCACGGCTTTAAAGGCCACGGCACGGATAATTGTTCGGTCGAAGCGATGGTCGAAATGTCAAAAGACTTGGCGCAATACGG
This sequence comes from uncultured Treponema sp., assembly GCA_905372025.1. GTDB lineage: Bacteria > Spirochaetota > Spirochaetia > Treponematales > Treponemataceae > Treponema_C. Next base: position 11,797 of record CAJPNP010000014.1, on the reverse strand, counting down.
CGTAACGGCCTTTAACCCCACGCTGTATCCGGCGAGCGAAGCCGACATGATACGCAGCATAAAAGAAATCGTAAAAGCCATGGGCAAAGAAAGCGGCGCGCAGATAATGGGCATCCACATGGAAGGTCCCTTTATTTCGCCCGACAAACTGGGCGTCCAAAGGCCCGAAACGGTACGCGCCGTAGACATGGATCTCATGAACCGCTTTTGGGAAGCATCCAAAGGACACATCGTAAACATGACCGTCGCGCCCGAGCTGAAGGGTATGCGCTACCTTGCGCTGTACGGTCTTAAGCACGGCATCGTTATGCAAGCCGGGCATACCAACGCCGAGTATCACAACATGGTCGAAGGCATGCAAGCGGGCATTCTGCATTCAACCCACTTGTTCAACGCGATGAGCCAGCTTCACCACCGCAACCCCGGAGCGGTCGGCGCCGTGCTCATCCATCCGGAAATGTCCTGCGAAGTGATTGCCGACGGCGTTCACGTTCACCCGGACTTGTTCAAACTGCTTTTGAAAGACAAGCCGCTGGAAAAAATCGTTTTGATAACCGACGGGCTGACGCCCACCGAGCAGGAAGGCGATAACCTTACGGCAAACGGCGAAAAAGTTGTGTTTGAGGGCGGCTGCTTTCACCGCGTTGCCGACGGCGTTATTGCCGGCTCGTCGCTGACAATGATCCGCGGCGTAAAAAACCTGGTTAAGTTCGGTTTTTCGGTTTCGGATGCCGTGCGCGCAGCTTCTTCAACTCCGGCATCGGTTATGCATTACAACAAAAAAGGCATGCTTATCCCCGGCTACGATGCCGACATCGTCGTATTCGACAAACAATTCAATATTATCGCGTCGATAATCGGGGGCGCATTCAAAAAAAACCTGCTGTAGCAGTGCAAAAGTTTTTAATAGAAGGAGTGATAAACGCAATGAGAGTTATTATACGCAACGATTACAACCAATGTTCCGAATGGGCGGCAAACCACATTGCAAAGGCGATTGTCGATTTTGAGCCGACGGCAAAAAAGCCCTTTGTGCTCGGTCTTCCCACCGGCAGCTCTCCGCTGGGAACATACAAAAAGCTCATCGAATTGAACAAAGCGGGCAAGGTGAGTTTTGAACACGTCGTAACCTTCAATATGGACGAATACGTCGGGTTGCCCGAAAACCATTCGCAAAGTTATCATTATTTTATGTGGGAAAACTTCTTTAAGCACATAAACATCAAAAAAGAAAACGTACATATTCTGAACGGAATGGCGCGCGATGTGCAGGCGGAATGCGCCGCCTACGAAAAGGCGATTGAAGATGCCGGCGGCATCAGGCTGTTTTTAGGCGGCGTGGGCGTTGACGGGCACCTTGCTTTTAACGAACCCGGATCGTCTTTGGGTTCGCGCACGCGCGTAAAATCCTTAACGCGCGACACGATGATTGTCAATTCGCGGTTTTTCGGCGGCGACATAAATCAAGTGCCCGCGACCGCGCTCACCGTCGGCGTTGCAACCGTTACGTCCGCAGCCGAAGTGCTCGTGCTGATTACGGGGCACAACAAGGCGCGCGCACTTGCCCACGCGGTCGAGCGCGGCATAAGTCAAATGTGGACAATCAGCGTTTTACAAATGCACCCGAAAGCCCTTATCGTCTGCGACGAAGACGCAACCGACGAACTTAAAGTGGGAACGGTAAAGTATTTTAAAGATATTGAATCGGGCAATATGAATAATTCGTTTTAAGCGGCCTATACGCGAACGAGCAGGTACAAAAAAAGGCTGCCGAACGGAAAGCGTCCAAAAGCAAATTCTTTGGACAGCCGCCGTCAAGCAGCCTTTTTTATTATCTGCGGGTTTAACCCTATGTTTTATCCGCAGTTGCCTTACCGTTAGTCTCCCCAGTCGATAGTGACGGGAACATACCCCCGCTCCGGATCGACGGATATTCCGGCCGCGTTTTGCGCCGCGGCAACGGGAGAAATTACCGCGCCGGCACTTACTTCGGCAACGGAAGGCGAAACGAAAACGGGACTTGTGCCCATTGCCGCCAGCATATTGCATTGCTGGGGCGGTATTATCCTTTCATTCTGATCTACATCGCTGCGCGAACCTTTTTCAACGGCGACTCCCTGCACAACTTCATCGACATTGTCCGAAGCGGGAGCGACCATCCACACGCCGCTCGTGCTCTCCAAAGCGCCGAACGAATCGATGACGCCCGATGTGCCGCGCACCGAAGCGGTAGCGACCGGGCTTTTTACCGTAAAACCGACTCGTTTGTTTTCGGCGGCTTTTATGTCGGCCTTAATCGAACCTGCGTCAAGATATATTCTGGATACGTCGGAATCGGCGCGTTCGGTCAGCTGTTCGAGCGTAAGGCGGCTCAAAGGCTGCACGGTAACGGTCGATTTGCCGATTGAAAGCACCGCCTGCGATTTGAATCCGGTCGAAACCAGCGTTCCAGCAGTCAATTTTGAGCCCTCTTTCATGGGCTGCCAGCCCTTTGCCGTCTGCATTTCGGCCTTTCCCAAAACCGAAACCACAACCGCATCGAGCGTAAAAGCGGGAATAATGAGCAAAGCCAAGAACACTAAAAGGCATGTTTTTTTCACGATTATACCTCCTAAAAATTAAACAGCACCTTTACATTTGCAAACGTATAGGGGCCTTTTGTCTGTATGGGCGATTTGAAAAACTGTCCTGCAGCGCAGGAAAGCTGTAAATCGTTTATAATCTGCCAGCGTACGGAAGCCTGCCATTGCGCTCCCGCAAAGCCTTTTGAACCGGCATTCATCGCGTTAAAAAATACGTCGCCGCTTGCGGTACACAAAAGCGGTTTTACCGGTCGAATCGATGCGGTTATGCCGCTTTTTATGTGACCGGCGTATTTTACCGTCGAATCGATATTGGCGGACGTTAAACTGAAGTGTTCAAAATCGACGATGCGGCTGCCCGTCTGCGCGGTAGCAAAAACTGTCTTCCACGAAAGCATCGAAGAATAAAACGGTAAAAAGGCGGTCAGTTCGAATGCCGACAAGTTTGAAAAAACCGGACGGCGCACCGTACCCGTACCCAAGTACCACGACGTCGACGCTATATAAAACAGCGGGCCCCCTATCGGGCCGTTCAAGACCGCGGTAAAAAAGGCACCTGCGGGTTTGGCACCGGCAGTTGCAAAGGCTTCGAACGAAAACGTTTGCTGGGCAAAAAGCTGCGGAAAGGTAAGAAAAACGCTGCCGATAACGGCCGACGGTGCAAGCTGATACACGTACAGCGCTTTTTCGTCGGGATTCAAAGAGGTCATATGCGCCGTTTTTGAGTTTAAAAGGCCGGTAAAGCCCACATAGGCTTTTACGGAAAAGTTTTCGGCACTGACAATAAATTCCACGCCGTCGGCGGGCTGAGAAAATATCAAAGCGGTACTGTCGGCAATACCGAAGCGGCCGATGTTGAATGTCGTCTTTAGCGCGCCTTTGTCGGCCGCCAAACTGAATTTTAAAAGGCTTATGTCCCATATGTGGGAAAATTCTTTTTTGCCGAATTTATACGTGTAAGAATAAAAAGTTTCGGCCGCAAAGTACGAGTTTTTCAGTTTGGGAACCGGCACGCGCATCCATAAAGTCAGCTTATTCGATTGGTTTACATGCATTGAAGAAAGCGCACCTTTTATGCCCGTATCGTCGGAAAGAAAGCCGCCCCAATCAAAGGCAGCAGCGGGTAAAATCAACATGCCGAATAAAAGTATTAAACAGTGTTTAAAGTGTTTCATTTCGCCCCCTCCCGCGTGTTTTGAGTTTCCGCATAATCGGCGCATTTTCCCATTATGTACAATGCTTCGCGTCCCGTTACGTAGGTATCGGGATCCGCAAAAACCGGCACAAAGCCGAGCGCCTTTAATTCTTTAAGCGCATAGCGCGGCGCTTTAAAAACGGTGTACCCGATACCGCCTTTTATTTTCCATACTTTTACGCAAAAATAAGCGAATTCTTTAACGGTCAGCGGTTGTTCGGAAACACTCAGCTTCGGAAACGAACTGAACGAAGCCAACATTTTACCGGCTTCGGCATCGCTCATGTTTTCACTGCCTAAGCCCAGATAGCTTGAAGCAAAATAAGCCGCCTGATTAAAAGTAACATTCGGGGCGTTTAGCATAGCCGTCATTCTATCGGACTGTTGTGCAAAAGCAAAAGCGCAAAAAAAGAGTAAAAAAAGGATAAAAATACGTTTTTTTTCATTTTTCCTCCTGAATTCGCTTCATTTATATGATATACTAAAAAATATGAAAAAGCAAGAAAGAGAACATTTTTTTTCATTTTTCAGACCTGAAATTTTAATCTGCACGGCGGTCGTTTTGCTGACCGCTTTCGGTTCCGCAATCGGTATATTCGAAAAACTTGAATTGAGAATGTACGATATTCTTGTCGCCGTAAAGCCTGCCGTACCGCAACAAAAAGATATTTTAATCGTCGCAATCGACGACACATCCATCGGCGAAATCGGAACCTTTCCGTGGAGCCGCGATATTTTAGGCGATGCGCTGCTCCGCATGCGCGAACTGGGCGCACAAACGGCAGTATTCGATATCGAATACGTATCACCGTCGCAGCGCGGCATCGATCCGGTCGTTGAAAACTCGCTGCCGGAACGCTTCGGCCGAAGCGAAACGCAAATCGCCTCGCTTATAGAAGAGCTTTCCGATGCGGTTGCGCGCGGCGATCTTCCGGCCGCCTACGCCCCGGAAACGGCAAAAGATTTAATCGAATCGTACGTTGCGCCCGAATTCAAAGATCTGCAAAATGCCGTAGTCGGAAAGCTTTCGCGCGACAACGATGTGTACTTTGCAAACGCGATTCACTTTTTCGGTAATACCTGGCTTACGATAAACGCCTGCGATATGGGCATAAATATTTCCGACGAATTGAACGAATATGTGCGCAACAATGTGCTTTTAAAAAACGTAACGGCTCCGGCAGGTCTTATCGCGCACGAAAACGATTTGTTTTTGGCGCAGCAGCAGCTGACGCGCAAGATGACGCCGGCATTACTCGTACTTATGCAGCAGGCTCAGGGTGCGGGCTTTACGAACGTCGTTTTGGATTCCGACGGTACAAGGCGGCGCATAGAACTTTTGCACGAAAGCGAGGGTTTGTACATTCCCCAGCTTATGCTGGCTCCGCTTTTAAAGATGCTGCAAACGGATACCCTCGTGCGTACAAAAAGTTCTCTTGTCTTAAAAAACGCGCTTTTTCCGGGAGAAGAAAGGACGCGCGATGTTTCGATTCCGCTCGATTCGAACGGACGAATGCTTATAAATTGGATACCCGACGCGTTCCGCAACAGCTTTAAAAACGAATCGGTTTTGTTTTTATACGATTTGGACAAAAAAGAACAGGCGATCGTGTCGATTTTGCAAAGCCTCGCCGGTTTCCGTTTGGGACGCGGCGGCGCCATGCTCGGCTATTACGACGCTGCCAATTATTTAACCGCTTCGTACGCCGACTTGCAGACAGCCAAGCGAAAACTGCTCGAAGATACCGAAAATCCTTCGCGCACCGATCCGCGCTATGACGAATATTTTGAGCGCCGCCGCGCCTTTTTCGGCGAATGTACCGAACTGCTTGACCCGATGTACGAGCAGGAAATCCTTTCGCTTTTGAACGAATTGACCACGGACGAAAACCGCGCGGAAATCGCCGACATCGCGTCTTCGGTAACGGATAAGTTTTCAAAGCTCGCTTCCTACCTTAAAGAATACGACAGCCTGTTTACCGAACTGCAATCGCTGTACGGCGGATCAATTTGCATTATCGGGCACACGGCAAGCAATTCCACCGACTTGGGAACCACTCCGTTTTGGGGACAGTATCCGAACATCGGAACGCACGCGAACGTTTTAAATACGATTTTGAATGAAAATTTTATCACGCCGATTCCGTGGTACGTCGGTTTTGCATGCTGCGCCTTTGTACTTTTTATTATCGTGTTTTTCGACCGGCGCATAAGCATTACGGCCTTAAACATCATCGGCGCATCGGGAATCGTCGCCGTTCCGCTTATTTCCTTTGTGCTCATTCAATTCGGCGTGTATACGCCCGTTGTCGGTTCGTTTTTGGCGGTCGTTTTATGCTACATAGGAACGTCGCTATACCGGTTCGCTTCGGCCGAAAAAGATAAAACCTTTTTGCGCCGCGCGTTTTCGACTTATTTGTCCGAAAAAGTCGTAGACGAAATCGTAAACGACCCTTCAAAGCTGACGCTCGGCGGCGAAGAAAAAAAGATTACCGCGCTGTTTACCGACATAAAAAGTTTTTCGACGCTTTCGGAAAAAGTTACGCCGGTGCAGCTGGTCAATATCTTAAACGAATACCTAACCGATTTAAGCAATATCATTTTGAACCATCAGGGCACAATCGATAAATATATCGGCGATGCGATTGTTTCGTTTTTCGGCGCGCCGATTACCGTGGAAGACCACGCGTGGCAGGCATGCGTTGCCGCCGTCCGTATGAAAGAAGCCGAAGTGCTGCTGAATAAACGGATGACCGAAGAAGGCGGCCTTCCGATGCCGCTTCAAACGCGTATCGGCATAAATACCGGCAACATGGTCGTCGGCAACATGGGCACCGATATGAAGATGAACTATACGATTATGGGCAACGACGTAAACCTTGCCGCCCGGCTGGAAGGCGTAAACAAAAGCTATGCGTCGTGGATACTTGCATCCGAATCGACGTGGGATGCGGCGAATACGGGCGCGAATGCGGGCACCCTGCTCGGCCGCCGCTTGGACCGCGTGCGCGTTATCGGAATTGAAAAGCCCGTGCAGCTGTACAATATTTTGGGCATAAAATCGGAAGCGAGCGCCGACCAAGTCGAGTGTGTAAAAGTCTTCCATGCAGGGCTTGACCGCTATCTGCAAAAGGACTTCGAAGGCGCCAAAAAGCTTTTTCAAACCGCATCGCGCATTCTTCCGGGCGACGGGCCTTCCGAAGTGTTCGCCGCACGCTGCGCCGAATTCATCAAAACGGGCGTTCCCGAAAACTGGTCGGGTGTTTTAACCATGACGACAAAGTAGCGGCAGGTCTATTCCCGCCTGCCGATACCTTGACAAATTACGGTCAGCCCGTACAATGACTATATGAAAAATCTCAAAAACGCCGCGCCGGTTCGTTTTTTGCTGACCGCGGTTTTTACCATTTGTCTTGCCCTTTGCATATTAAACATCCCTTCGGTATTTGCCCAAACTTCGGCTTCAAATGCACAAAAGGGCGGTCAAACCCGTCAATACATGGAACTGCTCAACAGCGTGTACACCTTTGTATTGGAAAACTACGTAGACGAAACTGATCCCAAGGTGCTGTACGAAGGCGCCTTAAAAGGCATGATGGACGCGTTTCAAGACCCGTACACCGTATATTTGGGGTCCGCACAAATGCGAGATTTAAACGACACGACAACAGGCGGTTTCGGCGGTGTAGGATTGTCGATTACAAAACCGGCCGAATCGAGTGCGGAAAAGCCCGCTTACGTGGAAGTCGTTTCTCCGATAGAAGATACGCCCGGCTGGAAGGCGGGCATACAAGCGGGCGATTTGATTTTAAGCATAGACGGAACATCGACTGCCGACATCACAATGGAAGAAGTGCTTAAAATTCTGCGCGGCCCGAAAGACACGAACGTCAATTTGATAATTCGGCGCGGAAAAACAAGTGAGTTTCCCGTTACGCTCGTGCGCGCGATTATCGAAGTTCCCACCGTCAAATACGGCATGATCAACAACGGCAAACAAAAAACGGGCTACATCCGCATCATAGAATTTACGCCGAAAACCCCGAGCCGCGTACAGGAAGCCCTGAACTCGTTTAAAGAAGCTTCGTTCGATTCGCTGATTATCGATTTGCGCAACAATCCCGGCGGCCTTATAACGAGCGTTGTCGAAGTCGCCGACAAATTTATCGATTCGGGAATTATCGTAAGTACGAAAAGCCGGCTTACGTTTGAAAATTCCGTGTACCGCGCAACGGCCAAAGCGACGGTTTTATCCAAGGGAATCCCGGTCGTCGTGTTAATCAACAAGGGATCGGCGAGCGCTTCGGAAATTTTAGCCGGAGCTTTAAAAGACGATCACTTAGCCTACCTTGTGGGCGAACGTACATACGGCAAGGGCTCGGTGCAGCAAGTGGTTCCCCTGCCCAACTCCGACGGTATAAAATTGACTATGGCGCGCTATTATACGCCTTCGGATTCCAACATCGACAAAATCGGTATTCCGCCGGACAAAGAAGTGCTTTTGCCGGTTTTATCCGAAAGCGAAGAAAAAGCCTACGCAAATCTGGTTACGGACGGCACGATTGCAAAATATGCGGAATCTCATCCGAATATGAGCGAAAAAGATATAGCCGCTTATGCAAAAGAATTGCAAAAAAACTATAATTTGGAACTGCGTCTTTTGCGCCGTCTTATAAAGCTTGAAGTAAACCGCAAAAAACCGGCCGCCCTCTACGATTTGGATTACGACCTTCAGCTGCAAGCCGCGCTTGAAACGCTCAAATTGCCGAATTTCAACGCTTTGGTGCAGTCGGCAAAAACGATTAAAGAACTGCAGGCGGAAGCGGCTCCCGAAACCGCTCAGACGGCAAAAAAATAGGCTTGTGCGGTGCGCCAGTTTGTCAGTTCGTGCATGCCCGATTCAAAGGGACGCATAGCTTTAACTAAAAAAGAGTTCCGCTATTTGTCCCGCGTTTTGCGCCTTCAAAGCGGCACGCCGATCGACGTGCGTTTGAGTGACGGACGTTTCGTTTCGATGCTGTTTTGCGCGGACAAAACCGAACCGTTTTTAGCGGCTGCCGGCGCAACAACAGCAAACACGGCGGCGGCAATTGCCGACGGAGCGGAAGGCACCGAAACTGTAAGAGCCGAACTGTGGCTTTTTCAGTTTGTACCGAAAGCGCAAAAAATCGATTTGATTGTGCGTCAGGCGGCAGAATGCGGTGTAAGCCGTATCGTTCCCGTAAAGGGAGAATATTCGCCACCTTCGCAGGGCAGAACGGAGCGCTGGCAGCGCATTATCCGCGAAGCACGCCAGCAAAGCGGTTCGCCGACCGCGACACTTATACAAGAGCCGCTCGGCGCGCACGAGGCCGCCGCTTTATGGCACAGGCAAACTACCCCGCTTCGGGGCGCAGCCTTTATGCTGTGCGAAAGACCGGAGGGAAACGGCTCGTCTTGCAGTCTGTTTTCGCGCATCGGCGAAGCCGTACAAAAGGCCGGAGGACATTTGCAGCGCATAGCGCTTGCCGTCGGCTGCGAAGGCGGTATAAGCCCCGCCGAAAAAATTCTATTCGAACAAAGCGGTTTTATGCCGATACATTTTAAAACGAATATATTGCGCACTGAAACGGCGGCGCTGTACGGACTTGCCGCCCTGCAAAGCGCCGTTACGGAGTATGAAAAATGGAAGTTGAACGAATAAGAGTTGCAGGCGTTCCGGTAGACGTTATCCGTCCGGAACAGCTCGAAAAGGTTTTATTCGACCTGTTGGCATCGTCGGGAACAAAACAAATCGTTTTTTTGTCCGTATGGAACCTTTTAAAAGCGCGGCGGAATCCCGAATACAAATTGTGCTTGGAAAACGCATCGCTGGTTTTGCCCATATCCAAAAGCATTATACGGGGCGCCGCCTTTTTAAAAAGGACCAAGCCCGTACGTTACAATCCCTTTTCGGCGATTATTTCTTTTTTTACGATTTTGGAAACGCGCTATAAATCGCTGTACCTTTTGGGCGGTCATAAAAACACGCTCATCGAATCGGAACGCAACCTCAAGGCGACCTTTCCCGGCTTGCACATTGTCGGACGCTACACCGGCTATTTTTCAAAAGATATGGAAAAAGACGTGCTTTCGGCAATATTTAAAGCGAACCCGTCCATGGTTTTGCTTGCCGACGGTATTCCTTCCGGAGTTACCTGGTCGTACGCGCGGCGAAACAGCTTCGGTTCAAGTATTTTCGTTTACTATAAAGACGCCCTGTCGATTTTTTCCAAACGGAAAAAACGAATACCGAACGAAACTTTCGATGCGGGACGTGAAATCTGGGCCGAAATCGCCGGTAATCCTTTAAAAATTTTTCTTGTATTTCCCTACATATGGTATATACTATTATTGATAAAGGACAGGTTGTCTTCGAAAAACTGACTTGTCGATTTTCGGATTTTATCGGCAATGATACGAATTTTATTAGTCGGCGACAACGAGAAAATCAAAACACTCTGTATGTCGCTCGAAGGCGAGAATTTTCATATTGTCTGCACGGATTCTCTTCCCCCGTACGAAAACGAGGATAAATTTTCGTTTTCGCTGATACTCTTTGACTTTCGGCTGTTCGAGCAGGGACATATTCAAAAAGCCCACGAAGTTTTCAAAAGATGCGGAGATTCGCCCGTTCTCGTATTCGTAACGGAGAAAACGGTCGCCTTTGCTGCAAAAATTCTTAAACTCGGTGCGGCTGATGTCATTGTTTTTCCCTGCTGCCGTTCCTACTTGGAAGCTTACATACGCTATTACGCTTCAAAACCCGAAAAATTTTCCGTACCCGATATGGCAGGCGCTCATGTCCTTAAAACCTTTGTCGGCGTATCAAAGGCTTCCGTCGTTTTGAAAAAACAGATATTGCTCGCGTCGCAAAACGATATGCCCGTACTCTTGCTCGGGGAAACCGGAACCGGAAAAAGTCTTGCGGCACGCCTCATACACGATTTATCGCGGCGCAAAAAATCTCCCTTTGTGGAAGAAAATATTGCGGCCGTACAGGAAACGCTCGCGGAAGGAGAATTATTCGGCACAAAGGTCGGCGCCTATACGGGAGCGGTAACGCGGCCGGGGCTGTTCGAATGTGCTTCGGGCGGAACGCTTTTTTTGGATGAAATCGGCGGTATAAATGCGAACGTTCAGGTAAAATTGCTTAAAGTATTGGAATCGGGCGAGTTTCGCCGCGTCGGCGACAACGAAACCAAAAGCGCCGACGTACGCATTATCTGTGCGACAAACAGTCCGCTCAATTCGTGGAAAGACAGCGGCCGTTTCCGAAAGGATTTATACTACCGCATTACGGGTATGGAAATTTTGATGCCGACTTTAACCGAACGCACCGAAGACATTTTGCCGATTGCCCGCAGCTTTTTGGAACGCTTATGCGCCGACGCCGGCAAAATAAAGCGGTTTTCGCCCGCCGCCGAAGAAAAGATTTTTAACCACCGCTGGCCCGGCAATATACGCGAACTGCACAATTGCGTGTCGCGGGCTTTTTACGCATCGGCGCATACGATGATTTTAGAAGGCGACATCAAATTCGTCCTTTGAAAACCCCGCGCTAAAAGCGGCACCGGCTTATGCACACGGGCTTATGAGAGACGACTTACTCCCTTTTTTTAAGCGCAAGAGCGGCCGCCTTTATAAAGATTTTTTCGATACGGGAAGCTTCCGTTTCGGACAAGCCCGCCCTTGCAAAAACGGAAAGCCAAAAACGTTCGGCGTCATTGCGGCCGGCAAACGTAAAAAATCCGATGCGCCGTAAACTGTCGATTACAAGGCCGACTGTTTGCTTGAGGCGGCCGAGCGGCACCGGCTCATACGTACACTCCGCGGGAAGCGCTTTTCGGTATAATTCGTAGGCAATAATCTGCACCGCGTGGGAAAGGTTGAGCGAGCCTTCGGCGGGATTCGCGGGAATCGTAACCGCGGCGCTGCATAGATTCAGCTCTTCGTCGGTAAGGCCGGTGCGCTCGTTGCCGAACACGGCGGCGGCACGGGC
>CAJPNP010000013.1 GCA_905372025.1 uncultured Treponema sp. | reverse complement strand
TTGAGGGTAAAATCACCTGAGAAAAACGCTCAGAGCGCCCCGCGCTTTGCTTCCTCGTTTATATGCCGTCTTTATCGGCAATAACGCGTTTTATTTTTTTGAAAAACGGGCATTTCTAAGGAAGCGAGCGCTTAGTCGCGGCTGAGCTTTGAGGATAAAATTACCTGAGAAGAACGCTCAGAGCGTTTGAGCTGCGGCAGGGATTGGAGGGACCCGTTCCCGAGCGAACGGAACGTGAGCGAGGGAATGAAGCCGAAGGCGGAATCCCGCAAAGCCCGACGGTTTCCGCTTCCGGCGGAAGCGGAAACCGGGCCGCCCGGAGAAATCGAATAAAATCAAAAATAAAAGTGCTGCGAACCATGCAAAAAAGTATAAAAATTTTGTAAAAAAAATCAAAAAAATTGCATGTTTCTATTGACAGAAACGAGTCGGCTTGCTATGATGTTTCTACGCAGAGAAACGCTGTAGGAGGCATGATTATATGACGTATTTAAAACAATTTCCGGACGAAAAAGGATTTTTCGGAGAATACGGCGGATCGTTCATTCCGTCCGAACTGCAAAAGGAAATGGATAAAATTACGGATGCGTATTATTCGATAAGCAAAAGCCATGAATTCATAAGCGAGCTGCGGTCGATACGCAAGCATTTTCAGGGACGGCCGACGCCCGTGTATTTTTGCAAACGCTTGTCGGAAATGTACGGCGGGCGCATTTACCTTAAGCGCGAGGATTTGAATCACACCGGTGCGCACAAGCTGAACCACTGCATGGGCGAGGGGCTTTTGGCCAAGTACATGGGCAAAAAAAAGCTGATTGCGGAAACGGGAGCGGGGCAGCACGGTGTTGCGCTTGCGACTGCGGCGGCTTATTTCGGGCTTGAATGCGAGATTCACATGGGCGAAGTCGATATCGCCAAAGAACACCCGAATGTCGTGCGCATGAAGCTTTTGGGCGCGCACCTCGTGCCGGTTACGCGCGGCCTTAAAACGCTGAAGGAAGCCGTCGATTCGGCCTTCGAAGCGTATTTGAAAGATCCGGTCAATTCGATTTACTGCATAGGTTCGGTGGTCGGCCCGCATCCGTTCCCGATGATGGTGCGCGATTTTCAGCATGTGGTCGGCGTTGAAGCGCGCGAGCAATTTTTGAAAATGACGGGCGAACTTCCCGACGCCGTTGCGGCTTGTGTCGGCGGCGGTTCAAACTCGATAGGGATTTTCAGCGGCTTTATACAGGACGCGGACGTAAAGCTTATCGGCGTGGAACCTGCGGGGCGCTCGCTTAAAATGGGCGATCATGCGGCAAGTTTGTCGTACGGAAAACCGGGCGTTTTGCACGGATTCCGCAGTTATCTTTTGCAGGACGAAAAAGGAGAGCCCGCCCCCGTGTATTCGATCGCATCCGGCCTCGATTATCCGGGAAGCGGCCCGGAACACTGCATGCTGAAAGATAAAAAGCGCGTCGAATATACGACCGTAAACGACGAAGAATGTTTGGAAGCCTTTTACAAATTATCGCGCTTTGAAGGTATTATTCCCGCGCTCGAAAGCGCCCACGCGGTTGCTTATGCGTTTAAGTACGCCGCACAGCACAAACGCGAATCGATCTTGGTAAACCTGTCCGGCCGCGGCGATAAAGACATAGACTTTGTCGTAGACAATTACGGACTTGGCGAAAAATACGCCCGCAGATAAAAAGCTGTGCGTGCTGCCGGTTTTCCGTGTTTGCAGACGCCTTGCCGATAGCCGCACGCTTCTTGTCGGTATTCTGCTTGCCGGCATTTGCCGAGCAGCATTATAAAAAATATGTGCCGCACTGCCTTCAAATAAGCGTGAATTGAAACCCTGTGTATCATCGCTTTCGGCGCTTTAACGCATGTCGCTCCCTTACGGGAGCGTGAATTGAAACCGAAAAAGTCGGTGGTTATACCGGTGCCTATGGGAAAGGCGAAGCCGGTATTTTGTACCTCACCAATTCCATCGAGGGACATGTCTAGGCATGGGGACAAAAAGATTATTACAAACCCGGTTACTCCTATAAAAAATACGTTGTATTTGAAAACGGTCAATCATAAAAATCCTTCATGCGCTTTCGGTGGGACTGTGAGCATTTTTGCATCGTGTACAGGAGTGGCAAAAGGTTTGCTCTTTTGTTTTTTTTGAGTACTTATAAATGTGTTTCCGCGCAATCGCCGCAAGGCGCTATATATCTAGTATATACAGTTAAAAATTTTAATCACCCCATAAAGAAATTTAACTACATATACCTATTGATATATTGTAAACCATAGTTTACAATGTGAGCATGAACTATGAAGTAAGGCAAACAAAAGAATTTTCAAAATGGCTTAAAAAATTGAAAGATGCCCTTGCTAAAGTAGCGATAGTAAGGCGGCTCGATAGAATGAAAGAGGGCAATTTCGGGGATTCAAAGTCGGTCGGCAGCGGAGTGTTTGAGCTAAGGGTTGATGTGGGCAAGGGCTACCGTGTTTACTTCACAAATAAGAACAACAGGGTCGTAATACTTCTTGTGGACGGCGATAAGTCCACACAGGAAGAGGATATAAAGACTGCCAAGAAAATGGCCGAGGAGGTTTAGAATGTTAAAAACTACGGAATTTGATGTCGCCGAATATCTCGACACGGAAGAATTAAGAAAGGGCTATCTTGAACTTGTCGCAAAGGACGGCACACAAGCGGAGCTACTCCGTGCAATAAATGCAGTAGCAAGAGCAAGGGGAATGACAGAGACGGCAAAGGAAGCGGGGATTACAAGAGAGGGTTTATATAAGGCGCTTTCCCCGAACGGGAATCCTACGTTCTCAACTGTTTGGAACATTCTTCACTCTATCGGCTATACACTCACACCCACGCCTTTGTCGCTCCCTCATAGGAGCGTGAATTGAAACATCCGCGTTTACCGCCGTGTAAATTCGGCTCTTGTCGCTCCCTCACGGGAGCGTGAATTGAAACGAGGGGTACGATAACCACGGACGGCACGTCGGGTCGCTCCCTCACGGGAGCGTGAATTTTTCCGTATACTGCCCTCTAGTCCTCTATTTTCATATCCCGCGAGAGGTCGGCAGCGGGAGCCCATTCAGTGCGGGCGCGGAACACGTCGCTTCCGTCGTCGGCTCTTATGATCGAATGCACGCAGCCGTTGTCGCCGGTTTGCTTGCAGCGACACACAAGTTTTTCGCCGTACACGGCCGACGACATAAAGTTCGTTTCGAGCGAACGGAGTAATTTGCCGCGGCAAAAGTCCGCATTCATAAACGATAGAATCCAGCGCACGTAATTCAAATTGTTTACATGGGAGTTTACGTCGATGTCCAAGAGTGAGGGGCTGAATGTTTCTTCGATATCCCACTCATCGCTTAAGGCGATTTTATTGAGCGCGGCGTTTTCCATGCGCTCGTCGCAAAAGGTCAAGCCGCCCATCGTATTTGCATCGGGTTTTATGAGGCGGCCCGATGCGGAATCTACAATGAGCCAGCATGAAGTTGCCCGCATGCAGGGACTTGCTTCGTCGGCTTCGTACGGTTTCGCGTCGGAATTTCCGGCGGCGGAATCGGCCGCAGCGGATTTTCCGGAGTTGCCGGCAGTGCCCGTGTAGAAGGCATTTTCGGCTTCTTTGCGGTCGGCGAAAGCTTTGTCGAGCGAAGGTTTTTTGCCGCCTTTTGCAAACATGCATTTGAAATCGCGAAAGCAAAACAAGCCCTTCGGAGTTTGCGCCCATGTTTGTATAACAAGGTCGTCGAGCCACAAAGGATATTCATATATTTCAAAGTACTGTTTGCTGATTATCCACGTAAGACCTTTTTGCTGTAAGTGCGGAATGGAAAGACCGGCGAAGCTGTAATGCAGGGCGGCCAATTCCTGAGCCAAACCGACAAAGGCCAAGGCGGTAAAGCGGCATTTTTCGTCAACATAACCGAACGGAACTTCATAGGGAATTGTGTATTTATTGTCGATAATCATATAAGAGATAGTACCGAATTTTGGAGGGTTTTTCAATGTATAATTCAGTGTATAAATCGATAAAGTGTTTTACGGCGGTGATTGCGGCGCTGTTTTCGCTGAATGTTTTGAACTCGGAAAATTTTGAATTCAAGTACAAAACCGGGAATACTTATCGCATATTGTCAACCGTAAACGAAGAAGTGTTCGTAAACGGTGCAAAGCGCTTCGATTCGATTATTGTGAACCGCATATCGGTTGTTGAAAAAAAAGCGCTGAGCGACGGTTCGGCCGATATTGAAGCGCGTTTTATGACAAGCGAAAACTCGGCGCCCGAAGGGCAAACGCCCCGCTTTATTTGGGGCGAAGAATATGAAAGTTTTTTTAACCGCAGCAAATTGGGTGTATACACGATCGACGAAAGCGCCTTTATGCCGGTGGTGCGCAACGTGCCGCTTTTCCCCGGCAAAGACGTGCAGGTCGGCGACACGTGGACGGCTTCGGGCGAAGAAGCGCACGATTTACGGATTAACTTCGGCATACAAAAACCTTTTAAAGTTCCCTTTACCGCATCGTACACGTATAAGGGAACCGAAAAACAAAAGGATAAAACGCTGCACATTATTTCGGTGCAGTATAATCTGTTTTTCGAAACGCCCGCTCCGGCCGGCAATAAAAAAAATATTCCTGTAGCGACGATGGGTTATTCCGATCAAACCTTGTATTGGGACAACGAGCGCGGTTTTTTGGATCATTACCATGAACGCTTCCGCATTATTATCGAAACGTCTTCGGGCGATAAACTTGAATTTAAAGGGACGGCGCAAGCTCAGGTAAACGAATTACAGTCGCTGTCGCGCACGGGAACGCTCGAGCGCGTACGTAAACAAATCAAAGAAATGGGGATTGAAAACACGACGGCTCAAGCGCAGGATAAGGGAATTACAATCAGTTTGGAAAACATTCAGTTTGAAGCCGAGTCCGCTTTTTTAACCGAAACCGAACTTCGCAAACTCAGAAAGATTGCCGAAATACTCAAGGATTTTCCCGACAACGATTTGCTTATAAGCGGACACACGGCTTTGGCCGGCACCGCTTCCGGGCGGCAAAAACTTTCCGAACAGCGCGCCTCCGCCGTTGCCGACTACCTTGCCGAACTGGGCGTTAAGCGTCACGAACAGCTTTTTACAAAGGGGTTCGGTGCTCAAGTTCCGATTGCGCCCAATACGACCGAGGCCGGAAAGGCGCGCAACCGGCGTGTTGAAATCACAATTTTGGATAAATAGACCGGAAGGTTTAACTTCGGCCGCTGAAATAGTGCCGGTATAAACAGATGTACTTCCGTGTACATCTGTTTATAGCGAATTTTGGCAGAACCAAAATATCGCTTCTATGGCGTTTGCCGCCATCCGTGGCGGTCACATAAAAGGACGCCACTTTTATGCGCTCCGGCGCACGAATGCAGCGCCTTTCGAGAATTGATATTCTCTCAGCCGCCGCATTTTAAAGAACATAAAAAAGCCGCCGATTATTCGGAGAAAAAAGAATAATCGGCGGCGTCGCTTTACCGAGCGTTTTGTTTTTATGTTGATTATTCGAAATCGAATTTATAATTCAATTTGTAGTAATTCCTCAAATCGATCATAACCTTTTGTAAAGAGGGCGGAACGGGGCAGCCGTGTTCTTTGCGGTACTGCCATGCCACGTACTCTTTTTCGCCGGCGGTATAAATTCTGCTTTCGCCCGGCGCCTTTTTCGAAGCGCGCAGTTCGCGCAAAATACTTCCGGTGATTTTTTTGAAAACTTCCAAGCCCATAAAACGTGCGGGATCGATTGCGATAAAAAAGTGTCCGAGCGGGTAGGGAATCTTTTTGCCGTCTGCGTCGAAGCCGTTCAGCTGCTTTAAGAAAGCTCCGTCCTGCAGAGCGGCGCACAGAATTTCAACGACGGTTGCGTAGCCGAAGCCCTTATAGCCGCCCGTCTTTTCGCCGATACCGCCGAGCGGGGTTAAAGCGGCTTTGCCTTTTGTCAAGTCGATTAACACCTGCTGCGTGTCGGTGCGCGTATTGCCGTTTTCGTCGATAACCCAGCCGGGGGGCAGTTCTTTACCCGCACGTCCGTATACTTCAATCTTTCCGCGCTGGCTGACCGAGGTTGCACAATCGAGTACAAAGGGGAATTCTTCGTCGGTGGGCATGCCGAAGGTTAAGGGGTTTGTTCCGAGCATGTTTTCAACGCCGAAGGTCGGCGCGATCGAGGGGCGGGCGTTTGTTCCGGTAATGCCGATCATACCCGCTTTGGTAGCCATTGTCGCATAGTAGCCGGCGATTCCGTAGTGCGTCGAGTTTCTGACCGCGACCATGCCCATGCCGTATTCTTTCGCTTTAGCGATTGCCATTTCCATGGCTTTATGCGAAACGACATGGCCCATGCCGTTATTGCCGTCCAAAACGGCGGCGGTTTTATCGTCTTTTATTACATCGATTTTTGTAACGGGGTTCAGAATTCCCGCCTGAATGCGGTCGATATAAATGGGTTTTAACCGTCCTATACCGTGGGAATCGATTCCTCTGCGATCGGATTCAATCAACACTTCGCCGATAATGTCCGCGTCTTTGGGCGGAACGCCTGCTGCCGTAAGCGAATCTTTCATGAACTTTTCGAGAAAATCGAAATCCATCCAAATGCAATCTTTATACGCATCTTCGTATGCCATTAAACTACCTCCATTGTAGCGCTCTATACAATACAATAGAAATATTCGGCTGTCAATTATATTTTCGCGTACGCGTAGTGTGTGTTTTACCTTCATATTGCTTTTTTTGGGCTTGTATTCTATACTTTCGGTAAATACGTTTAGAGGAGTTATGTATGAACGAACAAAAATTTTCGCTGACCGCGGGAATCGTGTATGCGCTTGCCGCAGCCGCAGTGATTTTTTTATTTACCGTGTGCGGTTCGGGTTCTTCAGCCGTTACGGTGCAAACCGCGGAGCAGGGTTATAAGGGACTGATTACTATTGAAGTGTCGGTTGCCGGCGGAAAAATTAAAAGCGCAAAGCTTGTTTCGACCGAAGATTCGGACTTTACCAAGCCCGCAATAGAAACGATTTTGGCTCAGGCGGCAAAAACCGGTTCGGCCGAAAAACTCGATACGGTTTCCGGAGCAACCTTTTCTTCAAAGGCGACGATCGCCGCTCTTAAAAAAGCGGTTGAGCAGGCACAAAGCTCGTCCAACTAAAAGAATACAAATAGCAGAAGAATAACGGAGGTTACTTATGCTGAAAAAAACAATGAATACCGTCATTGCCGCACTTATACTGGCATCGGTATGCTTTTTTGCGTCGTGTTCGTCAAAGAATGCGAAAGCGGACGTTGTGGTTATCGGCGCGGGCGGAGCGGGCCTTTCGGCGGCTCTTGCCGCAAAAGAAGCCGGGGCGTCGGTTATCATCGTCGACAAAATGCCCTTTGCCGGCGGAAACACGAATTACGCGACCGGTGGTTTGAACGCGTCCGAAACGTCGGTGCAAAAAAAGCTGGGCATTGAAGACTCGAACGAACAGTTTTTTCAAGATACGATGAAGGGTGGCAAACAGCGGAACAATCCCGACCTCGTGCGTACGCTTACGCAAAAATCGGCCGAAACGGTCGATTGGCTTATCGCGCAGGGAATGGATTTATCGGACGTCGGCATAAACGGCGGTTCTACGAATAAACGTTCACACCGTCCTTCGGGAGGAGCTGCCGTAGGCAGCCACTTTGTAAGCGTTATGCTCAAAGCTGTTGAAAAAGCCGGAATCGACATCCGCTACAATACGAAGGTATCGGCGATTCTTTCCAAAGACGGCAAAGCCGCAGGCGTTACGGTTACCGAAGGCGATAAAACCTACAACATCGACGCCAAAGCCGTTATTATCGCAACGGGCGGATTCGGCGCAAACAACGACTTGGTTGTTTCATACAAACCCGACTTAAAAGGATTCGGAACGACAAACTTCCCCGGAGCGACCGGAGATGCTCTCGCATGGCTCAAACCTTTTAACGCCGCTTTGGTCGATATGGATCAAATCCAAACGCACCCGACCGTCGTACCCGTTAAAAATATCATGATTACCGAAGCGGTGCGCGGAAACGGCGCCATTGTTGCAAACCGCGAAGGTAAACGCTTTGAGCAGGAAATGACCACGCGTGACGTTATGTCGGCGGCAATCTTAAAACAAACGGGAAAAACAGCCTTTTTGGTATTCGATCAGGGCGTGCGCGATTCTCTTAAAGCGATCGAAAGCTATGCCAAGCAAGAACTGCTTACCGAAGGTGCGACAATCGGCGAACTTGCGCAAAAATTGAACATCCCCGCTGCCGATCTTGAAGCGACGGTAAAACGCTACAACGGTTTTGTGGATGCAAAAAAAGACGCCGACTTTAACCGCGCCAATATGCCGCGCAAATTGGAAACAGCGCCTTTCTACGCCGTGGAAATCGGACCGGCCGTTCACCACACGATGGGCGGTATTAAAATCGATACCGATGCCGAAGTTATAAACGAATCCGGCAGTGCGGTTCCCGGCCTCTACGCTGCGGGTGAAGTAACCGGCGGCGTACACGGAGCTAACCGCTTGGGCGGCAACGCAATGGCAGACATTGCCGTATTCGGAAAAATTGCCGGAACGAACGCCGCAGCCTACGCAAAAAAATAAAGTGCGTGCGTAATTAAAAAATAAAGACGGGGCTGTCTCGAAGGTCGCTTCCTTTTGAGCAGCCTCTCTTTTTTATTTTTGTTTTATGAAAATACGATTTACAAAATCAGACTATGCGGCGATTGCGGCGATGCTTGTGTATTCGGCAAGCGCGACGGTAACGCCCGTTTGTCTTTTAAATATGGCCAACGAGCTGCACTTTTCTTTGTCGGCAAGCGGCGGCATTGAAGGAATGCGCAGTCTGCTTATTTTTTTCTTCCTTTTTTTCGGCGGCTTTATTGCCGCGCGCATCGGAAAAGTTAAATCGCTTACCGGCGGCTTGTACACATTGTGCGCAGGCTATGCCGTCTATGCGCTTGCCCCGTCTTACGCGGTTATCCTGTGCGCAAGTTTTGTCATCGGCTGCGCAGCCGGCGTTTTGGAAGGATTGCTGAACCCCTTCATTCAGGATTTGCACCCCGACGATTCGGGACGCTATTTGAACATGACGAATGCGTTTTGGTCGGCGGGCGTTTTATTGACCGTATTGATTTCAGGCGAATTGCTGACGCACGGTGTCCGTTGGCGCCTCATCATGGCCTTTTTGTCGGTTTGCGCCTGTGCCGCGGCGGTATTTTTTTCCGTTGTGTCGAAACACAGCGTGCATGTGCCCGTGTTTAAAACCGAACAGGTTGTGCGCCAATATATCAACTGCGTTCGCACAAAGCGCTTTTGGGTATTCGCCTTTATGATGATTTTGGCAGGCGGCTCGGAAGGCGCCTTTACTTTTTGGAGCGCAAGTTATATTCAAGTACATTTTGCAGCGCTACCCCGCATGGGCGGTATCGGAACCGCGTGCTTTGCGGGCGGTATGCTTACGATGCGCTTTGCAAGCGGCTTATTGGTCGCGCAAGATAAGCTGCGCCGGGCAATCTTTTTTTCCGCAGCGGGCGGTATTGCCGTAAGCCTTGCCGTTCCGTTCGTTCAACATGCGGCTTTGTTTTTTCCCCTGCTTTTTTTGGCGGGCATGAGCATCGCATGCTTTTGGCCTTCGATACAATCCTATGCCGTGTGTAAAATGCCGTATTTGGATTCGACTGCGGTATTTATTTTGCTTTCATGCGCGGGAATCCCCGGATTCGGTTTTATTTCGCTTATCATGGGCATTATAGGCGATAGGGCGGGGCTTCAAAAAAGCTTTTTTTGTGTGCCGATATTGTTGTCGCTGTTGGCGCTGACTGTCATTATCGAGCGCGGAAAAAAATGCACAAAATGATTAAAAACGGCTGCGATAAAAAGCGGCCGGACATTAAAACGGCCGGCTGTTAAGTAAAAAAAAGCCGGCTTGACAAAGCCTTCATTTGTAAGAATACTGAAGTCGTCTATTGCAAGGACAAAACACAGGAGGGGCATCTCGAAAAACCGACCTTGAATGACTTTTCTAAGATGCCGACGAGTTGTAACTCGCTGTATTGTCGCGAGTTACAACATCGCATTTTTAAGTTACCTCTAAAAACTGCAGTTTTTAGAGGTTTCCAGGAGGACATACCGGTGAAAATACTGTCTCGAAACTGCCTCAAACGGACGTTAAGTATATGCGTTTGTTTGTGTGCGGCTTTTTTGCTCTATGCCGAAGATTATACGCTTACCCTTGTCATTACGAACGTAAAGCCGGAAGGCGGAACGGTTTTTGTGGGTTTTTACGACAGCCCCGAAGCTTTTAAACAAAAAAAATTCGTAAGGGTGTTTGAACTTTCGCCCGATGCGCAAACTCTTACCCTAACCGAGTTGTTACCCGCAGGCGAATACGTGTGCGCCGTGTTTCAAGATGAAAACGGCAACAATAAACTTGATGCGAATATAATCGGTATTCCCAAAGAACCGGCCGGTTATTCAAATTTTGCAGGCGGAGGCCCGCCCGGCGGTTTTAAAAAATTGAAGTTTGCCGTACAATCCGATACGGAAATCACCGTGCCGCTGCTGTCCATGAAAAAAAGCTAAGGCTGGGGATGTCTCCTTACGCGATGCGTCCGCACTTTAGGGAACTGCGTCCGCACTCCGTGGGGTTGTGCGTCCCGGTTTTGCGGAAGGACGGCTCCGTACTGCCGGAAGCCTCCTTCCGTTTATAGTATCCTTTACAGTTTGTATTTTCCCGTCGTAATGGTGCGGCTGTCGCTGTACAGTTCGAACCATATGGAGCGGTTATTTTGCGTATTCAGCGCGCTGTAGAATTCGGCAAGGTTCGTAACTTTTTTGTCGTTTACGGCTGTTATAATGTCGCCGCTTTGCAGCCGAAGAGAGGCGGCAGGCGATTTTGCCTGAATGTTCGTTACGACGACGCCCTGTACCTTTTTATCTTCGAGTTTCAGCTCTTTACGAATATCGTCGGTGAGCGGAACCGCAATAAAGCCGGGCCACAGCTTGCTGTTGTCTTCCGATACCTTTTCGTTGCGCGCTTCTATCTTAACCCGCAGCTTCATCGAAGCGCCTCCGCGGATCAATTCAAAATCGGCGTTTTCGCCCGCACGCAAATCGCCGACTTCGCGTACCAGCTGATCGACGCTCGTTACGGCCTTGCCGTTTAAGGCGGTGATATAATCGCCGGCCTGCATACCGGCTTTAGCGGCCGGGGAACCTAAAAAGATTTGCGATATAAAGGCGCCTTTTTTGCCGCCGATTTTCAGCTCGGTTTCATAATCCTTTTGGATCGATACGAGCGATACGCCCATCCAACCGTAGCTTACCTTTCCGTTCGAAATAAAATCGTCTATGGCTTTTTTAATATTGTTGATCGGAATCGAAAAGCCCAGTCCCTGTGAACCGCCCGATTGGGATGCGATCCACGTATTGATGCCGATAACTTCGCCGTAGATGTTGACCAAAGGTCCGCCGGAATTTCCCTGATTTATGGCCGCGTCGGTTTGTATAAAATCGCTGATGTTTTTTATGCCGCTGCCGGACCTTCCCGTTGCGCTGACGATACCCTGCGTCACGGAAGCAAAATAGCCTAGGGGCGTTCCCATAGCCATAACAATGTCGCCGGTATGTACTTTGTCCGAATCGCCCAATTTTGCAACCGGAATGTCGGCGCTCTTTGCTTCGAACGACACCAGGGCAATGTCTTTGCGTTCGTCAGAACCGACCAGTTTTCCCTTAAATTCGCGCCCGTCGTACAGTTTTACCGAAATATCGGTCGCCGAGCCTGCGACGTGGTGATTGGTCAATACATAATACAGATTGCCCGTCTTTCGCACGATGACGCCCGAGCCCAAACCTTGCTGCGAAAACTCGCGTTTGCGCTCTTCCTGTTTCGGCGTTCCGAAAAAGAAAAAGGGCAGAGAATCGAAAGGGTTCGATTCGACGGTTTTGGTTTCGACAACGTCCAATTCGACTACGGCCGGAAGAACCTTGTCGGAAACCGAACGGAACACGCCTTGCAGCGCTTCGGCTGCGGCAAGCGAATCGGCAGGGATTTGCACTGCCGGACTGGTGTCGGCGAAGACGGTTTTTGCACCGGTTTTTTCTCCGCGCGAAAAAGATACGAATACCAAAAGCAGTGCCGTGCATAAGGCGGTAGCAGCCAAAACGGCAATGCTCCTCTTTGTTTTTACATTCATAAAAGCCTCCAAAAGCGGTTTAATTTCATTCAAGCGGGCACCGGTTATCGTGATAGCTGATCGGTGCCGTTTTAAATATAATACATTTTAAAGCTTTTATGTTACAAATAACCGAAAAAAATCAGGGCAAAACCGTCAGAATTTCGGTGTGGTCGGCAAAAACCGCGAGCGTGTTTTCATGATGGGACGAAAGTTTTCCGTCGGCAGTAAGTACCGTCCAACCGTCGTCGGCAAGCTCAACGTCGGCGGTTCCTTCGTTGATCATCGGTTCCACGGCGAGCACCATACCGGCTTGGATGCGCGGATTCGAACCGCCGTGCGGAATGTTCGGTATGGAAGGGTCTTCGTGAACGTCGAGTCCGACGCCGTGCCCGCAGTATTCGTATACGACACCGTAACCGGCCGCGTCCGCTAAGCCGAATACGGCTTTGCCGATGTCGTGGATACGGTTGCCGGCTATGCATGCGGCGGCTCCCGCGTCAAAGCAGCGTTCGGTCGTTTCAATAAGCCTTCGCGCTTTTTCGCCGATGTTTCCGATTCCGACGGTACGGCATGCATCGCTTATATAGCCCTCGTAGTCGATGCCGATATCGAGTGATACGATGTCGCCTTCGTGCAGGATGCGGTGCTTTGACGGAACGCCGTGGATAACTTCGTTGTTGATTGAAATACATGCCGCTCCGGGAAAGTTTTCGCGGTACCAGGCGGGGGTGCCGCCGTGCTTGGCGATAAAGGCTGTGCAAATGTCGTCAACGGCCTTTGTACTCATACCTTCTTTTACCTTCGGCAGTAGGTGTTCGAAAAGCCGCGCGAGCAGTTTGCACGATTCGCGGATTCCTTTGATTTGTTCTTCGTTTTTTAAGCGTATCATGTTTTATCCTTAAACAGATTTTATTTTCGTTACATAAATTGCCGCAAAGAAGCCGGAACGCGCTGCAGAGCGTTTAAGCGTTTTGCTTCGGCAATACATACGGCGGCCAAGGTTTTGTTGTGCATTTTCGCGTATGCGTCCGCCATCTTTATTAAAAATGCGGCTTCGTCTTTTTTGCCGAAGCCCCAATCGAGCGCGCGTTCCCACAGCGCTACGGCCGATTCGGCATGAATTAGTCCGTCAATATGGTGCAGCAAAATAGTGCGCGCCAAAGCTTGCACTTCGGGAAAAAAGTGTTTAAAATACGGCCGCTTTTGTTCCATAACGATTATTTGTTCCAGCAAAAGTACGGCATCGTAAAATTCTGCGCGGAAGCTCAGCTCTTCGGCAAGTATAAAACCGTAGTCCATAAAATCTTCGCGCGGAAACCACGATGCCACCTTACAAGCCGATATTTCGCGGTTAAGGATTTTAAACAGCTGAACCGCGTCTTCTTCGCGGCTGTGCATTAAGTCCCAAAAAACGAGTTTGCAGCGGCTTTCTTCGTCGGCGCGCTGCAAAAGCCATTCACGGTAGTTAAAGGTTTCGTGCGGCTTTTGCACGGTAAACGCGCGTTCAAAAAGGTTCGCGCGCTCATCGCTGAGGGCTTTATACGCCGCATAAAGCAAACGGAATTGTTCGGCGTCCGAGCCTGAAACATCGGGGTGCAGTTTTTTCGCTTTTTTGCGGTACGCGCGCTTTATTTCCGCCATACCGGCATCGGGAGTAAGGCCTAAAACGGCGTAAGGGTTTTGCATGAGCGGCTTTCGCTATCCTATCTTTTTTGCCGAGTACGATGCATGATCGGCGCTTTCGATGATGTCGAAGTAATCGATGACCATTCCTTCTTTTTCCATCGCGTGCATGGTAACGCGGCACATCTTTGCCGAAGAAAATCCCGATTTAACGACCAGTACGCAGCCTTTTTTACCGCTCACCGAACCGTGTGTCGAAAGTATTTCGGGGAGCTTTTCGGGCACTTTTGCACCGAACAGGGGAGAAGCCGGAACGATGACGGCTATGTATTCAAACATGCCCATGTGAAGGTTTATGCTGTCTTTTTCGCTGCAAAGCGTACATTGATTTCCCGACGCTCCGACGGTTTGTTCGATTTTTTTTAAAACGGCGGTATGCCTTTGATTTTGCGTCGAAAGAAAATGGAGCAAAAGTATTCTCATAGTTTTTCCCTTCCCTAATCTTATGCCAATTTGTATAGTTGTTCTATTTGTTTTTCGTTTACGTACAAAACGGAACAGCCCGCGTTTTCGAAAATCCGTTTATGTGAAATGCGCATTGAGTTGTCGCCGTGTTCTCCTTTTTCGGTTCCGCCGAGCAGGATTAAATTCGCACCGAACTCGTCGGCAGCCCGTATCGTTTCGCCCCAAATGCTGCCGCGGAGCAGTTCCGTTTCGATTTTTACGTTTTTTGCGGCTGCCAATTCGGCGGCGTATCCGAGGTAGCGGTTTCCGTCGGCGGTTAAGCTCGATTCGTATTCCGAACTTTCTTCAATTACGAAAATTTTAGTAAGGGTAAGCTGTTTAAGCGTCGCGGTATCGACTACGTATACGGCCTTTAAAGTACAATGGTACAGTTTTGACATCAGTATACCGTATTGAACCGCGTGGACGGACGATTCCGATCCGTTCATTAAAATAAGAACCTTTTGAAAAATCGGTT
Source organism: uncultured Treponema sp. (assembly GCA_905372025.1). GTDB lineage: Bacteria > Spirochaetota > Spirochaetia > Treponematales > Treponemataceae > Treponema_C. The sequence continues at coordinate 50,599 of CAJPNP010000013.1, read as the reverse complement.
TTATCATGCGCCGGCTCCTCCTTTTCTTCCTTTCAGCGATTTTAACACAAATACGTTTTCGCGTTCCCTCTCTTCAAGGACGCTTTCTATATATTTTTTCGTATTTTTTGCCTGCGGGATAATCATTTTATCAAGCGCGTTTACCCTGCGCTGCGTTTTTTTTACTTCCATCGCAAGGCGCCATACGATAGTACGGATAGACGCCATCTGCGTCAGCAATTTAAGAAAATCGAAAAAATCCGCCATAACCTTGTCGGTGTCGGCGAACGAATCCATAAACGAATAAAAAAGGCGCCGCTTGGGCAGTTCCATTTCGATTGTCGAAAAAGTCATGCCCGCTTTTACAATCGATTTTTCCGTCAACGTAAAGTCGTAGCTTACCGCGTGTGCTATGCGCTCGACACGGTCGCCGCCGACGGCCATAAGCATGTTTTTTAAAGCGGGGTAGGCCGATTTAAGCAGCTTGTCCGTTTCTTTTTCGAGCAGCTTTACCTGCTCGACCATGTGCATAAGCTCCATAACAAGAATTTCGCGTTTTTGCTCAAGCAGTTCGTAGCCGTCGGTCGATATGCGCAGCTGCTCTTTTACTTTGAGTAAATTCGATTTTGTCGGTGCTATGTTCAGTTTTGTCATGCCTGTTCCATATATTTTTCGATAAAGGCCGGATTGATTCGGTACAAATCTTCTTTTGGCAGTTCTTTTAAAATTTTCCAGCCGATGCCGAGCGTTTGCTCTATCGTGCGGTTTTCGTATTCGCCCTGCGTTAAAAACTCTTTTTCGAGGCGGTCGCCGAAGCGCAAATACTGTTTGTCTGTATCCGAAAGTTCTTCTTCGCCGATGATGGCCGCCAAGTTGCGGATACTTTTTACCTTCGAATAGGCTGCGAAAAGCTGACTGGCCACGTCTTTGTGGTCTTCGCGCGTCATACCCTTGCCGATACCGTCTTTCATAAGACGCGACAAACTCGGCAAGCCCGCAACCGGCGGGTACATACCTTTTTGCGACAGTTCGCGGTCCAAAACGATTTGTCCTTCGGTGATGTAGCCGGTAAGGTCGGGAATGGGGTGCGAAATATCGTCGTTGGGCATGGTTAAAATCGGGATTTGGGTTATGGAACCTTTCGATCCCTTTATTTTGCCGGCGCGTTCGTATAATTCGGCCAAGTCCGAATACAAATAGCCCGGATAGCCTTTGCGGCCGGGAACTTCGCCGCGCGTAGTTGATATTTCGCGCAGGGCTTCGCAATAGTTTGTCATATCGGTCATAACGACCAATACGTGCATGTCTTTTTCGTAAGCGAGGTATTCGGCTGCGGTTAAAGCCGAACGCGGCGTTATGATGCGCTCGATGGACGGAGAATCGGCCAGCGATTGGAACAAAACGACCTTCGACAAAACGCCCGATTCTTCAAAGGTGTTGATAAAAAAGCGCGCGATGTCGTATTTAATACCCATGCCGGCAAATACCATAACGAAGTCTTCGTCGGCGCTTAAGATTTTTGCCTGGCGGACAATCTGCGCCGCCAAACGGTTGTGCGGCAAGCCGTCGCCCGAAAAAATCGGCAGCTTTTGGCCGCGGATAAGCGTGTTCATACCGTCTATCGACGAAATGCCAGTTTGGATAAAATCTCTGGGATACACGCGCGCGTAGGGATTTATCGGATAGCCGTTTACGTTTACTTTTTTTGACGATACGATTTCGGGGTAGCCGTCGATCGGCTGTCCCAAACCGTTGAAGATGCGACCCAAAAGGCCTTCGCCGACGCGCAGTTCCATCGGCGTGTCCAAAAATTCCGTCGTGGATTCGTGCAAGTCGATTCCCGATGTGGAACCGAATATTTGTACGACTGCATATTCGTCCGACAAATCTATAATGCGTCCGATACGCTTTTCCGAAAAACGGTCGCGAACGGCAACGATTTCACCGTAAAAACTGTTTTCGCTGCGTTTTACGATAATAACGGGGCCGTCAACCGAGGTGATGCCCCTGTGTTCCATTCCTTTCATGCTGTTTCAACCTTCCTGTATACTCGCTCGACAGAAGCGAACTCATCGTCCATACGCTTTGCGACGGCGTTTATTTCGTTTATTTTATCGTTCGGAATCGACGTTTTTATGCGCACCAATTCTTCGCGGATGCCGAGCGCCGTCAGTTTTAAAAGCGGGGCGCCCTGCTTGATAAGTTCCAGCGATTTTTTATAAAAGCTCATCATAAGCTGCAAAATCAAAAGCTGTTTTTCGGGAACCGAATATACGTCTATTTCGTCGAAGGCGTTTTGCTGCAAAAAGCCGTTTTTAATCATTTCGGCGACAACCAAAACGAGGCGGTCGGTGTCGGGCAAAGCGTCCGGCCCGATAAGGCGCACAATCTGTTCGAGGCGCTGTTCGCGCTTTAACAAGTCCAGCGCTTCAAGGCGGATCGACGACCAGCGCGGGTCGAGTTTGTCCCACCATTCTTTTACTTCGTCGGCGTATTCCGAATATGATTCTATCCAGCCGATTGCCGGATAGTGGCGGGCGTTTGCCAATTCGCGGTCGAGCGCCCAAAAACAGCGGATAAAGCGTTTGGTGTGCTGGGTAACCGGCTCGGAAAAGTCGCCTCCGGGCGGCGATACGGCGCCGATAATCGAAACCGAACCTTCTTTACCGCACAGCGACGAAACGCGTCCCGCCCTTTCGTAAAATTCGGCCAAACGCGTCGGAAGATAGGCGGGAAAGCCTTCTTCGGCGGGCATTTCTTCCATACGGCCGGAAAGTTCGCGCAAAGCTTCGGCCCAGCGGCTCGTGGAGTCGGCCATGATCGCAACGGCCATGCCCATGTCGCGGTAATATTCGGCTAAGGTTATGCCCGAATACAGCGAAACTTCGCGCGCGGCAACCGGCATGTTCGATGTGTTTGCGATAAGAATCGTGCGTTCCATAAGAGAGCGGCCGGTTCTCGGGTCTATAAGCGAGGGAAATTCGGTTAAAACGTCGGTCATTTCGTTGCCGCGCTCGCCGCAGCCGATGTAGACGATTAAGTCGGCATCGCACCATTTGGCGATTGCGTGCTGGGTCATCGTTTTACCGGTGCCGAAGCCGCCGGGAATGGCCGCCGTTCCGCCCTTGGACAGGGGGAAAAACACGTCTATAACGCGCTGGCCCGTAATAAGCGGCTGGCTTACGGTCATTTTTTGCGCGTAGGGGCGGGGCTTGCGCACCGGCCAATACTGCGCCAAGGTTATCTTTTCGCCCAAATCGGTTTCCGCGATAAGGTCTTCTATCGTGTAAGAGCCGGCCTCGACGATCTTCGTCAAAGAGCGGCCGCGTACATACGGCGGAACCATAATTTTATGTTTTACCGAAGAAGTTTCGGGAACCTCTCCTATTACAATGCCCGGCGCAATCGGATCGCCTTTTTTTAAAAGCGGGGTAAACTTCCATTTCGCGCTCGTATCGAGCGGATCGGTTCTGAGCCCCGGGCGCAAAAACGAGCCTGCGGCATCGAACATGTTTTTGAGCGGGCGCTGGATGCCGTCGTAAATAGTGCCGACAAGGCCGGGTCCCAAACGCACCGAAAGCGGCCGCTGATTGCACACAACCTTTTCGCCGACGTGCATACCGGTATCGTCTTCGTATACCTGTATGGTCGCGTTGCCTTCTTTAAGGCGGATTATTTCTCCGATGAGTTTTGCGTTGCCGACATCGACGACGTCGTACAAACCACAGCCGTCCAAGCCTTCTGCATATACTATAGGTCCCGAAATACGGGTTATCTTTCCTTCAATCATTCAGGCAGCCTCCCGCCGAAAAGGGCTTCGGCAAGCTCATAGCTGTATGTATCGCACAGTTCGTTCGTCACTTCTCCGATAACCGCGCGGCATTTTATGCTTTTATCTTCGGTTTCAATAAGCATACCGTCGGTGCGTCCGGAAGACGCGGCAAGAATGTGTATCGTATCGGCGGACATTTCGGTGCATTCGAGTATTTTCGAGTTTTTAAGCGCCTGTTGTGCCGCTTTTTGCATATCCGCAAAGGCAAAGCCCGATACCTGTATGCGTATGTTTTTTCCGGACAGTACCGGCGCGTAGCGTTCCAGCAGTGTGCCGATTAAGCGTATTTTTTCGGACTTGGGCAGCTTTGCCAAAAAGTCGTCTATAGCCGATGAAACCGCTTTTTGTTCAAACGATACGCGGTAGCGCTGTTTTTCCAAAGGCAGCGCCGCTTCCTTGTCTTTTGCAAAAGAAGCGACCTTATCGTCGTAAAAAACTTTTTTTTCCGCGCGTATTTTTTCAACGCGGTTATGGACATCCGACAGTATTTTTTTGCATTCGTTTTCCGAATTGGCTAAAATACGTTCGGCTTTTTTACGGGTATCCTCAAGTATTTCTTTATCGAGAATTTCGGTTGAACGGAGTTCTTCCATAATTGCATCCTATCTGTTTTACACATGAATACCGATTGCTTCACGGATGGCATCGGTCATCGTTTTTCTTCCGGTGAGGTGCCCCTGAATGCCCGGTATTTCCACAATAAGAGGATAATCCCCCCGCATTTGCCAGTCGATAACTTCATCGGCGAGCATATCTGCGACTTGTTCGGTGAGAATGAGAACTTTCGGGCGTTCCTCTTCCGACGGGGCGCCCACCAAAGCGGTTCCCTTGCCGGTAATTCGGTTAAAAGCGTCCAAAGCTTCGTTTTTATTGGAAGCCGCGCTGCCTTTTACCCCGACGAGGGCAAAGGCAAGCACCAGTTCCCGCTCACCAATGACAAAGTATTTCACAATATTACAGAATAATGATGAGCAGCGCTACGAGGAAGCCCCACAGACAAATACCTTCGGCCAAACCGACGAAGGGAAGGGCCTTTCCCGAAAGCTCCGCGTTTTCGCTCATTGCGCCCATGGCTGCCGCTCCGATTTTACCGACTGCCATACCGCCTGCGATACAGGCAAAACCTACTGCCAGAGCGGCCGCAATATACTTTGCTATGCCGACCGCCGCGCTCGCGTCGGTTCCGCCTTGGGCAAACACCGAAACCGCTGCCGTAAAAAGCATCAATGCTGCAATTGCAACTGATTTACGATTCATACGATACTCCTCTATTGTTTATATTTGAATCGGAAAGGTGTAAATTCCCTTCCGGTTTCCGTAAAGAATTTTGAAAAGAACTCGTAGTACTGCAAGCGGATAACCTGTATGGCTACGATCATTCCTTCAAGCACTATAACAACCGCATTGCCGAGAATTTGTACTGCAATGCCGCCGGCTCCTCCCACAAGGTCGGTCATCGTAAAGATAATAAAACCGAGTACCGCGTGGGCAAGGGCGAAGGCTCCGACACGCAAAAAACTGACGGAATTGGACAAATAGCTCGACACGATTTCCAAAATTTCGACTACGCCTTCTATAAAGGCGGCTCCTATTCCGTTCGGGAACACGGGATGATGACCGTCAACAAGGGCGCCCAGCGGATGGGCGAAAAATACGCCGAAAAGCGTTACGCCGATTACAATCCAATCGTAAATTTGAATGGGCATTTTTAAGCCTGCAACGCGCACCGCCATAAAGACGACGTACCAAAAAAAGAGCGCGCCCGACAAGCCGGTTTTTCCGAACAGGGCTTTGGAACGATTTCCGAGCGTAAATTGATTGACGATGTTTATAATGAGGCCTATAGAGTTGATGATAAAGCCGACGCCGATTGTAAACAAAAAGAACATAAAGAGTTTTCCGATCGCGTCCGCGGACGGCATTAAATGCAAAATGTGGTCGCGCGGCGTTCCGAACAAGCCCGTTAAAAAGCGGCTGAGGGGAACAAGAATGTGGCCGTTTGCAAAAAACTCGCCGGTTAAAATTCCCATAATCGTACTGCTGCAGCCTATTGCGATGAAGATCGGCCCGAACTGGGGCGACACGGGGAATTTTTTTATAAGGCCGTTGAGCATTAAAATACCGATGAGGATGAATACCAAACCCTGTCCCGCGTCGCCGAACATAATGCCGAACAAAAGCGTAAAAAAGAAGGCTACAAAGGGCGTGGGGTCGATCGTGCCGTACAGGGGCGCGCCGTAACTGAATATAATGCGTTCAAAGTTTCCGACCAATTTGCCGTGCGTCAATTTTACGGGCACCTTTTCGCGCCCCGATTTTGCCGAAGGAACTTCGGCCGGATCGTATTGGCGCAAAGCGATGCGCCCCTTGGTTAAATTATCCAAGTCTTTCATAATACTCGGTGCAAGCGGTGCGGGCACCCAGCCGGTAATCCGGTACACAAGCTGTGTCGATTCAAGTTTCGACTGCACGGTTTGTACTTGTGCACCGATCGAAAAGCAGCGCAAAAGATGCAAAAGCTCGGCCTTGTGCGTTTGTGCGTAATTTTTGCGTTCTTCGACGAGTAAATCGAGCTTGTGCTTTTCTTCTTCGGTTTGCTTTTTCATGCCTTCGAGTACGTCATCGGGAATTCCTTTAAAATCTTTGGGAATTTCCAGCGGCGTAAAACCGTAGCGGCGCAGTTCCGAATCGAGCGCAAAGCGCCCCTTTTTGGAAGATGCTGCAAGAATGCGCGTTCTGTCTTGCCCCAAGGGTATAACGACCGCCCGCTGTCCGACGTTAAAAATAAGGTCGTCCAAAACGGCCGGATCTATCTTTCCGATGCGCAGCGACAAAAAGGATAGGTGTTCCAATTCGTTATACGAAACTTTTAAGTTTGAAAAAGCAAGTGCTTCTTTGTACGCATCGTCGACGCGTTTTTTCGATTCGGAAACGGCCAATTCTTTTTGACGCAATTCTTCGACGGCGGCGCTTACGGTATGAGCCGCATCAATCTCGGCTTGTTCGGGCAAATGAGACGAACCGTCGTAATCGTCGGCGTCTTCTATATTGAGGTATGTGCGCAGCGATTGCAGTTTTTCGAACATTTCCTGTGCCGCGTTTTGTTCGGTGCTTTGGCGTTCGGACATTCCCGATTGAAATTCGAAATTCCCGTTTTTGCCCAAATACTCTATAACCCGGCTTATATCTTCTTTCAGAACCATCAGTTCAAGAAGCCGCATTGCCGTTGTCTTAGCCATACATCCTCCGGAGCGCTACCGCTCTTTTTGTACTGTTGCCGAACCGTCCGTATTTAAACGCATTCCCTCTGCGGCAGTACGTATACAGTTCAGTTCATGTTCTTTTATCTTAAACCATGTCACCAATACGGTTGCGGTAAACGGGTAACGGTGGAACATGTTCAGCGCTTTTTTATTCAAATATACCGACGAAGCTTGCTGGAGACGGCGCGGATCGATTTGCCATACGGTGCCTTCTTCGCCGGAATTTAAAAGCTGCACATAGCGCCAATCTTCCCATTCCTGCCATGAATCGGTCGCGCGGTCCAAAATGCGGACGGCTTCGCCTGCGAGGCGGTCGTTTTTGTCGGCCGTATCGTTTTCGCTCGCCAAGTGCGCGATAATTTCTTCTTTTTTCATATTGTAATAAACCGCAAGGCGCATAGCCCACACGCAGTTTTCAAGTACAATGTATTCGCCGAGCAGTTTTTCGACCGGCGCGCGCTCGGCCTTCGGCAAAGCGTGTACGGCCTGCCATAAAGCACTCACATACTGAAGGTCCAACCGAGCGTCCATTTCGCTTTGCTTATCCCATGACGGCGGTTTGTCATACCACGCTATCGAGGAATTTTTCGTAATGGACGCAATGTCGGGCCACGCTTTGTAATCGAGCATGGAATATTTTCCGATGTCCGTAATCGGCGGCATTTCTTTTTGGCCGTCGCACAAAGCAGCGGCAATGTCTTTTATATTGCCGTAATCGAATAAGCGCAAAAGTTGAATCAATACCGGATCGGGCTTGTCGTACGAATTTAAAAGCGTGATAAAATCGGAAATAAAAGATTGCTCGGCTTTTTTTTCGATTTGTTTTGCAAGTAAGGCTTCCGGCACGAGGGGAACTTCGCTTCTAAACAAAAGCGTCCATAAATCGCTTAAACTGCGCGCGGTAAAAAGTTTGTCCGTTCTCGGCCCAACAAATGATTTGGAAAGCATTCCGCTTGCTTTTGCATATACATAAGCCGCCGCGCTTGAATTGTCCATATCAATTCCCGAAAAGCAGTTTTTTCAGTAAAGCGTCGAAGGCGGTTGTGTCTTTGGCGCAAGAGGCCAGTTCGTTTTGGTAAGCGCTGAAAAGCTCGTTATGTTTTTCTTTTAATTCGCCTATGCGCTTGTCGGCGTTGGCTTCCATTTGAGAAACGAGGGTTTCGTATTGAGCTTTATAGTCGGCATCGGCTTGGCTTCGCGCTTCGGCGGTACGTTTGTCCGCTTCGGTTTGCGCGTCCATGAGCATTGAAGCCGCTTTATGTTCAATTTCGATTAAGTGACCGAGTGTATCCGTTTCCGTATTCATAATTTTTACAGCAATTCCGTTTCGTATTTACATACCAAATCATACAGCGCTTCGGGACCCGTTTGTTCCATTGCGGCTGCATAAAACTTGGGATTATTCAAAATCCTCGAAAGGCGCTTTAAAACGCGCAAATGCAGTTCGGAGCTGTCCGGCGAGGATAAAAGCAAAAAGATAAGGTATACGGGTTTTCCGTCGAGCGCGTCGTAATCGATGCCACTGCGGGAAATTCCGATGGCGCCGCGTACCTCTTTTACCGCACTCGTTTTTCCGTGCGGAATGGCGATGCCGTTCATAATGCCCGTACTCATTTTTTCTTCGCGTTCCCGTATGGCCTTCAATGCAGCAGCTCGGTTAAGCGTCGGGTCCGCGTCGACTAGTTCTTCGACCAATTCTTCAAAAACTTCGTCTTTTTCTTCGCTTTGAAGATCGATATTTATCGATTTCGGGTTGAAAACGCTGCTTAAAAGCATTATTTGCCGTCCGTATCTTGCGAATCGAGCCAATATGCGCCGCCCGTTTCCGTCGTTTCGGCAGCTTGAGTTTGCCCCGCCGCCTTATCCAAGTCGGCTACTGCGGGCGCTTTGTTCAAAAATGCCAGCACAAAGGTGGTAATAAAAAACAAAGCGACGAGCACATACGTGGTTTTGGTGATAACCGTTTGCGAACGGGAACCGAAAGCCGCGGAATTGCCGCTGCCGAACAAGCCGCCCAGTCCGTCTCCGGATTCTCTTTGAATAAGAACGATGCCGACAAGCAAAATACAAATAATGACAAACACAATCAGTAAAATAATTCCGATGACACCCATGAAACTCTCCAAAAATAAAACTCATGTACAAGAAATTCAGAGTAAAAGTATATCTATAATATCTGATATGCACCTTTTATGCAAGTGCCGGCGCTTTAAAGCGATACGCCCAATTTTTCTTTGAGCGCGGATTGTGCGACTGCCGAAACGTTTATTTTTGCTTTTGTCGCCATATCGTCAAGCCATTCGGGGAGGGTGATATTACGGCGGACGTTGCGGCTTTTTTCCATTCTGCGAAAAGCTTCCAAATCGACATCTATAAGCGACACAAAAGAAGTCCCCGCTTGTGCAAATTCACTGCTTTGCACATCGATATCTTTGATTGTGCAGGCGGCAGGCAGTTTCGCTTTGTCGTACAATGCATTGCCTATGTAATCTTTGGCCATACCGATGGCGTCGGCAAGACCGTGGCCTTCCGTCGCTCCGTTCAAGTCGGGAATGCTCACCAGATATGTGTCTTTTTTATCACCTGTTTGTGTAAAAATCGCCGGATATACAACAGTCATAATGACCCCTTTATGAAAATGTACCATAACTTAAAAAGCGAAATTAAAGCTCCCATTTTTTGATAATCTTTTTTGCCAAAAGTTCGTTTATTTCCGTATGCCGCGGTATCTGCTCTTCGTCGCTTCCGCGCTTATAGATGTCGTGCTTGCCGCCGTGCCGATAGAAAATAAAACCTTTAGCTTCCAGTTTTTTTATCAAGTCTTTCCGCTTCACAACAAAAGTATACACACTTTATGCGCATTCTGTCAAATTCTTTAATGGATTAATTCATTTTTACCAGCGGGATATTTACCGTCGCTGTGTCGTCTATAAAAACCTTGTGTTTTTTGAAATTACCGGGCGGTCCCTTACCGTCGTAGTTGCTGAAGCCGAACGGTTCTTTGGGAATGCCGATCGCATTCGCGTTTAATTTTCCGTCGCCGTTGATGTCGTGGTAAACGCAAAAAACATAGTCGCCGGCTTTGAGCCGTATATGATACACGGCTTTATCTCCCGTCACCGCCAATTCGACGCTTCGATACGGAATGTGTTTGCGAAAACTTTCGGCCGAATCATGGATGCTTATAACAATCGTTCCCGAATTCTCTTTTATACCGGTAACAACGATTTCCGTGTCGCAGAGCACTTCACCGTCCGCCGCTTGAGGATACAGGGAATAGAGCGTAGCAAAAAGCATCATACAGAAAAATAAGGTAAGTGTTTTTTTCATATTGCCTCCCGTTATTGCATTACATAATTTTCAAAGCGGCACTGTTCGAATACGTCCGTACCGATAAGCGTAATCGCCTTTGCGGGGCAATTGTTTATGCAGCGGTAGCATATTGTGCAGTTTCCGGGATGAAATATGGCTTTGTTGTTTTCAATGTACAAAGACTTTGTCGGACAATGTGCCGCGCATATGCCGCAGCCGATGCAGCGTTCCGTTCGGATTTTAAGCCGTTCTCTCAATTTTTTCGCATGCATTTTAAACCACAGGCGCTGACCGAACAAACCCGCAATTCGATGTAAAAAAGATAGGCCGTCTTTCGGATAGATTCCGCGTTTTATGCTTTCCGCAGTTTGTGCAATTTTTTTTTGCGCCGCCGATATGAGCGCCTCGTTTTCTTCCGGCGTTTTTTTTAAGAGTTTTACATCGGCGATACAGTCCGGCATACGCAGGTGCAAGCCTCCCGTAACGGCTGCTCCGCATTTTCGGAGCAGCCTGGCCGCAAGTCCCGCGCCGTCTCCGCTGAAAAGCCCCATCGTCGCGATAATAAAAATGCGTTTTCCGCAAAACATAGCGGCGTGTTCCGTAATGAACGCTTTTACGATGCGCGGGATGTCGCTGAAATAAATCGGGTAGCCGAGCGCGATTTCATCCGACTTGCGTAAAACTTCAAGCGCTTCGCCCGATTCCATGCTGCAAGCTCTGCCGCCGGTCGCTTGTGTCAGCGCTTCCGTACAGTATTTTGTGTTTCCCGTTCCGCTGAAATAAATTCCGTTCATATCGTCCTCTGCAATAATTCGTGCGCCCTCACTTTAAAAACGACGGCTCGAGCAAATCCATAAAATCGGTGATTTTTTCTTTCCAATTTTTGTCGTAGAGAACATTTTTCATTGCCGCCAACGCCGTAAGTCCGTGAATAAAAGCCCATATCGTTATTAAAATATCGTTTTGCTTTTTTTTCGGAACCTTGGCTTGCTTAAGCAGTGACAGGATGCTGTTTTTATACAGAATAAAGGGTGCATAATTTTCCTCGTCCGGCACGGATAAGGTTAAATCGACCTTTATGTCCGACTTTGAATACAAAAATTGAAAATAGGCGGGATTGTCAATAAAAAAAGAAACATAGGCTATACCCAATTTTTTTAACAATTCGGCAGGCTTTTTATTTTCGGCAATCGCCGTTTCGAGCGTTTTCGAAAAACGATCGGTGATGTGCAGCTGCATCGCGTTCAGTAATTCCTCTTTATTGCGAAAATGACTGTACGGAGCCGCATGGCTGACTTTGCAAGCCGCCGCCGCTTTCCGCAGTGAAAAAGACTGCACGCCGTCGGTATTGACGATTTCGATACCTTTTTCGATTAAGAGATTTTTTAAATCCGTGCGATGATACGGCAAGTTCGATGTTTGCATAAGCGGCTCCTTTTCCCTTTTAATCTTTACGGTGTCAAGATAATAGCATAAAATCTTTACACTGTCAAGTTTAGAGAGGTGCTTTTAGGAGCCGACGTTTAAAATCCTTCCGCAATATAAAAAAACGTACGACTGAAGATGTGCGCCTAAAGATGTACGATACCGAGCTTTATGAGCCCGTCGTAAATGAGCTGAACCGAAAGGCCGGCCAAAATCAAGCCCATGATTTTTTCGACAACGTACATGCCTGTCGTACCGATAAGACGCAAAAGCAGGGAACCGCAGCGTAAAAAGATGTAATCGATAATGAGGCCCGGAGCAATGGCGGCACTAAGCATGAGTGCGGGGCGCAGCCAATTATCCGAAGATGCCATGTTTAAAATAATCGTTGTAATCAAACCCGGTCCTGCGATGAGGGGAATGGCAAGCGGGAATACGGCAATCATCTTCGCTTGCTGCGGATCTATCGATGATTCGGGAGTGTGTTTGCTTCCGGGTTTGTTCCATATCATTTCAAAGGCTATAAAAAAGAATAAAATACCGCCGGATATGTAAAAGGCGCCCGGCGATATCCCGAAAAAATTTAAAATCAATCTGCCGAAAATAATAAAAAATACAAGAACGGCCGCGGCTACGAAAATAGAGCGGCGCATCATCATTTTGCGTATATCGTTCGGAAAGTGTCCCGAGGCGGCCAAATAAGGCGGAATAATGCCGATGGGGTCTAAAATAACCAAAACGGTAAGAAAAAGTTTTATATAATCGTTGAACATATGCGCAGTATACAAAAGATAAGCAAAATTCACAAGCCGGGCTTTTTTTACTGTACAAAAGGTAATCTTGACATATGATAAAGCATATGGTTGCATTTATTACAGGGTAAAATGCCGCACCGTCGCACGTATAGACACTGTTTCTTCTAATCCTTTTTTTTCAAATGCCGATATTTAAATGAGGTATAGTCCCTATGAATGAAGAGCCGCAGAGCGTAACGCAGCAGCTGTATCAAACGCTGCTTAATCAAAATCAAGTACTCGCCGAAATTATCGCGCAGCAACAAATACTGCACGCCGCCGTAACGGGCAAAAATTGGGAACAGGTTGAGCGTACGGTCGGCGCCGTGCAATCGCTTTCACGGCGTTTTTCCGCTTTGGAACAGGAACGGGCCGATGTTTTTGCCTGTATATGTCCCGACAATCCCGGCGATATTTATGAAGTTTCGCGCCGCCTGCCGCCCGTTTTTAAACGTCCGGTTATAGAAGCCTTTCATCAAGTGCGTCAAAAACTTGCGGTTTCAAAAATAGAAAATGATGTTTTAAATGAATATATACGGATTACGCAGAATTTTCTGCAGGGCGTTTTTGAATCGGTGCTGCCGCAGCGCCGGAACATGCGGTATTCGCCGGAGGGAACCGTCGTGAAGATGCAGCCTCAATCGGTCGTCGTTGACACGGTGATTTAAGTTTTTTATAGGAGTTGCGATAAAAAGCGCCGTCATAAACAGATGTACTTCCGTGTACGTCTGTTTATAGCGAATTTTGGTGAAGCCAAAATATCGCTTCTGTATGATTTAACCGCCGTCCTTGGCGGCGATATTTACTGCACTTTCTCAACTGACGTTTGCGAAAGCGCTGAAAAAAGTTTTATCGGAAACTGATGTTTCCTCTAAAACTTTTTATAGGAGTTAGGTCGAAGCTCGCGGCTGAGATGGCGCCGCTCGTTTCGACTGCGAGTTTGCGATGCAAACTCGTTTATAGGAGAAGGTATGGCATCGACTTTTTTCGGTATCGAAATGGGAAAGCGCAGTCTTATGGCGCACAATCAATCCATTATGACTGCCGGTCACAATATTTCAAATGCGGACAACGAAGGCTATTCGCGCCAGCGGGTTAATTTGCGCGCCTTCGATCCTTTATACCGCCCCGATTTGGAGCGCGAAGAGCGCCCGGGACAAGTCGGGCAGGGTATCGATATCTTAAGCATTACGCGCATACGCGATGAACTGCTTGACATCCGCATTACCGCCCAGGCGAACCAGGAAGCCTATTGGGAAACCCGTGACAAATACTACACCATGCTCGAAGGCTTGTACAACGAACCTGACGACGTGTCGATCCGCACGACGATGGACAAATTTTGGGAATCGTGGCAGGAATTGTCGGTGTATCCGGAATCGCAGGCTGCACGGCAAGCGGTTGTGAGCCGGGGTGAAAGTTTGATCAATTCGGTAAAGCAGCGCTTTATCGGCTTGCAGGGCGTCGGCACGATTTTGAATGGCGACATTGAAGCGACCGTCAAACAGGTAAACGATTACGCGTTTCAAATTGCCGAAATCAATAAAGAAATTATCCGTTCCGAAGCTATGGGCGACAACCCGAACGATTTGTACGACCGGCGCGATTTGATGGTCGAAAAGTTATCCAAACTTATAAACATAACGACCGACCGGCGCGACCCGGACGAATTTATGGTTCACATAGACGGGCACATTCTTGTGCAGGGCGGAAAAGCGCGCGGCTACGAAGTAGTGCCGCTGACCGACAGCAACGGTTATACAAAGGTCGTATGGGCCGACACGCAAAACGATGCGTATTTTGCCGGCGGCAGTTTAGGCGCCCTTATTGAATTGCGCGACGTCGATATCCGCAACGAGCTTCAAAACCTGAATACGGTTGCGCTCAATTTTGCCGACCTCGTAAACGACATTCACCGCAATTCGCTCGGCGCAAACAACGTTACCGGCCTCGACTTTTTCGTCGAAGAACCCTTTGTCGCGAACGCGCTCGGAAATTACGACCGCAACGGCGACGGTCTTGAAGATTCCACATACATATTCCGCGTAAGCGGTTCGAACGAACTTCATGCGCAAGACCAAACGGGGCTTGCAGGTATTATGACTTTTTCGGGCAAAAGCGGCTTTGTCGAAGTTCCCTATTATGCGACCGATACGGTTGAAACGATTGTGAACCGCATAAACGATTCGGACGGTGAGGTAAAAGCTTATCTTGACCGCAACAACCGCCTCGTACTCAAAGCCACGACGGCATCTTCGCCCGACAACCCCGATTTTGTGCTTCGTCATATAGAAGATTCGGGCTTTTTTTTAACCGGTTACGCCGGCATTTTAGCCGGGAGCGGGCCGGAAAACGCATACGATTTTAATCAGGCAAACGCCGTGCAGTTTTTTGCGGCGGCTGTCCGCGAAGGCGGCGAGAATGAGGCGACGGCGCAGTATGCCGTTGCACCCGTTTTGAATCCTGCCGGTTATATGGGTATCAACAAAGCGATTCAAACCGACATCCTTTCGGTTGCGGCCGGAAAACCGGGGCACAACGGTGTCGTTGAAGCCGGCGACGGCTCGGCGGCTTTGGAAATTGCGGCGCTGCGCAACACCTTTGTCATGATAGGCCGTTCGCGCACCTTTGACGATTATTTTGCCGAAAGCGTTACGAATGTCGGCTTAAAGGGCGAACAAGCGCAAACCAATTTGCTTAGTCAAAATGCGATTATGGCCGATTTGCGCGATTTGCGCGATTCGATTTCCGGCGTCAACATCGACGAAGAATTGGCCGACATTATTAAATTCCAGCACGGCTACAATGCGGCTGCAAAATTCGTCAGCGTTGTGGACGAACTTTTGGATACGGTGATAAACCGTTTAGGCGTATAGGAGTTGCGATAAAAAGCGCCGTCATAAACAGATGTACTTCCGTGTACATCTGTTTATAGCGAATTTTGGTGAAGCCAAAATATCGCTTCTGTATGATTTAACCGCCGTCCTTGGCGGCGATATTTACTGCGCTTTCTCAACTGACGTTTGCGAAAGCGCGGCTAAAAACTTTTTCGGGAATTGACATTCCCTGCAAAAGTTTTTATAGGAGTAGATGATGAGAAGAGTAAGTACGGCTTTAGCGAACAATGACGTTCAATATAACTTGCGCATTCAGGAATCGAAGGCGAATAAAATGAACAACCAAATGGGCAGCCAGCGCCGCATTCAGGAACTGCGCGACGATCCTTTGGCGGCAGGCCACCTCGTCCGCTATCAATCCTATCTTGAGCGCGTCAAACGCTTCGAGCAAAACGCAAAAACGCTTACCGACCAATATTCCGTTTCGGAAGGCTATATACGGCACTCGCTCGAAGTTATGCACCGCATACGCGAACTTGCCGTTACCGGCGCAAACGGCGTGTATACAAAAGACGATCTTAAAAATATGGCGTCCGAAGTTGACGAACTTTTAAAAGAATTGGTAACATCGGCAAACGCCGTCGGCCCCGACGGGAACACGCTCTTTGCCGGTACGCGCACAAAAAATACCGCCTTTGAAATCGAATTCGGGCCGGTGCCCGGTTCCGGCGATGCGCTCATTACGCAGGTACGCTACAACGGTTCGGTTCAGCACAACGATGTCGAAGTCGACGAGCGCGCTTATATGAATTTGAACCGCACGGGCAACAGCATTTTTTGGGCGGAACAGCAAACGCTTTTTGCCGAACGGGACGCGACTTCTTACCAAGTGAGCGCCGACAGCGTTATCAACATCGACGGTACGGATATAAAACTGAAAGCCGGCGACAATGTGTATTCGATTATTTCAAAAATAAACAATGCGGGCGTTGCCGTAAAAGCGCAGCTTGATCCGGTAACCAACGGTTTGAACCTGCATACGACCGATTCGCGCCAATTGTGGCTTCAGGATAAAAAAGGCAGCACGCTGTTCGATTTAGGTCTGATACGGGACGCAAGCCAAAGGCCGCCGTACAATTTGAGCCCCGCCGCGCAGATAACCGGCGGTTCTCTGTTCGATACCGTTATTGCGTTCCGCGATGCGCTTTTGCGCGGCGATCAGGAATCGATAGGCGGAAAAGTACTCGGCGGTTTGGATAGCGGTGTGGGGAACTTAACCCGGCGCATAGCGGAAACCGGCGCTCAATACGAGCGGGCGCAAGTCGCCGTTTCGCGCTCTCAAACGAATAATTTGAATACCAACGCGATGATTGCGCGTGAAGGCGATTTGGACATTACAAAAGGAATTACCGACATGAAAATGCTCGATTACGTAAAGCAGGCGACGTTGAGCACTGCCGGCAAATTGTACAACAGCACTCTGCTCAATTATATAAAATAGGATAATCTATGGACAGCGAAGTCAATACGAACGGAATTCTTTCCGCCGGAAGCAAAACCGTTTTGCATTTCCCGCAGGGCTTGTACGGTTTTGAAAAGCACACCGATTTTATCCTCTCCGAATCGGAATACAAACCTTTTATGTGGCTGCAATCGGTAAGCGAAGAATCCTTGTCGTTTTTGACGGTGGATCCTTTTTTGTTTTTTTCCGATTACGAACTCGATGTGGACGACGAAAGCATAAAAGATATCGGCGTAAAAGACGCTTCGGACGTATTGGTTATTTCGATTGTAACCTTGTCGTCAAAAGACAAACATACGCATATTACGGCAAATTTGCAGGGACCGCTTATAATCAATAAAAACAATAAAAAAGGAATGCAAATCGTTTTGCCGGATCCGCGGTGGTCTACCAAGCACGATTTACTGCAAAAAAACGATTCGCGGAGCCGCACATGTTGATATTGTCGCGGAAAATAAACGAAAAAATAAAAATCGGCAGCGACATTACACTGACGATTATTGAAGTACGCGGCGATCAGGTAAAGATCGGCGTCGAAGCACCCAAGCATGTAAAAGTTTTTCGGGAAGAAGTATTCCAAGCCATACAGGAAGAAAATAAAGCCGCCGCGGCAAGCGCACTTTCCGCTCAGGACGATTTAAGCGTTTTGTCCGGTCTTTTGGGCAAGTGACAGCTCCGCTTCGCTTTTGCGGATATACACGGGACCGTCGTAGTCTTCAAGCGGTTTTTCTTTTGCGCGGAACTTTTTCCCGGCAAGTTCAAGCAGCGTAAGCGCGGTAAAACCGCCCGAATTTGCGCCGGCTATGCCGCTTTCGCCCGTTACGGAAGAAAACGTGCACACGCTTTGCTGCGGCCGCGCCGAACGGACAAGGTCTGCAAAGCAATCGGCGTCGTTTCCGGCTATAAGCAGTTTTTCTTCCGGGTCTACCGAATCAAGAATCGTTGCAGCATCGGCGTCGAAGGGGCCGGCATTCAAAACGCCTTGGCGGTATACTGCCGCATAAAAGCTTTGCTTTTTTGCATCGACGGCGGGAATAAGGGCTCCCGGCCATTGGCGGTACGGATACGCGATTACTTCCAATGTGGGAACGGCGTATACAGGAATGCCGTGCGCAAGGTTGAGCGCTTTTAAAGCGGAAAAGGCAAGTCGCAACCCGGTAAAGGTTCCCGGTCCCGCGCACAATGCCGTATAATCCAATTCGCCGCTGTGTAAACCGCATTGACTTAAAACGCATTGTATGCCTTCGAGGATTTTTTCGGACTGGTGCATGCCTATATCGAGCGTTAAAAGAGCGGTTTTGTCGGCGCAGCATGCGGCAAAACTTATCGCGGAAACGCTGCTGTCCACGGCAAGAGCTTTCATATATGCAAATCTCCATACGGCCAGTTTTCAACGGTAAGGGTACGTTTTTCGCCTTCGGCTGCAAGTTTTATAATAATCGTTTTCTCCGGCAGTTCGCTCATAACTTTTTCGCTCCATTCTATAACGCACACGCCGTCGCCGTACAGCATTTCTTCCGGCCCCAAATCGGAAAAATCTTCGCCGCCTTCGAGGCGGTACACATCCATATGATAGAGCGGAACTTTACCCTCATAGACACTGATAAGTGTAAAAGTCGGGCTTGTAATTTCTTCTGTTATGCCGAGCGAACGGGCGATGCCCTTTGTGATGGTCGTTTTGCCGGCGGCTAAGGTTCCCTGTAGGGCGATAACGTCGCCCTTGTGCAAAAACGAGCCGATTTTTTCTCCCAAAGCAATTGTCTGTTCGGCCGAGTTTGTATATAAGGTCAACAGGGCAGTAATCCTTCTTTATCCATTTTAAGTATCTTTTCTTTTATTGCCCGCGTTACCGGCAAAAGAGGGTAGTCTATATTTCCCCCCAATTTTAACTCGATAGCTTTTGTGCCGCTTGCGTGCGTTTCGACTGTAAAATCTATAGGGAGTTCTTTTGTCGTGTTTAAAAAAGCAATGACAGCCGCCGCTTTGTAGGAGATGCGATAATAGATGTAGCCCGATTCGCTGTGTAAAATTTTTATTTTCAACACTTCCATACGGTTCTCCGATCGATAAAAATCCGGCGCAGTTATTTGCTTTCGTCGTAGTTATATACCGACGCAAAAATTACGTTTCGCGCTTTTTTTGCCATTCGGACAAAACGCATGTGTAAAACGGTCGTTTTCCCGTCGACATCTTTTTTTGATTTTACCACAACACCTATTATGCTGTCTATCCGTTTGCCGGCAATGTCCGTGCTTATTTGAATGTGCCGGCCTTCCCGAATCGGTATTGCCGTGCGCAGTTTGCAGCCGCCGGCTGAAATGTCGCTGATTATGCCCGGATACGAATTTATCGAAGCTTCGTACCGCTTTGTGCCGCCTTCTTCAATTTCTTTTACCGCGCAAAACGAACAGTGCAGCGTTACCGGCACCCGCTTAAACCGGCGCTGGAGCATCGGTTTGATGTTTTTCGTATGCGTTACGACCATTTCTTCAAAGTCGTTTCGCTGCTGGTAACGCACGATTCTCGGAAAAATGCGGTACGCTATGCCGTTTTTCAGCTGAATTGTAAGCGAGATTTTAGACAAGGGATGCGGCTTTACCTTGCTGCCGTCTTTTTTTTGCGGTATCGAAACAATCATTTCGGCGTCGGTATTTTCGATGATTACGACATGATAATGGTGCTCGTGCTCGTCGCTGTATATTGCCGGAAGACCTGCGGGAAAAGCCGTACTGTTTGTAACCATCGTTAAATTGCGTTTACCGTTTTCTATTTTGTGGACTATGATAAAAAGCTGCAGCTTTTTTGCTTCGGTTTGAGCTTCTCCCGCAGAATTTCTTTCGGCACAGATTTTTTTGTATAGAGTCTTTAAAGGACCTGTAATACACTGCTCCGTTGCGGCAAGAAGGGGAAGTTCCTTTATCTTATATGTTTTACACAAATCAATTAAAAACGCGTTTTCTTCTCCGGTCAAGCCGAGCTTTTTACCGTTGCTTTTTAAAAGCGCAGCGTCGATTACTTTTGGCGGTCTTTTCCGTGCCGCCTCTTTGGAAAAAGAAGCAAGCGCTTGCAGCGCATAGCGCAAAACGATAAACAGGGCAAGGAGAGCCAGCACGAGCAGGGCAATGGGAATCAGTTTTGTGTTTTGCCGCATTGCTATGGCGCTGCCCGCCTGTAAAATCAGCATATCGGTTCCTTAATATTTTTTACGGCTTCGGTAAATGAGCGCAGTCGCGGCGCGATTTCGTATTCGGCCAAATCGCCCGTAAGAACCGTATCGCTGTCGGCAAGTGATTTTTCAAAATCGGATAAAACCGGAGAAAAGTCTTTAAGAAAATCGGCCGGTTTTTTTCCGTCTATGAAAAAGTCCGCAAAGCGTTGCGGAAAAAGTGCGCACAGGCTTATTGTTCGACATAAAATGTCAAAAAGGTCGGCAAAACCGGTTAATACGGCTGCAGCCTTTGCGTCCTTGCCGCTTTGAAGCAAAAGCGGGATTTGTTCCAAGTCGCCGCTTAAAGCTTCGGCCTTTTGCGCCGTATCGCGCAAAGAACGGATAATATCGTTTTGTGCGACCGTTTCGATTTTAAGTTCGGCCGTGGCGTCGATTGCCCGCGCAAAAACGGCGTCCATATCTTCGGCTTTTATATTTTCCCCGTCCACGCTTAAGGACACGACCGTAGCATCATTTTTTTCGCATTCGATTTCGAACGCCTTTAAAACGTCGCCGAGCGTTTTTTCATCTTCTAAAGTAAAATCGGCTTTTACCGAATTGATGTATAAATTCATTTTTTATCCTTTCTTGCGTTATTATCGGCCGCTTTTTTGATTGTCGGAAAAATTTGTTATCGAATCCGCTTGCTTTTCCAAGCTGTTCAGAGCGGCTTCCATTTGCCCGTATTTTATTTTAAGATCCTGTTCTTTCTTTTTTAATTTGCCTTCGAGCGTTTCGATATTTTTTTGTGAAGAGCTTATGCGCGTGTTCAACGTTGACGTTTTTGAAGATATAATGCCGCCGGTTTGCGTAAACGATTGCAGATTTTTATCGATTGCGAATGCGATGCCCGAATCGATAACCAAATCGCCGTCGCTGTCGTACCCGAATAAATTTTTTATGTCCTGCATATTGCTTTGCAGTGCAGCATCCAGCGTTTTTTCGTCGATTTCCAAATAGCCGCGCAGCCTGTTTGCGGCAATGCCGGCAAAACCGCCCGTAGACGCGCTTGTCGAAATGCCGATTTGCGACATCATCGTTATTTGCGCGTCGTCCGCCGTCGGGTAGCGGCCGGACGTTATCATTTGCAGTGCTCTTTTTCCGTTTGCCAAAGAAAATTCGGTTTGAAACATGCCCAGCCGCTTTTCGGCCGCCTTTGCTTCATCTTCCGTAAAATATTCAAGTTCGCTGATTATTTCCGGTTTTGTCTGCGTTAAAATATTCAATTCGGCCATAAGGCGGTTGTATTTTCCGACAAAGGTTATAAGCGCTTCTTTTGCCGCTTTTTTATCGGGTTCTATCGCGATCGTCGCCGGTTTTTCGGTTTTTGCGTGAATATTCAGCGTAACGTTCGGAACGACGTCGTCTATCGTATTCGACGGCCGCGTAATCGTTATGCCCTGATACTTTATCTTTGCATCGGCTGCCGTTTCGGCGGGATTCAAAGGAATATAACCGGAAGAAGCCGTCATATCGATTGTTTCGGGCTTACTCATAACGATTTTTTTGTGCGTGTTGTTGTTTTTTATAACGAGAGAACGCATATTCGGATAATCGGATGCGTCTACCGAATAAACGGTATTTTCGCCGTTCGGTTTTAAAGGACTGAGCGGAATCTCGGTTCCGTCGGCCGTTTTTATAAACACGGCCGCATAATCTTCAACCGGTTCGGTAGGTACCTTTTCGGCCTCCTGAGAAAGCGGCAGTTTTGTGTCGAATTCTTCGTTCGAAAGCGTAACGTCTTTAAAACTAACCGTACCGGCGGAAGGCAGTTCCGGCTTGTCGGGAAGAACCTCTTCGGCGGGAATATCGACCGTGCGCGCGCTAAAGCGTATCGTTTTTGTTTTTTCGGCCGCGATTTTTTGAGGAATGGGACTTTCAAAGCCCGAACGGGGAGGGACGGTCAAAGCATCTTGAGCGAATTCGACCGTTTTAGAATTCAAATTGCCCGCATTCCGTATCGTGTCGCGCTTTATTGTAAACGAATCCTGCGCGGCCGCGGGAGCCTTTCCTATCATGCCGGTTTGAAGGGCAAAATCACGTGCCGCTCCGGAAAAGGTCAGTCTGTTTTCGCTCCCCGTTATTAAAGATTCTATAAGCAGGGCCTGCTTGTCTTTGCTGATTCCTATTATCGACGCTTTTATCGTATTTGCCGAACGTCTGTTCAGCGCCGCGACAAAATCCGACAATTTGCCGCCCTTCCAATTAAAAGAAACCTTTTTATCGTTTACGGCGTATTCATACGTGCCGGCGGGAACCTGCGTTTTGGCATCGAGCTCCGCCGACAAAAAGCGGTCGGCGGCGGCGGTTTGCAAAACTTCCACTTTAAACGATTCCAAAGCCGCATCTCGTTTAGGCGTCGCGCTTACCGCGTATTCATCGGTGGAAGAGGCTAGTTTGGAACTGAACGGATTATCGAATGAATAAAGCGAGCGCACGCTTTCGCGCAGCGTGCTCATCTGCGTGTTTACGGTTCGCCACGTTTCCTGCTGTGTCTTATAGGTTTCAAGCTGTTCTTGTTGTCTTGTCAGAGGAACCCGCTCGGCTTCCATAAGTTTTTTTATGAGATCGTTTGTTTTGTATTTATCGGTTACCCCGGGTATACTTATGTCGGCCATGAACTGTGAAGTTGTCCGCCGTTATCGCGTTTCGTCGATAAAACTGCCTATTGCGTTTTTTACGCGAATCTTCATTTCCTGTACTTCTGCGGACGGAATCTCCTTAATTATCTTGTTGGTAGACGGGTCCACAACGGTAACGACAACCTGATCCAACTGTTCATTCATATTATAACGGAGCTCTTTTGCCGAATAAGTTTGCACACTCTTCGGTTCCGTTTTTTTTGCGGACACTTTTGTTCCGGCTTCTCTTTCGGTTACGACTGCCTGTACGCTTTTTGTTACGGCTGCATAATCATATGCCATGCGGCTGTCCATAGCCGGATTATTCCCAATTCCACTTGTAGTCATACTCATGGCGTTTCCTCCTTGAAACGGCGCTTATTCCAAGCGCTGGGCGCAATCTGATTTTAAAGGAAAGTACGAAAGAGGGGCGCACCTCTTTCGTACTTCTTAATCGCTCATTAAAAAGACGACATCCAGTTTTCTCTTTAATGAAATCGTGTGCTTTTAGCTCAATAAGGGCAATACGTTTTGTGCTTGCGTATTTGCCTGAGCCAACATCGCTACGCTTGACTGCGAAAGTATCTGGTTTTTCGTATAATCGACAATCTCGGACGCCATGTCGGTGTCGCGGATGATCGATTCGGCAGCCTGCAGGTTTTCCGAGGCAATACCGATACCTTTTGCAGCCATTTCAAAACGGTTTTGATACGCACCGAGATCGGCGCGCTGCTTGTTTACTGAAGTAAGGGCGGAATCCACTGTTGCGATAGCCATGTTTGCCGATTCCGGACTTGCAATGGAAAGCTTTGCCGATGCATCGCCTTGCGCACCTATCAATCCCAATGACTGTGCGGTCATCGTACCGATGTATACACGTTCGTTCTGGTCTACGTTTGCTCCGATGTGGAACTGCATAATGCGTCCCGTAATAGATTCCGCTGCAAAAGCGCCCGTCAGCATGTTCATGCCGTTAAACTGGGCGGAACTCGCAATGCGGTCCACTTCATCGATAAGCTGGGAAACTTCAACTTGAATCTGCATACGGTCTTCATCGCTGTAAATACCGTTTGCCGATTGAATTGAAAGTTCGCGGATACGACCGAGAATATCGGTTGTTTCCTGCAGATAACCTTCGGTTGCCTGAATAAAGGAAACGCCGTTTTGGATATTCTTTTGAGCCTGGTTAAGACCGCGGATTTGCATGCGCATCTTTTCGGATACGGCAAGTCCCGAAGCATCATCACCGGCTCTGTTTATCCGCTGACCGGAACTGAGTTTTTCGATGTTGCCCTGTACTTGATCGGTGTTGATGCCGAGCGTGCGGTTTGCATACATCGAACTCATGTTGTGATTAATAATCATATTTTACCCTCCATGTGATAAACCTCATAAAGCATCATGCTTTAAGGCCTGTTTTACGTTCCGGACGGAATGAAGATTTTGCGCCTTCTTCGTTCCGTTTTAGACCCGTGCGACAGGAACCGTTACGGCTGTTTTACACGGAAAATCCGCTTTACAGCTGTAACCGCCTCTGCCGCTACGTAATCACCGGAGGGTGTTGTCAAAGATCTCGCGTTTTATGTGCATGCATTACGCACACACACAAAACATGCCTCTAAAAAGCACCGGTATAAAAGCTTGGGGAATTTTATGAAAAACAAGGGGGTAAAAAACCGCTCAAGCTGCGGGCACGAAAGCCCTCGCTATTATAATAGCACGTCTTCCGTGTTCCCGCAAGCCCTTATACTATACTATTGAAGCAATGTCAAGACGTTTTGCGTCGTAACATTGGCTTGGGCCAACATCGCAGTACCGGCTTGTGCCAAAATCCGGTTCTTCGTGAAGTCAACCATCTGTTTGGCCATTTCGGTGTCGCGGATGGTGGATTCGGCGGCCTGCAGGTTTTCTGCAGCAACGTCAATTCCTTTAACTGTCAGTTCGAGCCTGTTTTGGTACCCACCGAGGTCGGCACGCTGCTTGTTGATTTTCTTCAAGCCTTCGTCAATAGCACCGATTGAGCGGTTTGCATCATCGGGAGTTGCAATGGTCATGATTTTCTCGGAACCGATGTCGCGGACGCCTACGGCCATCGCGGTCATAGTACCGATGAAAACCTGCATACGCTGGTCCATATTCGCACCGATGTGCAGCCACATGGAAGCGGTAACGGTGTTTTCGCCGGTTGCGCGGGCAAAACGTCCTGTCAGCATGTTCATACCGTTGAACTGGGCATGACTTGCAATGCGGTCAACTTCGGCTACGAGCTGAGAAACTTCAACTTGTATATACATGCGGTCTTCATCGCTGTAGATACCGTTGGCTGCCTGTACTGCAAGTTCGCGGATACGGTGCATGATGTCGGTTGTTTCTTGCAGATAAGCTTCACTTACCTGAATGAAACTGATACCGTTCTGCGCGTTGCGCGAAGCTTGGTTCAAACCGCGGATTTGCGAACGCATTTTTTCGGACACGGCCAAACCGGAAGCATCGTCACCGGCACGGTTGATTTTCATACCGGAAGACAATTTTTCCATGTCTTTAGCCTGAGCCAAATTCGTTACACCCAAGACGCGGCTCGAGTACATTGCTGACATGTTGTGGTTGATAATCATGTGATTCCTCCATGGAAATTCGAAAGACGGCATCCTTGCCGTCTTTTTTGCATAAGAATGCAAGACGTAATTACAAGGCTACAGTCTTGCTTCTTATACAGCTAAGAGTTTCCTAACTGTTTTACTTCGACGAAGGATACAGTTATGGTACTCTTATATCCAATATCGGCATAGGCAAAAAAGAACTTTAGCGTTTTTTTGAAAAAAAGCGGTCGGTTTATACTGAATCTCGGGCCGCCCGATACCGCTCTTGCCCTGCGCTCTTTTTTAGTGCACAATGAGGCGGGAGGTTGTGCCGTGGAGAAAGGTTATGCGGCCGAACTTTTACGCTGCCCGTTTTGCAGCGGAACGCACTTATCCGAATGTACTCGCGCGTCTGAAAAAAAAGCCGGCGGCTGTGAACGGCGTATTTTCCGCTGCGTGCCGCCTTCCGGCTGCGGAGGTTTTTTTATTTCGCGCGAGTGTTTTTTGTCCGTGCAAAAGCAAAAAGAGCGCTATCTTTTGCACGACAATAGCCTTGCAAACGCCGGTTATCGTTTGTTTTTAAAAGACTTTGCTTACACCGCACTGAGCCGAAGTTGTGCCTTGCTCGGTGCTCCGCCGGCGACAATCTTCGATTACGGCTGCGGAAACGGCGCTTTGATCGAACTTTTGCAAACGCATAAAAAAGATTTTCTTTTGCCGGACGACACCGAAATACGCGGCTGGGATCCGCTTTTTGCGCCCGAGGCGGAATTTTTTGCCGGCGGCGCGGATCTTGTCTTGTGTCTTGAAGTTGCCGAGCATTTTGAGAACCCCGCCGAAGGCTTTGCGGGGCTTTCGCGCGCGTGCAAAAGGGGAGGTGTCCTTGCCGTCCGTACGCTTTTTGCGCCCGAAACGGAACGGGAATTTAATACCTGGTGGTATAAAGAAGATCCGACCCACGTGAGCTTTTATACGCAAAAAGCGCTTACGCTTTGCGCAAAGGACGCGGGGTTCGAACCGTGCGGAATTTACAATAATTGCAGTATTTTCCGCGCCGCTTTTCCGCGGTGAGAAACGGCATTTTTTTCTTCGTCGGATAATTCGGCGACGGTTTTTCCGTATTCGCTCAAAAACACAATCGGGTCGTAACCGAAGCCGCCTTTTCCTCGCTCTTCGGAAATATCTTCTATGAGACTGCCTTCCATTGTTTCCTGGACGCAGTAAAAACGGTCTTTACCGAAGTAGAGCACCATTGCGCACACGTAGCGGCAGCTTCGCGTACCGTTTTTCACTTCAGATGTGCCGGAAGGCGAGGCACTTTGTTCGGCTTTTTTTACCTCGTCGAGCAGCAGTTTGTTTTTTTGCTCCTGCGGAATTCCTATGCCGTCGGGCTTTCCGTACGGAAAATCGATTCCTGCATAGCGCGCCGAATATATGCCCGGCCTGCCGCCGAGTATGTCGATGCAAATGCCCGAATCGTCGGCAAGGACGGGTTCTCGGATGATTTCCCACAAGGTGCGCGCTTTTATCAAGCTGTTTTCAAAAAAAGTTTTTCCCGTTTCTTCGGGGTTAAAGGCAATCCCCTTGTCTGCGGGAATAAGAATCGTGTGAGTGCGGCAAATATCCTGCATTTCATGTTTTTTGTGCAGGTTGCCGCTTGCAAGATAGAGCGTCATGATTTATACCATTCTATAATACTTTGAATGCCTTTTTCGGCAAACCCGCGTTTGTCAAGTCCTTCAAATTCGGCAAGCACCGTATCGAGTACGGGCAGCTTTTTGCTTCGGCTGTCCATAACGCTTTGGGCAATTTTCATGTCTTTTATAAAATGCTTGACAAAAAAGGCGGGCGTATAATCGTTTTTCAGCATTTTCGGTACGTTTGTGTCCATTTGCCAGCTTCCCGCCGCTCCTTTTGCAATCGCTTGTAAAATAATTTCGGCATTTAAGTTGTTGTGTAATGCATACGCCATTGCTTCGGCGCAGCCCGCCAAAGTTCCAGCAATGGCGATTTGATTGCACGCTTTGCAGTGCTGTCCGCTTCCGGCTCCTCCTATGCGCGTAATCGTTTTGCCCATAATTTGAAAAAGAGGCAAAAGAGAGCGGTAATCGTCTTCGTCGGCACCGGCCATAATCGAAAGTGTTCCGTTTTGAGCACCCGTATCGCCGCCTGAAACCGGCGCATCGACGACGCGGAAGTTTTTTTCGGAAAACTCCGGCGTGTGCGCCGTATCGTAGAGGCGTTTTGCCAAAAGGGGAGAAGACGTCGTCATATCGACTAAAAAAGCACCCGTTTCCGCGTGGTAAAAAATTCCTTCGGGGTCTAAATATACCTGTTCCACATCGGCAGGAGAGCCTACAATCGTAAAAACCGCCTGTGCGCCTTGCACGCATTCTTTTATATTTTGTGCGGCTTTGATTCCGCTGCTGCGCAAAGCTTCGGCTTTTTGCGGATTGCGGTTATATACGCATAGTGCGTGCCCCGCCTCAGCCAAACGGCGCGCCATGGAAGATCCCATAACGCCCGCTCCGATCCATGCAATATTCATATGTCCCTCGCCCGAATATCATATCATGAACAACACAAAAACCGCAAGTAAAAATGACGAAATAAAATGATGAATACGAGAAAAACTCTGATTGCACGGGCGGTATGGAAATCGAGAAAATCGGTGAATTTCCCTTTAACACTCTTGTAAAAAAAGCCGATGCTTTGTATTATATTCATGGAGGATTACATGAAAAAAGCAACTTTACTGGCTGTGTTTTTTACGGTATGTGCCGCCGTCCTTTTTGCGGCGGACGGGATTGACGATTCCGTTAAATACCGGAACATAAAGGTGTATAAGGTGTACGCTCACCCCGATGCATACGTCGTTATGTATTATACCAACGGCATAGATTTGGGACAGGTAACGCTGCCGAAAGAATGGTTTAAGTCGGGAAACGGCAAGGGAGTTTTAAACACCTTTCCGCGCGATTTTACTCCGTATATGACTTTACAGTATAAAGACGGCGCATTTACAAAGGTTGTTTTAAACATGCCTGCGCTGACGAATACTTTGGTGTGGGAACAGCTGAATCAAGCGGCCGATATCGGCGCGGCAAAACAAAAAGATACTTTAAAACTGGAATAATAAAAAAGGGTGCCAATTGGGGCTGTCCAAAAACTGCAGTTTTTGGACAGTTTCCTCTATGCTTGGTACTTACTGCAATGCTCAAACTTGGTGAATCCGAATTTAAAATTTTTAATGATTTTGTATGCGCATATGATGATTTTGTAGTTGTCGGGCATAAAGAACCCGACGGCGATTCGATTTCCAGTACGCTTGTGTTGGCGCATATTTTAAAAAAGATGGGAAAACATTGCCGGTGCCTTTGCGCCGGACCGTTTAAACGCAGCGAAACGGCAAAATACGAAAGTCTTTTTTTGCCGGAATATAAACCGCTGCGCAAATACAAAAAGACTGCTTTGTTTATCGTTGATTGTTCCGAATACTCCCGCTTGGGCGACGTTATCGAAAAACAAGTGTGCGCTTTGGATACCTTTGTCATCGATCATCACAAAACGTCGGTTGTCAAAAAAGGCCGCAGCATCATCGATCCGAGTTCGCCGGCGACAGTCTGCCTTATTCAACAGCTCTACGAACACTTTTTAGGCGAGCCCAAAAAAGACATGGCCGAACTTTTGTTTTTCGGCCTCAGTACCGATACGGGATTTTTCCGCTTTTTGGATAATAAAAGCTCCGAAGCTTTTTACAGCGCGGGCAGGCTTGTAAAAGCGGGCGTCGATCCTCGGCGCGCTTACGCCGATATGAACAACAATAAACCGTTTTTGACGCGCAAGCTTTTGGCGCTTTCCTTGGACAGAGTGAGCGTGCACTGCAGCGGCAAACTGTTGACAACATACGAAACGCTCGAAGATACGAAAAACTACGGGCGTAACGGACGCGATACCGATATGCTGTATCAAATCCTTATGGCGACCGAAAATGTGTGCGCCGTTGCCGTGTTCCGCGAAGAACGCGATAAAAAATGTACGGTCGGACTGCGTTCAAACGGCGATATCGATGTGAGCGCCATTGCATCCCGATTCGGCGGCGGCGGCCATAAAAACGCTTCGGGATTAAGTACTGAAGGTTCTTTAAAAACCGTCATGCAAAAAGTAATCGCAGAATTCGAAAAAAACTTTAACGGTTGACCGCTTTTGCGGCGGTTCACCGTCTTCTTTTAAATTTGTTCACAGAAAACAGCTTTGGGCGCGCGTTTTCCTTGCATGTTCGAGGCGGCATAATTCGTTAATCTATAAAAAGATAATCGTCTTTCTCCGTTTTTTTCTCCCTTGGCACGGTATGTGCTGATAAACCTTCGGGCGGGAGAACTTTATCTTATAGGAGGGCGATAAAAAGCGTCGGCATAAACCGCGCCGCCGTTTTTTATGCCGAGTTTGCGTTGCAAACTCGTTTATTTATTGCGCTTTCTCAACCGGTGTTTACGAAAGCGCTGCTAAAAACTTTTTCGGAAGCTGCAGCTTCCTACAAAAGTTTTTATAGGAGAAGATGATGGAAAACATTAATGAAATCTATGCCCGAATTTCCCGAAACGAAATCCCGCTGGATGAGGGTGCGCGCAAGATTGTGGCCTGCATTTACAATAATTCCTCGTTATTCGGTTTGTCGTATATCGATCCCGATTTTAAAAGCGATATAATTCTCAAACTTCTCGAAAGGATGCCCAAATATATTGCAAATTATTCCGATTCGAAGTCGGTTTTTTCGACATACCTGGTTACCGTCATTTCGAATTTATTAAAAACGGGCTACCGCGAACGCTTCCGCCAAAGGGCACATGAATCTTCAATCATGTATTATTTGCACGAAACGGGCGCTTTTTCGCCGGCCATTCTTGCCGACAGCGGCGCCGATTGGGAAAGCGCCGGCACTGCCGTTACTGCGGCGAGCGATACGAAAGGCGGCTGCAAAAAACTTAAGCCCAAGCATATACTGATTTTGGCACTCAAAGCGTGCCGTTATTTGGACGAAAACCAAATACGCCGGGTTGCTCAACTGACCGGGCGCAGCGAATCGGAAATTGCCGCATACAAGTACCGTTTGGAACAATCAATGAAAAAACGCTTGGAGCAATACGAAGAGCTCAAGCAGCGCTTAAACAGCAGCTATATGCTTAAAAACCGCTGTTTTTTGCAGCTCATGACTTTACCGCCCGATTCCGCACTTTTTAAGAGGGTAGCGAAAACCCATATGTTTTATACGCACAGTTGGAAAAACCGGCTCAGATTGTACGGTCAGGCGGGACGCTTACGGCCGACGAATGTCGAAATTGCGAAAGTGCTCAATATGAAACTGTATCAAGTGTATCAAGCTTTGCGTTATATGAGGGAGTCCGCGAGGGAGGCGAGCAATTAAAACATCGTATTTAAAATAAAAAAGCTGTTCAAAAACCGAAGTTTTTGAACAGCTTCAAAAAAAAACGTCCCGCGGGAGGCGGGACGTTTTACAATAGCGATTAACGCACTTTATTTTCCGGTAAACTGACCGACCAATTCGGGGAAGTCGAAACTCTTTTCTACAAAGTAGCGAAGGTCGAAATCCTCGTGCGTAACGATTACCAAAATCGTCGCATGTTCGGCAAGGTACTCGGAAATCGCCTGCATTACTTTCAGACGGGTTTCAAAGTCGATGTGCGCAAACGGCTCGTCGAGAAGCAAGATGTCGGGCTTGGCCGTAAGTGCACGTGCTATATCCATGCGCTTCATTTCGCCGGACGACAGTTCGCGCGGGTGTTCGTCAAGGTTGGCGCTCGTAAGGCCGACCTTGGCAAGGTTTTTTTCCAGCTCTTCAACCGTACCGCCTTGGCTTGCCGCGGAAATCTGCTTAAACGAATCGCGGATGCTCAAATCGGGGAAAAACGAAAAGCGCGAGTCCTGCTGTACAACCGTCATACGGCGGCGGAACGGCTTAAACGCTTTCGGGTCTCTTCCCGTTTCCTTCGGCTTTAAGGCGACCAAATCGGAGCCTTCCATAAGAATTTGCCCCTTGGTGCTGTCAAGCAGACGAAGAATCGCTTTAATGGTGGTGGACTTTCCGCAGCCGGAAGGGCCGGTAAGGCCGTACACGGTTGAGCGCTCGAATTTGAGGTTGAGTCCCTTAAATGCGGTAAAGGTGCGTTCGCCGAAAATACCGCGCTTAAAGTAGGTTTGAGACACGTTTTTAAGCTCGATTGCGGTTCCCGACGCACCTTTTTTCGCTTCCGGTTTTTCGTAACCTTCCATTTCGGGGAGCTGAGCCATTTGTTCGATTACGCTGTCTTTAAGCATAAACGCTTTATCGAGCGTGAGCCTCTTAATGAAGTCAAGGTCATGGCTTACCATGAGGAAGGTTTTATTTTTCGGCGCAAGTATTTCGTCGTTCAAAAACGTTACGAAATGTTTTCTGAGGTTGCGGTCAAGGTTGACGGTCGGCTCATCCAACAAAATGAGGTTTCCTTTGCGCGACAACAAAATCATAAGCGTAATACGCTGCATTTCACCGCCGGAAATTTCGTCCGGGTAAAGACGGGCAAAGGCTTCAAAATCGAGCGAAAAATATTTTTTAAGCCGTTCTACGATAACCGCCCTTTGGCCCGGCGCAAGCAGCGCAAGGTTTTGATCGAGCGTTAAAGCCGGGTTCATAACTTGAGCGGTTTCCGCCGGAATGAACATAAGCCCGGAATGCGCGATTTCCGTCCACGCATTAAAATTCAGCTTGTGGCCGTTGTACGCGTCGATACCGTTTACCTTCATACTTCCTTCAAACGTAAAAACCTTTGTTGAAAGAATACCGGCAATGGACTTTAAAAATACCGATTTACCGGTACCCGTCGGGCCCATAATAACGGAGGAAGAATTCGGTTCGATCGAAAGGTTGCAGTTTTTAAGAAGTACGCGTTTACCGAGGTGAATTGAAAAATTATTAAGAGAAACGGGTGTCATTCATTTCCTCCTCTGCCTTCGTTCAATACAATCAGGAACGCGACGCTGATCGCTATAAGCATGATTGACGGGAGCCAAAATAAAATCGGGTCCCCGCCTTCAAACAAAGCGTTGCGATGTGCGGCAATTAACGCGCCCGGACTCAAGTGAGCGGGGGTACCGTAACTTCCGAAGCCGAGCTGAATAATAAAACCGAATGAACAGTCGAGTACGAGCGTTTTAAGCAAAATGCCCGCTGCGACACGGCGGAAGGTACTGCGCATCAAGTCGGTGCCCATAAGGATCGCGAGAATGCGCATTTTGGGGAACCCGTACGAACGGAACGACAAACTGTACTTTCTGTTGTACAAGTCGATAAGCGGAATCGCGATGCTCCGTACGGCCTCGGGCAGCGTGGTTACCGTCGCTGCAAGCACGAATACCGTAAGCGACATAATCGTCGACGCTGCGCTTGTATGGCGCGCAAGGTAACCGGATACCGGCGCGTAGCAAAAAAGCGCTACGAGAATTGCCGGAATCGATTCTACCGCGTTGAGAATGTTCGCAAAGCCCCGGCCGATGCGCATATTCAATACGCTTATATAGCCGAGTATAAAACTTAACAGCATCGCAAACAGCAAGGTTGCCGTAAGCGAAATTGAAAGTTCCCGGAACGATGAAAAGAACGAAGCGAAAAATCCGGATTCGACAATTCTTTCCGGCACGATTTTTGCAAAATATTCCGACGGGAGCCATGAAAGCGCCAACGGTGATACCAAGAGTATCACGCAAATAACTTTTAAAATATTAAATAGCTTTTTCATACCACCTCGGATAAATCAGGAATAGAACGGTTTTTACCAAAAATGCGACAACCGCGTTTACGCACAAAAGGATAAACACGGAAGCTACAAGCAAGTCGGTGTTGGTTGCGAGCAGCGCGTCAAGCAGCGTACTGCCCAGCCCCGGAAACGAGAATACGATTTCCGCGATGGTTACCCCGCCGATGATTGCCGGCACTTTACCCGCAAGATAGGGGATAAAGCGGGGCAAACTCGAAGAAAAGAGGTATCCGGAATACGTATTCGGCATTGGGAAAAAACGTCCCAAACCGTGGCCGAGCGTCGAGAATACAATCGCGTGCGTCGAATTGACTTGCCTGAGCATGTCGGTTTTAAGAAAGTTGGTTGCATCCCACGAAAGCCCGCCGAGCACGACAGTGATAAACGCGATGATGATGAGCGGAGCATTGCTTCCGAAGATGTTGGCCAACACCCAAAAACCGATAAACAACGGCACCGCCGCGAGGACCGATATGACCAAATTCATAAATTTGCCGAAGCGCTCTGCTCCGAAATATTCATGATGTTCGGCCATATACTGTCCGGTTACGGCGTATGCTGACCCGGCAAGCGCAATAGCGGCCAAAATACACAACGAAAACAGCGTCAGCGGTAAGGTGACGGCTGCT
This sequence comes from uncultured Treponema sp., assembly GCA_905372025.1. Taxonomy (GTDB): domain Bacteria; phylum Spirochaetota; class Spirochaetia; order Treponematales; family Treponemataceae; genus Treponema_C. The sequence continues at coordinate 16,787 of CAJPNP010000013.1, read as the reverse complement.
CCCGATGCGATAATTTGACCGGAACTGAAGCCGGGGTGCGCAATGGAAAAATCTTCCGAGCCGGAGATAAGCAATAAAAAGGAACGCGCCGCTTCGGCGTAGCTTTCAGCCGGCGCACCGATTGAAAGCAAATAAAACGCCGAAAGCAGTAAGGTTCCCGCCACGGCAAATACAATGCCGTGGACGATGAATTCACGTACTAAAAAGCGCAGAAAACGCATACTTTTTCCTATTTAAGCTTCCAGTTTTCTACTGAAAGGAAGGGGTTGTCAGTTGCAATTGCAACGTTTTCCAAACCGCGGGAATATACGTCTTTTTCCAAAGAGCACAAAAACAGCGCGGGCGAAAGCTCGCAAATGCGTTTGTCTATTTGAAGCGTAAGATCGATCCAGTTTGCGGTAACGATTTCTTTTTCCCATGCGTCGAAAAGCGAATTGAGCTTGCCGTCCGCCACGCCGGTGATATTTTTTTCGCCGTTGGTGCGGTACCAGTCGCCTATGCTCGAATACAGGTTGTCGAAACCTTCGCAATACATAAGCGCAAGCTCGTACGATTTTTCGTTATTAACCATGCGGTCGAAAACCCGGTCACCGGTACGGCGTGCTTCAACGTTCAAGCCGATAGCTGCAAGTTGTTTTGCGATACCGTTCGCCATTTTTTCACCGAATTCTCCCATCGAGTCGGGATACAAAAGAATCGCGTTTTGGCCGGAAATTTCGCCGGAAGCGGCAAGAATCTTAGCCTTTTGAACATTGTAGGGAAGGTTGTTCGGCATCGGCTGGTTCACATATTCGGGAATATTTGTCGAAAACAGGTTTGACGGGAAGGGGCCGTGATTCAAAATAACGCCGGAATCCCTGTCGGTAATCGACGGAATGAGCGAAGATCTGTCTAAAGCCATCGCCATTGCCCGGCGGCCTTCCGCGTTCGGGAACAACTTAGTGTTGATGGCCACTTCGTAGAACGCATACGGAATGTATGAATTGATGTCGACATTCGCAATCTTTGCAACTTCGGTGCGGTCAAGCGGATTCGTTTCGAGAATCAAATTGACGCGGCCTTGGCGCATTTCATTCATACGGATAATCGGGTCGATAACGCGTTTCATAACGAGGCTGGTCGTCTGCGGCGTATTTTTAAAGTACGTACCGTTTGCATCAAAGGTCAGCCATTTTCCGATTTCCCAGCTTGCAAGCTTAAACGGACCGGTTCCGACCGGAGCGGTCGCGAATTTGCGTTCGTTTTCGCCTGCGCGCATGTTGACTTGCATTTCCTGCCCGTTGTAGCGCGACGGAACGATTTTGAACGTAAGTACCGGATAGGCGCGGAATTCGGGGATAGGATTGATAAATTCAACCTTTACCGTTTTTTCGTCGAGGGCGATAACTTCTTTTATAAACGACATAAGATAGTCGCGTTTCGGAGAATTGTTCGCCTCGAGCGTATAAGCGGCAAACGAATAGACGATATCGTCCGACGTAACCGGAGTACCGTCGTGCCACATGACGTCGCGCAGCATAATCGTATACGTTTTTTTGTCTACGGGATTCTGCACGATACTTTCGGCAAGGGCGAGTTCGGAATAAAGCGAACCGCTCGTTTTGTCGACTTCAAAATTGACAAGACCGTCAAACAAAAGCTCGTCGGCGTTCAAGCCCGACGTGTTTTGTTCCAATATGGGATTCAAAGAGTCCGGCAGTATCGAAACCGCGACGGTAGCGCCTTTCGGCTGGGCTTTCCAAATTAAAAATCCGATCGCCGAGCCCAATACGACAACGGCGATGATAACAATGGCAATAATGCCTTTTTTACTGAACTTCATTAACGCATCCTCACAATAAATGAACTATAGACGACAACTTCGCCTTCGTAATCGGGAGTTTTGCCCTTTTGTATTTCAAAGAAGTATTTGTTGGTCGTCAGTTGACTGCCTGCATTGAGAACCGGCCACGAATTGCCGACCTTTGCACTGCGGTTGACAAGATCCTTCATGTTATTTTTTTCGATGAGCTTACCGCTCTTTGTGTTTTCGGCGAAGACACGGACAGTGCGGTTGTCTTTCAGCGTAATAACGAGGTCGTTCAGCGTTCCCCTGGGAATGGAAACCATGCCCCACCAATATTCATCACCCTTTACGTTTTTCGCGCTGAATTTTGCCGGGCGGCTCTTTTTGCTTTCGGCCGTCGAACGCGGATCGGGGTTGAAAAGACCGATCATAAGCGGGAAAACCACTTTGCCGCGGCTTGCGATTTCCTGTGCGGTGCGGATTTCCGAGTTTACCTGAGCGATTTTCGCTTCAAGTTCTTTTTTCTGCGCGTTTATATCGTCGAGAATGTCTTGTCCGATGTCGTTCGGGTATTTACCGGCAAAGCCGAGCAATTCCTGGTAAGTCGCTTCGATGTTTTTTTGAACCGACTGGTAGTGGGCAAGAATTTCTTCAAGCGATACTTTTCCGCTTTCGCCCTTTGTATTCGGCGTGCGTGCAAATTCTTCATCGATTTGGGTTTTATACGCATAGGCGCGTTCGCGGATCGTAGAAGCACGTTCGATTGAAATATCCTGGCGCGCTTTTTTGAAATTACGCACACTTACGGAAACGCCCGCGGTTTTTCCGACGCCGGAAGAAGCGACGGCTGAATCGATTTCTTTTTCAGCCTTCGTATAGGTCTCGAGAGCGGAATCGTAGGCGGCAATCTTTGCATCGAAGGAGTCTGCGGTGCGAGCCTTTTCCGTTAAATCTTGAAGCGACGCTTGTCTTGCATTGACGATACTTACGACGTCGATTTCTTTTTTTGCATTTTCAAGCTCATCGCTCGTTCCGTATACTTTTACGGCCGAATCGTACATCTTTTTGGCCGCACCCGTTTTGCCGGAGGCTACCAAACCGTCTATGCGCTTTGCCGAAAGAGATGCGCCCTTGTCGCAAATATCCCGCGGAAGACTCAATGCGGAGTCGAGTGCGGTGAATTTATCGAGCGCCTTGTTACAGGCAGCAAGCAGTTTTGCTTCGTTCGAAGCTTTAATTGAATCGGTGCTTTCAAGTACTTCGGCACCGGCTTTATACAAATCAATATAATTCAGATATTGCTTTTGCACTTTTTCATCACGAATCATATTCCAATACGTTGCGGCCGCTTCAGGATCGCGGCTGTTCCACGCTTTTACGCCTTCCATAATTGCTCTTTGATCTGCAGATCCCTGGTCGGGCGTGCTGACGCAAGATACAAATATAACGGCTAAAATCGCCGAAACAATACCAATACATTTTTTCATTCAGAAACCTCCTGTACTTGTACCAAACGGAAACCGACGTCGGCATATCCGTTTTTACTGTCTATATTGCGGAAATTTGAAATACGTAATTCGGTCGGGCCGTCCATCCACGAACCGCCTTTGACGGTACGAAGATTCGTTTCGCCTTCAATACCGTGAGCGGATGACGTCCACTCCGCTACGTTGCCGGCCACATCGGCCATGCCCCATACGTTATTGCCGTTTTCAAAAGCTCCTACGGGCGACGTTTTTGAAAATTTGCCGTTACCCTTATAATTTGCTCTCTTACCGTCCGTCGGACTTTGATCGCCCCACGGATAGATTACCTCGGCTCCGGCACGAGCCGCTTTTTCCCATTCTTCTTCGGTCGGAAGACGATAGGTAACACCCAGCTGTTCGGAAAGCCATGCTGCATAATCTTCGGCCTCTTTAAGGCTGATGCCGACTACCGGCTGTTTGCCCTGATTATAGTCGGAATTGTCGAAGTAATCGGGCGCTTTGTCGCCTTGCGTCAAATAAAGATATGCCGCATAGCGCGCGTTCGTTACCGGCGTAAGGTCGATGGCGTACGCACCTGTAGAAGCAACGCGGGTTGCTTCTTTCTTTTGAGCGCGCGTATCCTGAGCAACCGCTCCGGCGTTAAATTCGCCTTCGGGAACGGCAACCGAGGGGAAAGCCGCTTTCAAATCGGTAAAATGCACATAACGGCCTTCAACGGCGCTTTGCGCGTCCAGCTTTTTAAGCAGGGCTGATGACGGAAGTAAACGCGCTATGGCGCTTTGCACGGTAAGCATAACCGCTCTGTCGCGGTATTCTTCGGCGGCAGGATAATCGATAGACGCGTTGCCGAGCGAGTCGGTTTTGATAACCGAGCTGACTTCCAGAATTTCGGTTGCGTCCGAGTCCGCCGGAAGATCGGGAGCTTCCCACGAAACGGAAAGCGAAAGACCTGCGGCGGCGACACCCGACGAATCGGTAACTTTAACCGCAAACTTGGTATTCGGGCCGACAAAGCCGTCTTTTACCGAAAGCGTAAAGACGAGGCCTTTGCTTACATCGGAGCAAAGCGCTTCGGCTCTGCGCGAAAGCAGCTCGGTTCCTTCCGGCTGGGCCGAAAGCAATTCCGTTTGTCCTTCTTTAACCAATCTTGCAAGAACGTCAATCGCACCCGCTATTTTATCGGCCGGATTCTTTTTGTTTTTGCTGTTGTTAAGACGGGAAACCAAATCGGTACGCAGATTGTCCGTGTAGACTTTTTCCTTTTTTTCCCAATCGGCAAATTTTATCCGGTAGGTAACCGCCGGCGGCTCTTTCTTTTTAGACTGAGTGTACGGCTTAAGATCGGTAAGGCGTGCCTTTACCGCTTCATTGCTCAGCTCGAGTTTGTACGACTTTACATTTGCAGCCTTCAGCTCTGCAGCCAAGGCGTTTTCTATAAGGTCGCGTTTTGCCGCGAGCTGAGCTTCCGCTGCGGTAGCGCCTTTGCCGTAACCGTAGTAATAACCTTCTTCCTGTTTTACCAGTTCAGGGACGGGATCCTTTGCAAAAACCGACCAGTTGGTCAGAACAAAAAAAACAGAAAACAAAAGAATCGCAATACGATTCCGTTTCATTTCTTTACTCATACTTGCATCTCCTAAAAAATTTTGTTGCAACTTAAAAATAAGTGCTCAAAGTTCCGACATACCATTATACCATTATCCGTGTTACTATATCAATCCGCATAAACCAATCTCCTTCGTAAAAATTCCAAAAACTCCGATTGTATACGGCATACAATCTCTAATATATATAGATATTTTCGGGTATTTGTCCCCGAAAAACAACCCGAATATTTAAAACACCGTTCCCTCGAAAAGGTTAAACAAATAAAGTCATCCGCACAAAAAAACGGAAGATATAAAAAGAGAGCGGGACGGCATATGTAATGCCTTTCCGACATCCTCATCGGCATAATTCCGGCACGGATGCCGGGAAAACCTTATGTAACCGAGTTTGGCGAAAAAGTAACAAACTTTTGAGACATCCCCAGTGCTTGACAGCTTTTTCTTTTTTTGTTAGTCTGCGTGCATGACTATGTTTGCACAGTTGCTTCTATTCCGAATTTTCTCAAACTGCCGGAAAAAAGCGGGTACTGTGTAATTATTGAAAACGGTATTGTAAGCCTGCTGCCTTTCGGCGGCAGGCTTTTTTTTTATACCCGCGCAGGTATTTTTATAGGAGGTTTGATAAAAAGCGCCGTCTGATATAGCGCCGCCGCTTTTTATTCCGAGTTTGCGTTGCAAACTCGTTTGTTTATTGCGCTTTCTCAACCGGTGGTTTGCGAAAGCGCTGCTAAAAACTTTTTCGGAAGCTTAAGCTTCCTGCAAAAGTTTTTATAGGAGGTTGTATGGCAAAGTATGCTCCGTTCGGGACAATCCCGATTCAAAACCGCAAGTGGCCCGATGCGGTTATTACCGAAGCTCCCGTTTGGGTGTCGGTCGATTTGCGCGACGGGAACCAAGCCTTACCCGTTCCGATGAACATCGAGCAAAAAGTGGAATTCTTTAAACTGTTGGTTAAAACGGGTTTTAAAGAAATTGAGGTGGGGTTCCCGAGCGCATCGGAAACCGAATATCTTTTTTTGCGCCGTCTTATTGAAGAAAACCTTATCCCGGACGACGTACGGGTACAGGTGCTTTGCCAAGCGCGCGAGCATCTTATACAAAAAACTTTTGAATGTTTGCGCGGTGTAAAAAAAGCAATCTTTCATATATATAATTCGACATCGCCGGCTCAGCGCAAATATACGTTTAATATGGAAAAAAACGAAATTATCCGCGTCGCCTGCGAGGGCGTGCGTTGCGTACAAAAATATCTTCCGCTTGTTCCCGAAAGCGATATAATGCTCGAATATTCGCCGGAAAGTTTTTCAAATACCGAAATCGATTTTTCGCTTGAAATCTGCGAAGCGGTAAAAAAAGAATGGCGCAAAACCTGCGGCGGAAAAATCATTTTTAATTTGCCGACGACCGTCGAATGCGCAACGCCGAACGTCTATGCCGACCAAGTAGAATATTTTTGCACGCATATAAGCGAGCGCACGTCGGTTATCGTAAGCGTTCACAACCATAACGACCGGGGAACCGCCGTAGCTTCGGCCGAACTTGCTTTAATGGCCGGCGCCGAACGGGTTGAAGGAACGCTTTTCGGCAACGGGGAACGGACGGGTAATTTGGATATTATCACGCTCGCTTTAAATATGTACGTGCAGGGAGTCGATCCGCAGCTGAACCTTTGGGACATTAATACCTTAATGGACGCGTACCGGCGCCTTACGGGCATGAGCGTTCATCCGCGGCATCCGTATGCGGGAGAACTCGTTTTTACGGCGTTCAGCGGTTCTCATCAGGATGCGATCAGAAAGGGCTTGAACGCGCGCAAAAAAGAGTGCGAAAAAAATACCGACGTTTTGTGGGACATTCCCTATTTGCCGATCGATCCGCACGATATAGGAAGAGAATATGAAGAAATTATCAGAGTGAACAGCCAAAGCGGAAAGGGCGGTTCTTCGTGGATATTGGAACAGCACTACGGCATATCGGTTCCGAAAGCGATGCAAAGCGTGCTGGGCGCATTCATTACCGGCGAAGCGGACAAACTGCAAAGAGAATTGTCGAGTGCCGAAATATTCGCTTTATTCGAAAAACGCTGGCTGCAAAAAACGTACCCGCTCGAACTTGTCGATTTTACCGAAAAAAAGGCGGACGATCAACGTCTTGCGTGCTGCGCAAAGATCCGCTGGAAGGGCGAACTTTTGACTGCGAAGGCCAAAGGAAACGGACCGCTCGATGCATTTGCATCCGCTTTGGCGCACACTTCCGTGCCGCGTTTCAACGTAAAATCCTTTCATGAACATGCGCTCGGAACCGGTTCGGGTACCGACGCCATTGCCTTTGTTGAATTGAATTTCAGCGACGGCACAAATTGCTGGGGCTGCGGCAAAAGTTCGCACATCGGGCAAGCCGGTCTTTACGCTTTGGTAAGCGCGGTCAATCAGCTCGAAGGCCTCTAAAACGCCCTGTTTTACGGCACTTTGACGCTTATAGGGCTTTAACCGGCCGTATGCCGCCTTCGCTTATAAGAAATTGTACGCGAAGGTCGTGCTTTTCGTACGGAACTTTTTCGACGATTTGAAAATCGCGGCATAAACCGGCATACACGATTAAGGGCGTTTGGAGCGTGGCGCGTGCGAGCCGTTCGCAATAGCGGTCGTAATAGCCTGCGCCGCGCCCGAGCCTGATTCCCGTTTCGGAAAAGGCGATTGCGGGAACGCATACCAAAAGCGGAAAACGATTTTCATCCGGAACAAAGAGCGGACAGGAGGAATCCGGCTCGGCTATGCCGAAGGGGCCGATCTGCGTTTGTTCGCGAAAAGGACGGTCGGGCGAAAGGATGTAAAAGTCCATAATGCCGCCTTCGTCCGCATGTTTTCTTTTTTGCGTTTTGGGCAAAGCCGTCGTTTTACCGTCTTTTAGGCAAAAATCTATAAGGCGGCTCGTAGGCGCTTCATACGAGAGCGACGCATACAAAAGAACCGTTTGTGCGTTCCGGTACGGGGCAAAATCGCGCAAAGATCGAAAAAAAGAGCAGGGAAATTCTTCGGCTTGTGTTTGATACAAACGTTCCGTTACGGATCGGCGCAAAGCTTCTTTTTGTTCCCGCACAGTCATATTCGGAATTTCCCGACTCGGCATATGAGCCTTCCTTATCTTTTTGTGTCGGCAGAAAAAAGCCAAAAGACTTTTGCCTTTTCGATGTATGCCGAAAACACGGACTCAAAATCCTGTACGCCGGTATCGCCGAGTATGCGCAATTGCTCTATATAATAGGAAGGATTATCCGCATATTCCGCTCCCTGCCGTATAAGATCCGCGCGCGATTCGAGCGTCATAAACGAATGCGAAACGGAACCCGCATAGCGTCCGGTAATTCCGTCGCAAAAATCTTGTGCCGGGATTTTCGGTTTCGGCTTTTGCAATTCTTTCAGCTCGGACGAAAATTCGCGCAGGCAGTCTTTATAAGCCTTTTGCAGCCGGCTTTTACTTTTTACTTTTGAAAAATACAGCGAAGCGAGAAAAAAAGGCTCGGCGTCGGTGTGCGCCCTGGCAGAACGAGCCGGCGCATTTTGCGCGCTTTGGAATTTTTGCGTAAGCCTTTCGGCAATTTCATGCATAAGCGCCGAAAAGACCGCTGCTTCTTTTGTGCCGAATTCGGGACTCTTAAGATAGAGAAGGGCGGGATCCGAAAAATCCGTTGTCGGTATGAGCTTTGCGGGCCGTTCTCCCGCTTGGTCGGCCGGAATGTCGCTTAAAAATACGTGGCGCAGCCGTACGGTTTGCTCGCCTTCGGTAAACGCCGGTTCAAACGACGTTTTCGTATACGCGATTTTATGCTGTTCGGAAAGGGGGTTTACGGCCTCTTTTCCGAAGCTGCTTTCGAGCGTTTCCCTTATGTGCTGCGGAACATCACCGCACAGAATTATATCGATGTTTTCAGGATCGTACAGTGAAAGGCAGGCGTTCCGTATTTCGTCATAGGTAACTGACGGAAGCAGTTTGTCGGCGGAGGCGAAAAGCGGAGCCGAAGCTCCCGCGCCGAAAAAGGTTTCCATCGCGGCTTTTTGCAATTGATTGTCCGGCGATATGTCCTGCGATCGCCGGTTGAACGCTTCGGTAAAATACAGCTCGTCGGCTTGCGCAAGGCTTACGTCGTTTTTTTGCAAAGAGGCCGAAAGAAAGTCCGTTAAAAGCGGAAGATTTTCGGTCGGACAGGTAAAAGAAAGCCGTGCCGAAAAAAGTTCGGTATTCGTTTCGATTTCGGAAATATTTCCGAGCGCTTTGCCTGCCGGGCTTTCCGCAATTTTTTGCCTGAGCGTTTGGGCAAGGTTTTGCACGGCAAGACTTTCAAGTCCTTTTTTTTCAAAACCGTATTTTAATTCGCCGCCGCGGATGTTTAAAATAAAGCATACCCACGCCGTGTTCGGAAGCTTTTGGACGCTTACCCTTATGCCCGACGAAAGCGTAAAGCGCTCGGCAAGGCTTTCGGTGTATGCGGCGTAGGCTTCGGCGGCGTTCGTCCGCTCGGGTTTTGCGCCGTCCGCTTCGCTTTGATTTTTAGGCTGATTTTTCGGCGCTTGTGCCGAAGATGCTCCGGCGGATTTTTTGCCCTGTTTTATAAGCGTCCAGCCGTCTTTTGTAAAACGCTTTTCGTACAGATTGTACTGACTCGTATGCACAAACAAAAAAATCCACGGCGGCGTAAAAACATCCGTAACTTGCTGCAATGTAAGACTTTGCACGCTTTTAGGCCATTCAAAAAAATACTCGGCGCCGCCGTACGCCCAGTTCGCGCTGAGGGCTCGGATAAAACTTTCGGGGCCTTTGAGCGCTTGAGATTGCAAAAAGCGCGCGCGCGTTTGAGCTTCGGTAAGGTCGCCTTCGGAAATGTTTTGAACGGCTTTGTTTACCGCGTTCAAGAGCTCTTCGATATTGTCCGCGGGATTGTCTTTTTGCGCGTGCAGGCTTGCGGGAAAAAGCGCTTGAACGCTTATGCGGCTGTCGGCGCCGTCCGCGCTGAACGAAACGTCCGTTTCTCCTTCCGGCATGGCGCGCAGATTTTGCTTTTGTTGTAAAATTTCCGCTGCGGCCCAAGCGGCGGCCGAATGTGGACTGCCGGAGCCGAAAGCGGGCGCGGTGTATTGAATGAGCGCTTGATTAAAATCTTTGGAAAAATCGTCGGATACGAGGACAAACCGTCCGCCTTGCGCGTCCGATGTTTTCGGCGCAGCCGGCGCTTGCAACGCATCAATTCGGGACGTATCCGGCGGTGAATAAACGGCGTATTCCCAATCGGACAATTCTTTTTTTACCGTATCAAGCACCGTTTGCGCATCCAGCGGCCCGCTTACAAACAGCGCGCTTTGATTGGGAACATACCAAATTCGGGCAATGCGCGACAGCTTTTGCCGGGCGGCTTCGGTATTCATTTTTGCAAAAAGGGCGCTTTGCAAAAACGAATCTTTTTTCCACGGCGAACGCGAAAGAACCTGCGCATCCACCGCCGCATTTATAAAACCGCCCGCGCTCGATGCGTATGAGGCGCTTTCGCTTTTGAGCGATTCGAATTCATTCCGTATTGCGCTGTCGAAAAATTTCGGCTGTTTTAAAGCCGATGCAAAAAGGGCCAAAACTTTTTCAAAGCTTTGTACCGGAACGGTAAAGCCGTAGCGCGATTGAGAAGAGGCGCATTCGGCGCTAAAACCGAGCGCGCCTTCGCGTTCGTAGGCCCGTATACCGGGTACGGCGTTTTGCCAAAAGAGTGCGGAATATAAGCGGAAAAAGCCCGCCGTATCTTTTTGCTGGCGCGCAGTTCCGGCTTTTGTAACGTATTCGACTTTGAGCGCGGGAACCGTAAAGTCTTCCTGTACATAGAGTTCAAGACCGTTTTCCAATTTATACGAATAAAAATTTTCGGGCAAAAAATCGCTTTGCGCCGTCGCACTGTGCGCGGCAAAAAGCAAACAGAGGGCGGCTAGCAACCGCAAAACGGACTTTGCATACATGCGCACAGTATAGCATATACGAAGATTTTATGATACACTGGAACAATGCAGGAGAGCCGGAATGAACAGCTATGAACGACTTGCCGCCTTTGCCGCCCGATACGGCATAAGTGTAAACGGACCCGATATAAGCGGCGTCATCGATGCGCTGCTGTACGATATGCAGCTGGGTTTGGATTGTCCGCAGGACAGTTTGCCGCATGCTTCGCAGCAGATGATTCCCACATGGACGAATCCGCCCGACCGCGTGCCGAAAAACGAAACCGTTATCGTTATCGATGCCGGAGGAACCAATTTCCGCTCGTGTTCGGTACGATTCGACAACGAAGGCCGGCCCTCAATCGAAAATTTGGAAAGGCGCTCGATGCCCGGCATAGAACGCGAATATTCCAAAAAGGAATTCTTCGATACGATCGCTTCGTATTTGGAGCACCTTAAAGGCAAGTCGGCAAAAATCGGCTTTTGTTTTTCGTATGCGATGAAAATCACGCCCGAAAACGACGGGCAGGTTATCAACTTTTCCAAAGAAATAAAGGCGAAAGAAGTGATCGGTTCCTTTGTCGGCGCTTCTCTTTCCGACGCCCTGTGCAGCCGCGGATGGGAAAAACCCGAAAAGGTTGTCATGCTTAACGATACCGCCGCCGCCCTGCTCGCAGGTGCTTCGCAAAACATTGAGGGCAAACGATTCGGTTCGTACGCGGGGCTCATCCTCGGCACCGGCTTAAACACCGCCTATATCGAATACGGCCCGATAAAAAAAGCGCATGATTCCGCGCGGACTTTACCCGAAAGTCAAATCGTTGTCTGCGAAGCCGGCATGTTCGATAAGCTTGCCCGCTCGTTTTTCGATACCGAATACGACAAAACGACCAATACGCCGGGAATGTATGTTTTGGAAAAAATGTGTTCCGGCGCTTATTTGGGCGGAGTCGCTTCGCTTGCGGTAAAGACCGCATGCACGGAAGGTTTATTCAGCGAAAAAACATGCAAAGCGCTTTCTGCTGCAGGCGAATTCGGCTTGTACGATATGGACCGCTTTTTGCACACCCCCTACCGCACCGACACCCTTTTGGGAGCGGCTTTGGCCGGAGCGGAGGAGGGCGATTACGACATGCTTTACCTTTTACTCGATATGTTTATCGACCGCTGCGCGCGTCTTGCTTCCTCGATTATAGCCGCCGCCGTTATAAAATCCGGCAAGGGGAAAAATCCTTCCATGCCCGTAAGCGTTTTGTGCGAAGGCACGACTTTTTATAAAACGCACAATTTGCGGGCGAGAATTATGGGGTATCTAAATACCGAATTGATTCAAAAACGGCATTTGTACTGCGAAATCGTTACGCTCGATAATGCCGTCGTTTTGGGAACGGCTCTTGCGGCGGTTTCGGCGTAGGCGTGCGGCCGCCCTTATCCTTTTTGCGTGCATTCAGGCGGCTGTCGTAAGCGCGCAGATAAACTTGGGCGGTCACGTATCGCTTTCTAAAAAGCTGTCGGTGATCAAAACCGAATACTTCGACTTTATTTTTGCCGAAGAATCGGCCGCTTCGGCGCGGCACCTTGCGCTGTGTGCCGACGATTTATACCGCAAAGCCGCCGGCATGCTGCATATCCGTGAGCACCGGCGTTTTCCCGTGCTTTTAACGCGCGAAACGGCCGTATTCAACGCGTATTTTACGACCTTTCCGTACAACCGCATCGTTTTGTACGATTCGGCGCCGCCTTCATCGTTTTCCGTTTTTTCCGACAACCTCGCTTCGGTTTTTTACCATGAATTGGTTCATGCGCTCACTTTAAACATCCGCTCGCCTTTTTGGAAGGGAATGGCCGCGGTATTCGGCGACGTATTTACGCCCTCTTTTATGCTGAATTTGCCTTCGTCGTTTACGGAAGGGGCTGCCGTTTCTTTTGAAAGCGCCGACGGTCAGGGACGTTTGAACGACGCATTCAGCCTGCACGTTGTGCGTCAGGCAAAACTTGAAAACAAGTTTCCCGGTTGGCAGGATGTAACCGGCGCCTACGGTGCGTATACCGACGGCTCTTTACCCTATATGTTCGGCGCCGCCTTTTCTTCGTATATTCAGCAAAGGTTCGGCATGGATAAATACGCCGAATTTGGGGAAGAAAGCGGCAAGGTGCATTTTTTTAAGCTTTCGGCCGGCATCTTTAAAAAGGTATACGGACTTTCGCTTACTCAAGCGTGGAACGATTTTAAGGATTTCTATCCCGTTCCGCAATGCGAAGCAGATCTTCCGCCCGCTTTATGTCCGCCTTCGAGTTCCGAACACAGGGCGGGACTGCGGGGCGAACATTTGTATGCGAACCTGACATCTTCTCCTACGGGCTTGGCATGGTACGATGCCGCGTCTTCGTCGGTTATGTTTTTACCGATCGAACGTTCCGAATCAAGGCGGAAAGCTGCTGCGACGGAAGCGGACGGAGCGCCTTTGTTTGCCGAAAAACCGGTTGTTTTGTGTACGAGCGACTTATCGGAGCGTTTAACCTTTTCGCGTTCCGGCGATTTTTTGACGCTTTCGGGCGTGTCGGGCGGGGCAAAGGCAAAGCGGAAAGCGCGCGTTTACGATATGAAAAAAAAGCGTTTTGTACTCGAAGTGTACGGATTATCCGGCGTTTTTACGGCGGAAAGATCTGACGGTGCAGGAATTGCCGCAGCAAGAATTGTTGCAGCAAGAATTGTTGCGGGCATAGAGCGCGAAGACCTTTTGTATTCTCTTGTTTTATATGACTTTGACGAATTGACGGGCGCCGGTTCTTCGGCGCCTTCAAAATCTTCGGACTCCCATTCATGCGCCCCTTTTAAACGGATTCGATTTCCGCAGGGCGTGTTCCCCTTTGATGCCGTCGATGCGGGAAACGGGCGCATAATGTGCATTTTAAAGCACGCGTCTTTTTCGGGCGAGCCGAAGCGGCTTTCCTGTTCGCTTTTTTTGTACGATATGAAAACCGACAAAGCGCTCGTGTACGAATTTGCCGATCAGCCTTTAAGCGAAGAAAGCGCTTTTTTCAATCCGTCGCTGCGCTATCTTTCGGCATACGGCGGCAGCATGTACTTGTCCTGCGCTCCGGATTCTTTTTCACAGCCGGCGCTTGCGTTCCTCGATTTAAACGACTTCGAAGGTTCGCAGGACGGCGAAGTTTTTCTTTCCGTATCGAATGCGCAATATTCCGGCGGCGTGTTTTATCCTGCGGCCTTTGACGGCGGCCTTGCCTTTGTGTCGCGCTTTTACGAACATCGGACGCTTTCGTATACCGATTTTTCGGGCGATTGCCGCCGCTTTGCGCTGAAGGCCCTTCCTTTTGAACGCTTTTTTGAGCGGTTCAAAGATGCCGCAGACGATGAGCGCAGCGAAAGTGCCGAAAAGTCGGAAAGCGGCGAGAAAGCCGATGAGGGCGGACGCGGCGCGTTTGCTTTGAAGCCGTATCGTCCGTTTCAGTATATGAAAAAGCCCTTGATAATTCCCTTTGCGGGCTTTTTAACCGCCGCCTCATTCGGCCCCTATGCGCCGCCTTCGGTTCCGCTCGGTCTTACCGCCCTTACCGCCGACCCCGCGGAGCGCTTTTTGCTGACGGCCGGCGCCGGTTACGATATCGAAACGCGCACCTTTAATGCAAACGCATCCGCCGCACTCAGCGCTCCTCCCGTGCGAATCGACGCCGGATTTTATATCGAAAGCGCCGTACAAAGCGGATTGCAAAATGCGGCGGCCTTTGTAAAAGCCGGCTTCGAGCGCCCGCTCATAGACGATTTCAGCCGAATCGGCGCCGAAAACACGGCCTACTTTTTATACAGTGCGAACGGTGCGCCGTACATACGCAGGGGGACACGGTTTGTGAACCGTTCGCGGCTTTTTACACTGTACTCGCGCAAAACGGGTTCGGGGCCATACGAGCGGCTCGGCTTTATCTTCGGCCTTTCGTTTTATGCGCGGCGCGATTTGGATTTTTCCGTGTCCGCACCTTCGGCATGGTTTTTTTCTCCCGTATTTGAAAGCGGTTTTACGCTGCCTTGGCTGCTGCCGTTTAAAAATCCGCGCCGTTTTACGCTGACCCTTCCGCTGTCATGCACGGCCCTTGTCTATATGAACGCCGCCGAGCAATGGGAAATTCAAAATACCCTTATTTTGTTTGCCTACGATATTCAAAAAGGCAGTCCCTTTGTGCCGATTTTTTCGCGCAGGCTCTGTCTTGAAGGCGGAACGGAAACGCTTCGGTACCGCAGCGGAAAAACCGACTTTGCCGTAAACTTCAGCCTGTTCAGCGTATCTTTGTTCAATTCGGGCGCGTACGCAACAATCCCCGTCGAAACGGGCCTTTCCGTGCGCTGGGAACCTTTTAAAAGCGCACCGCAAAATTGGAAAATCATGCTCAGACTGCGCTTGCAATAGTTGTAGAAAATTCAATATTCAATCTAAAAGATCTCCTTCAAACGTTGAAATCTGCCGGAAACCGTGTTACACTCTTAGGTATGGAACAATACCGTAGCGCAAACAGTATTCCGCTCCACGATCATGCCTCTTTTGCGCAAGAGAATGTAACACAAATCGCACAAAAATCTGCTCGGATGCTTGACAAAGCTTTCGAACGATGCATAATCGTTCGTTAGCACAAACTGTACTCCACACGCAACAATACCATTTTTCTCAAGCCATGACAGGCACACCGGGCGGAATGTATGTATCGCATACGGCGATGCTCGCTGCTACGGGTTTGAAAAACTGTACGTCCCTGTACAGTTTTTCAACTCGAGTTTGCTTTGCAAACTCGCAAGACCTGCGGCTTTCCGGCATCGTATGAAAACTGTACGGAGCGTACAGTTTTCAACCCGAGTTTTCCTTATGGAAAACATCGCATGCCGGAACGTACGGGGCAAACGCCTCGCGTCCGGCGCCTCGCCCGCCGCCGGTATCGGAATTGCACATCCGTGCGCAATTCCGACCTCGAGTTTGCTCCGCAAACTCGGCTACTTACAGCATTTCCGACCTCGTGTCGGAACAATAGCTGCAACTCGGGGGGGGGTAGGGGGAGAAAAAAAACTGCCCTGAACGGGGTGTTTTCTCCCCCTAAAAGAAATTTCGGCTTTTTTAAGGGAGTGAAAGTGGGCAGGACGCCCATAGAGGAAAAAGGTACGTCGAGTTTTTTGCGTAAGCAAAAATACTCGAAGCCTAAGAATGTACAGGACGTACATTCTTGGGCACCTTTTCCCTTTTGTTCCTGTTTTTGTACCGTCTGCGCCTATAATTAGGTACGGAGGTGCATTATGGCAAAAAGCTTTGATGACTTAACCATCGCCGATGACTTTATGTTTTGTAAAGTCATGCAGAACGAAGGCATTTGCAAAGAGTTCCTTGAAATGATTTTGGCAGGGCAAATCGGGAAAATCGCCTACCTGTCGCCGCAAAACACTGTAGCAGCCGGTATCGAAGCAAAATCGATCCGTCTTGATGTGTTTGTAAAAAATGAAGACGGTAAGTCCTATGACATAGAAATGGCGTTTTCCGATAGACGTCCGTGTCTATCGGAAAACACGAGTTTTTCTAAAGAAAAACTCGCACACACACAACTTTCCCGGCGTCCTTGCCGGGACTAAACAAGCGGCATGGATGCCGCTCAAGCTGAATAGATGCGACGTTTCGACGTCAGGCGAAACTCGTAAGTCAAAAGTGTACACGGATGTGCACTTTTGACGAGGCTATTATCAAGCGGCAATCGACATTGCATTCTTGGATAAAGGTCTGCATTACAAAGCCTTGAACGACAGCTATATTATTTTCGTTTGTCTTTTCGACGCTATCGGGAAAGGCAAGCCGCTTTACACGTTTGAAAATATTTGTATCGAAGACGGGCACACGCCCTTACGCGACGGGACAAAAAAGGTTATAATAAATGCACAAGC
>CAJPNP010000012.1 GCA_905372025.1 uncultured Treponema sp. | reverse complement strand
CGTGGCTTTCTATGCGGATATTAAAAAAGCATTTTGAAAAAGCGGGGATGGTATAAGCAGATAATTTTGTCTGTATATTTTTTATCTTCATACTACTTGTCGAAAAAAAAGCTTTTTTGTAAAATGTGCGGATTATGGAAGAAGCTCGGCGTTTTGCCGGAACAAAAATAGCTGATGCATTGAACGGCGTTCATGCTTTGTATGCCGATATAGATACCGAACAACAGGTGTGGAAACAGCATACACCCGCACCCTGTCCCGCCGGCTGCGGAATGTGCTGCGAACATTTTGAACCGGATGTGTACGAATACGAAGCGCTCTATCTTGCCGCGTGGCTTCTCGCACACGACGCCGAAAAAGCCGAAAGGATCTGCGCGCACGGCGAACTGCAATCGCGCAACAATGACGACGGTTGTTTTTTGTACGATCCGAATACTCCGTACCACTGCACCGTATACGGCGGGCGCTGCCTTATCTGCCGCTTGTTCGGTCATTCGGGAACGCGCGGCAAGGATATGAAGATTCATTGGAAGCCGTGTAAATTTACCCGGCACGCGAATACGGAAGCGGCCGGTTCTTCCGCGCACGAGTACGGCGAAGCCGAATTGCTTGAGTCCTGCAGTGCCGTGCCGCCCGATATGGCCGTTTTTTCTTCGCGTCTTTTGTCGCTGAATCCCGATGATACGCATACAAGGCCGCTTCGCGAAGCGCTTCCCGAAGCGATCGAAAAGCTCCGCCTTATTTTGCGCTTTTTAACGCCGCCCGAGCCGAATTCTCCCGAACCGGATCTTCCGTCGCCCTGTCCGCTCAGCGCTTAAGGCTTTTGTGCGCGCAGTGTTTTGTTTAAAAGGTTTAATTGAAAGCGGGGTAGCCCGTTTTGCGGAAAAGGTAGCGGCCATGTTTTTCTTCGACGACCGTACCGTCTTTTACACACACTTTCCCGCCTAAAAGGACGTATTTTGCTTGTCCTCGGACGCGTATGCCTTCGTAGGGCGTGTAGCCGCCCTTATGCAGATTGTTCGATTCGCCGATGACGGCTGCAGGCGAAGGATCCCATACGGTTATGTCGGCGGTCGCTCCTACGGCCAAAGTCCCCCGATCGGGGTACAAACCGAATATTCTTGCGGGATTTTCGCTTACGAGGGCCGAAAACCGGGCAGGCGTGAGGCGGAAATTCGGTGCAAGTTCTTTTTCGGCTGTGTCGGCCGGAGCGCTGTCTTGCGCATCCGGCTCGGAGCCGACGTCCGCCGCGGTAAAAATCAGCGAAGATCGGTACTGCGCGCCGGGAAGGCCGGGCGCCGCCTTTGAAAAGCCCTTTTTGGCCGCCTTTTCGCGTTCGCCAAGATCGAAGGCCGCGTGATCCGAACAGATTATATCGATGTATGAATTGTCTTTTGAGCCGGGAATCAAATCCGCTTTGCCGCGCATCAATTCTTTTTGAAGCGCTTTTAAATCCTGCTTTTTGCGAAGCGGCGGGTTACATATGAATTTTGCGCCGTCGAATCCGCCTTTGCGGTACAAAGAATCGGTCAATAAAACATACTGCGGCGCCGTCCCGCAAAAAAACTTTTGCCCGCGCTTTTTGGCAAGCTTTATTTGTTCCAAACTTTGTTTTGCCGACACGTTCAAAATATATACGGGAACGTCCGCAAGTTGGGCGAGCGACAAAAAGCGGGCAACCGCTTCCGCTTCGACCGCCGGCGGGCGGCTGATCGGGTGGGACGACGGGCGCTTGCGTTTGTTTTTCAGCTGTTCTTCAACCAAATGGCGTACCATGTCGCCGTTTTCGCAGTGGCAGCACACGAGGGCGCCGTGTTCTTTTGCCGCGTTCAGAATTTCAAAAATTTCCGAATCGCTTAATTGCAGGTTAAAGCCGCTCATAGATACGGTATAGCTTGAAACGCCGCGCAGAACCGTTTTGGTCATTTGCTCCGTTATACTTTCGGTCTTTTCGTCCGGAAGATTCTCCGCATTCTCTTGCGGAATTTCGTCGGTCGTTTCGGGAACCGTTTTTGCGTCTTCCTCGGTTTTTTGTTCCATGGGAGTAAGGGTGATATGAAAACCGTAATTGCAGCTGCTTTTATGAAGTGCACTCGCATGTTGTGCATCCAGCGCATCCTGCAAACTTTGCCCGTTTTTTTGCAGCGCGCAGTTGATAATTGACGTGGTTCCTCCTGCGAGGGCGGCCTTCGTTCCGCTTTCAAAATCGTCGGGGCTGCGCACGCTTTCCTGTTGGCCTTCGATAAAAACTTCGGCTTCAAACTGCGTAAACGCGTCGATAAAACCCGGAAAAACATAACAGCCTTCGGCATCCAACAGTTCGCTTTCGGCATGGCGCAGCAAACTGCCGAGCATAATGTCTTTTTCCGTTCTGACGATTCTGCCGTCTTCGATAAGCATGTCAGCCTGTCGCTCTTTTCCGCCCGATACGACAATTCCGTTTTTTATGAGAACTCGATGTACCGAATCTTCCCGCTCTGCCATTACACCAGTATATCACAAGGGGCGATTTTGTGCCAATGCTAAAATTTACAGTATATCCCGCTTTATGGAAATCGCTTGTTGGAAACTTGACAAGATATTTATGAAAATGTTAGCATAAATTATATGTTAAACGACCGATAAATTCTTTTGCTGCATACGGTCGGTATTATTTAAAAAACGGTAAGATATAAAATATTTAAAGGGGAGCTGTATGAAAAAAGACGTTAAGGTAAAGAAAGCAACGTCCATTACGGTGAGATTGTTCAGGGGTATCACGATAACGATTATTTCAATCGTAGGTTTTATTTGCGCGGTCATCGGCGTTCAGTTGTATAAAAAGAATATCGTTCAATTCGACGAATTTACTGCTCAGCAATTTTTTAATATTGAAAAATCGGTATCGCTTTTTATTCAAAACGGAAAGAGCGTCGTTAAAATGCTTGCGGAAAATCCCGCCGTACAAAATGCCGATGAAACGATTTACAATTATACAATAGAAGCGCAAAAATCGGGCATTGTGTATACGCATAACGGAAAAGCGGAACGGGAAATGGTAACACTGTTTAAAGCTATAGAGGAAAGCTTCCCCGAATTTCAAGATGTTTATATGGGAACCCGCTGGGGCGGAATAGCAACAGTATGGACCGGAGAAGACGAACTGGGGTATGATCCTCGTCAAAGGGGATGGTATAAACAAGCTGTAGAGGCAGACGGTGATATAGTTATCACACCGGTGTATATAGCCACAGACGGAACTCCCGTTGTAGCACTGGCTAAAACAGTAAAAGATAATAGCGGTGCATTGTTAGGGTGTGTCGGTGTTGATATCAATTTGGCGGATTTGACTTCGTTTATAAGCGACAGCCGAATCGGAAGGACGGGTTATTGCATGCTGGTACAAAACGACGGCATGATTTTAGCCGATCCGAAGCATCCGCAATACAATTTTAAAATTATGAGCGAAACGGATATACCTGCGTTTGCCGAAATAGAAAAAACGGATCAAAGCTCGATTGTTGTTACTTCAAACGGGGAAAAATGGAAAGCTTTTATTTTCCCGCTTTCCGAACTCGAGTGGAAACTTGTTGTTTTAATAAAGCAAAGTGAAATTCTCTCCGTTTTTTCCGCTCTTTTGCAAAATATGATTTTTATCGGTCTTTTGATGTTTGTCATTTATTTTACTTTAGCCGCCTTTGTCGTGCGTGTCTTAAAAAAATATCTTAACCGGCTGGGCATTGTTTTGGGTAAGGTTGCACAAGGCGATCTTACCGACCGAATTCAGGTAAAGTGGAGAAACGAAATCGGTCAAATTCTGACAAGCCTTAACACTGCCATAGACCACAGCCATTCCATGCTCAGCGTACTGCATGATGAAGTCGATAAGATGAAGGCGGTCGGTTCGGATTTATCGAGCAACATGGAAGAAACGGCTGCCGCAATCAGGCAAATCGGCGGAAATGTTATGAACGTAAAAGAAAAAGCTATAACGCAGTCGGCAAGCGTTACCGAAACCGTTGCAACGGTGGAACAAATCAACGGTAAATTAAACAGGTTGGTGCAGGGAATTGAAACCCAAACCGAAAACATATCCGAATCGACTGCAGTGATTACACACATGGCGGAAAATACCGTCCGCATCAGCAAAACGCTGGAAGAAAGCAATGCCCTTATCAAAACGGTATATGGACAAACAAAACTGGGCAAGGACGGAGCGCGTACGGCAAACGAAGTGGTAACGCAAATTGCGGAAAGGTCGGAAGCGCTTCTTGAAGCAAGTCAGGTTATTCAAAATATAGCTTCGCAAACAAACCTTTTGGCAATGAACGCTGCTATAGAAGCCGCTCACGCGGGAGAGGCGGGCAAAGGTTTCGCCGTCGTTGCCGATGAAATCCGCAAACTTGCCGAAGAGTCGAATACGCAGGGCAAACAAATCGGGGTTGTTATAAAGGAGTCGACGGAGATTATCGGACGTCTTACCGAAGCGGGAGCACAAGCCGAAAAAACCTTTATCGATGTGTATGAATCGGTAAGCAAAATATCGGAAAAAGAAGATTCGATAGTGCAAGTTATGTACGAGCAGGAAACAAACGGCAAACAGGTTCTTGAAGCGATTAAAAAGATAAACGACGTAACTGCAGAGGTAAGCAGCGGTTCTGCCGAAATGTTGGAAGGCGGCAATCAAATTGCAGTCGAAATGCGAAAACTTGCCGATATAACGCGCGAAACAACCGATAGCATGAATGAAATTGCCAGCGGCGCCGAACAGATAACCAATGCCGTAGAAGAAGTAAACGAAATTACGCAAAAGAATAAAGTGAGTATTGAAAATCTGGCAAACGAAGTCGGAAAGTTTAAGTTATGATCAAGGGCTTGTCGGAAAAGCAATAGACTTTTTCGACAACCTGACGACTGCAGTTTTACACTGCAAAATAGTACGCTTGTGCGCTGCCTTTTTGTTTTGTGCTTTTTTTGCTTTCCGTTGACAAAGACTTTACAGTACGTATAAATATGTTTATACTCATACGTATAAGAGGTTCCTTATGGATGTAAAGCTAACACTCAAAATGGATCAAAACGTTATCAATGCTATGAAACAATATGCGGCGCAAAACGATAAAAGCCTTTCAAACTTAGTTGAAGAATTTTTTAAGAGTATGACGGCTGTAGGTAACAAAAACGAAAATATCTCTCCTCTGGTAAAAGAATTAAGCGGAATTATAAGCGAAAAAGATTTGGAAAATATAAGCTATACTGATTATTTGGAAAAAAAATATGAATAAAAAAGTATTTGTCGATTCGGATGTAATACTGGATGTGCTTTGTGAAAGAAAACCGCATTATCAATATTCCGCACGTATTTTTACCTTGAGTGATTTAAAGAAAATAAACCTGTATACAACATCTCTTTCTTTTGCGAATGTATATTACATACTACGAAAAGCGGTGGGAGGAGAAAAAGCGAAATGTTTTTTAAGAAAATTACGATTGCTTATCAAAGTTTTAGCGGCGGAAGAAAAAGAAACAGATTTGGCATTAAATTCAAAATTTATTGATTTTGAAGATGCATTGCAGTATTATACTGCGCTGAATCATAAGATGGAAATTATTTTAACCAGAAATATAAAGGATTATAAAGAAAAAGATATAATCGTACAAACGCCGGAGCATTTTGTAAAAAGTTATGACAAAATATAAAACAACACAGTGCAGTGCGGCCCAAAACAGCATACTTGTGCGCTGCCTTTTTGGTATTCCGTTGACAGAGGCTTTACATCTCGATAGTATTTTGCCATGGATTTAATCGAATTGGTCGCTTTTTTGGGCAACACGGGAAAACAATACGAGCGAAACCGGCACAACGCCGCATGGCTTTTTGCAGACTCTTTGTCTTCGGTTTCGAGCCTAAGCTGGAGCCGAAAATTCAAAGGAGAAAGCGCGACGCTGAATGCGGGCGGCAGAAAAGTCCAATTGCTGAAGCCGCACACGTTTATGAATCTTTCCGGCGAAAGCATCGCCGAAGCCGCTTCTTTTTACAAGATAAAACCGGAGCGCATTTTGGTTGTCCACGACGAGCTGGAGCTTCCGGCGGGAACATTCGGGCTCAAATGGTCGGGCGGTTTGGGCGGACATAACGGGCTGCGTTCGGCAAAAGCCTGTTTGGGTACCGCCGATTTTTGGCGCTTGCGCTTCGGCATCGGGCGCCCGATTTATGACGATGTCGCGCTGTGGGTGCTGAGCGATTTTTCGAAAGACGAACTTCCGGCGATGAATGCGGCCTTTGAAGCGGCCGCCCCCTTGTTTGAAGCCTTCTTAACGCAGGAACCGGACAGCCTCCTCGACAAGTGGAAAAAAATCAAAGCCGGCCTCGGTGAATAAAAGGAATATGTATGAATAACGAAAACGATAATCGAAAAATCGAAAAACAAAAAGGGGCAGATAAAGCCGCTTCGGGATTTAAAGCCCTGTATGAAATTATCAAAACGCTGCGCGCTCCGGGCGGCTGTCCGTGGGACAGGGAACAAACACCGCTTACTCTGCGGACAACTCTTTTGGAAGAAACCTATGAAGCGCTGGAAGCGATAAACGAAGCCTATGAAAACGTACCTTCCGTCGCTTCCGTGCCGACGCTTGCAGTCCCCTCGGCCGAAGCGTGCATTCACGCAAAAGAGGAATTGGGCGACGTTATGTTGAATGTTTCTATGATTGCATACATGTTTGAACAGGAAGGCGCCTTTACCGTTTCCGACGTGCTCGACAGCGTATGTGAAAAGCTGATCCGGCGCCACCCGCACGTGTTTCCCGAATCCTCCGGCAAGTCGGCCGTGCTCGGGGAAACGAAAACCGCCGAGCAAGTGCTGACACAGTGGGAAGCCATCAAACAAAAGGTCGAAGGGCGTGCGGGCAAAAGCATACTTGATGAAGTTTCTAAAGGACTTGAACCTTTAACCCGCGCATATAAAATGCAAAAAAAAGTGGCGAAAAGAGGTTTCGACTGGAACGATATTTCCGGAGTCCGTGCCAAGGTATTCGAAGAAATCGGCGAGTTTGAAGAAGCGCTTGCCGGTGACAAATCCTATACCGTTGGGAATGGAGACACCCCTGCTGCCGGCAGCAGTACCGAGACGGACATGCGGCACAGCGAAGAAGAATTCGGCGATATTTTATTCGCTTTGGTAAATTGGGCTCGGCACTTGCATATAGACCCTGCCGTTGCGCTTGAAAGGGCGAACGCGAAATTCCGCAAACGCTTTACATACGTCGAAAACGAGTGCCGTGATCGCGGCATCGAAATGAAAAAAGAAAATCTTCAGACAATGGATGCATTGTGGGACGAAGCAAAGCACACGCTGTAGCCGAAGTGCAGTCACCCCCAATTCACACTAAAGTAAATTATAAAATCTTATATTTTACTTTAAGTGCTTAAAGTAAAATATAAACTTGTTTTTAGCTTGGTTTTAACGACTATTTGAAAATGTTTTAAAATATGTTATATTATAAACATAAAACAGTGCCGGGTGCTGTTTGAAATGCGTCGGCGCTTGTGAAACACGAATAAAGAGGTTTTTATGGATATACGCCGTTTAAAAAACGACAGTGATGACGACAACGAAGACATAACGGAAAAAAAAGACGCCGGCGAAGGCGCGGATGTGCTTGCAGCCCGCTTTTTAAAAACCCGTCAAATACTGTTGACCGGTGAAATAGATAAATCGCTTTCGGAAAAAATAATCCGCCAACTTTTGATTTTGGAAGCTTCCGGGAATAAACCCGTTTATATGTTTATCGATTCTCCCGGAGGGGATGCGGATGCCGGTTACGGTATTTTCGATATGATCCGTTTTATCGACACGCCCGTATACACGGTCGGCATGGGACTTGTCGCGTCGGCCGCGGCTCTTGTGCTTTTAGCCGCTCCCAAAGAACGGCGCATTGCGCTTCCGAACAGCCACTTTTTAATCCACCAGCCTTTGAGCGGCATAAAAGGCGTTGCGACCGAAATCGAAATTCACGCGAAAGAACTTGAAAAAATGCGCGAGCGCATCAATAAGCTGATTTCCGAAGAAACGGGAAAGCCGCTCGCTCAGGTTGCAAAAGACACCGACCGCGATTGCTGGCTTAACGCAAACGAAGCGCTCGATTACGGCCTGATCAGCAAAATAGTATTTTCGCGCAAAGACTTAAAAAAATGAGGAGCTGTCCGAAAGCTTCGGTTTTCGGACAGTCCTATCAGCATTCTCTTTTATTTAATAATTCCCTGTTCTTTCAGTTCGTTTACGTTTAAGCTTTTTGCATAGGGTACTTCAAGTTCTCCGTCGTTTACCATTTTAATGATTGTGTCACGATACGGGGAGTTTAGATCGACGCCGACTATCGACCAGTTGTTGTCGACTTCAGGCTCTATGGTGCCGTGCTCTTTTATGTACGCTACGAGCATGTCGCGGATAGACAGGGGCGATTCCCAATTCCGTTTACCTTCCACCAGTTTTTGCGTTCTTAAAGCGGAGGAGTAGCGGTAATTGTTTACGGCAAGCTGTAATCTTTGATCGTCTTCAAGCGGTTTCCCTTTGAAAACAACGTTTACAATGCGCTGTCCTGCCGGTTTTGAAAGGTCGATTTGATAATCAAGTCCGGCAAACATATCGTACAAATAGCCCGGCTTTTCGGGATTAAACGAAATCGAAATATCGCCGCTTTTCCACTGATTGTAGCACGCTGCAGACCATTCCATATAGCGCTTTAATTCGGCTCCCGTTACTTCAACCCGGTAGAGCGTGTTGTCGAATTTGTAAATGTCGAAGATGTTGCCGTAATTTATGGGACCGGCTTTAAGGTCGCTGGTATCTTTAAACAGTGCCGAAGCCGAAACGTCAGCGCCGCTGTTTAAAAGCTGCACTTTGTTGATTAAATCGAGGATGGCAGTGTCGCGCAATTTTCCTTCCGGAATGCCTTTAATTTCGTTTTGAGGTTGAAAATCCCTCGCTGCCGTTCCGAACACTCCGCCGGAAACGGTACCGTCGCTGTTTACGGTGCCCCCGGTAACAAAGGCGATTGTTTTTTCGTGCGCTTCTTTTATTTCAGGCAAATTGCGGATTGTTTGGCTCGGTTCATAATCTTTCATATCGATGATAGTACCAACGACATTTTTTACTTTTTTATGTTCGTCCAGCGTTACGTCAAAACGGGCAACTTCGCGGCCGCTGTTTTTGCAGCCTAACACTTGCGCGTCTCCGACTCTTTCGTTGATTGTAACGTGCGCATGACCGAGCATGAGCACTTTAATTTCGGGGCAGGCTTTGAGTATCGTTTCGCCCGCGTCGGTTCCGTGGTCTTCGTCGTATTCCGGAAAAAAACCGACATGAGCAACGCCTATGACAAAATCGCATTTGTTTTTGATTTTATCGTATGCGGCTTTTGCACCGTCGGCAACACTTTCGAATTGGAGCGCGCTGACTTTTTCGCCGTCCCAGCGGGGAACGTCGGGGTTCGTTAAGCCGATAATGCCGATTTTTACTCCGCCGCGCTTAATAATCGTATACGCTTTGGCAAATTCCTTGCCGTCCTTATAGCGGACATTTGCACCGAGTATCGGGAATTTTGCTTGCTTTTGAATTCGCTTTATTAAATCGAGGCCGAAATTGAATTCATGATTACCAAGTGCCATAGCATCGTATTTCATAAAATTCAATACGCTTACCATCGGATGTTTGCCGTCTTGTTTGTTGTAGATGTCGTCGGTAAGAATTGTTCCTTGGAATGTGTCGCCGTCGTCGATAAGTACCACATTTCCGGGATTTTCTTTGCGCACCGATTCAATGTACGAATACACGCGGGCAATACCGTTGTTCGTTGTCTCTTTGTTGTCTTCGTAACTGTAACCCCAGATATTGCCGTGAATGTCCGTGGTTCCGATTACCGTAATCGTTTTAGGCGCTTTTTCGGGACTTTTTGCAAATGAAGTTGTAAAACTTAATGCAAAAACCAACAATGAAACACATGTAATTTTAAAAAATTTCATACGTTCCTCCTTCGATAAAAATTTATATAGTGTTTGCTGCTATATCCGAAAAACGGTTGCTTTTGACGTTATTGTGAAAAAGGTGCAATATGCTTGATATGTTTTTAAGGGAGGGTATAAGAATAACTTTTCCATATATTATGATATACAATGAAGAGTATTCTGTCAAGGAAGGGTATAACAAAAATCGTTAACCGGCGATGTCGGCCGTTTGCGCTTGCGCGGCGCGTATAAGATCGGAAGGCGAAAGCAAAAGCTGTGTGCCGCGAACGCCCGCGCTTACGTATACGGTTTCGTGTTTTAAAACGGACGAATCGATGAACACGGGAAAGCGGCGCTTCATGCCGATCGGCGAGCAGCCGCCGCGCACATAGCCGGTAAGGCTTAAAAGCGATTCGCTTTTGACGCTTTCCATCGTTTTTGCACCGCACAAGGCGCGCGCCTTTTTTAAGTTTACTTCTTTGTCGGCCGGTACGCAAAACACGGCTATTTCCTTTGTGTCGCTTTGCATTACGATTGTTTTAAAAACGCTTTCCGGCGCAGCTCCTGCCTTTTCAGCAATCCGTTCGGCGGCCCCCAATTCAAGCTTGTGATCGGCGTTGTCTTCGTATTCGAAGGTGCGGTAGTTTATGTTCAGTTTTTCCAAAATACGCATTGCGTTTGTTTTAGGCATGAATGTATTGTAGATAAAATGCGCAGCGCAGTCAAGAAAGAATTTTATTCCCCTCTCTTGACCCTCGTTGCAGGCTATAGTAATATTTGGAAAATTATTTAATATAGGGTAAACAGGACACAAAAGATGGGCAAACCTTTGGTTTTTCAATCGGACTTCGGCTATGACGACGGCGCAGTGAGCGCCATGTACGGAGTCGCTTACAGCGTATCCGGGGATATAAAAGTTTTTGACGTTACGCACAACATTCCGCAGTATAATATTTGGGAAGCTTCGTACCGGCTTATTCAGACCGTAAATTATTGGCCGAAAGGCACGGTGTTCGTATCGGTCGTCGATCCGGGAGTGGGCTCTACGAGGCGCAGCATTGTCGCGTTGACCGAAGCCGGACAATACATCGTTACGCCGGACAACGGAACGCTTACGCACATAAAGCGTTTGTCGTCCGTGTGCGAAGCGCGCGTCATAGACGAAAGCGTAAACCGCCTGCCGAATTCGGGTGAAAGTTATACGTTCCACGGCCGCGATATTTACGCGTATACGGGCGCACGTCTTGCGTCGGGAGTAATAAGCTACGAACAGGTGGGGCCTTCCGTTGAGGTTTCTTCCATTGTCGAATTGCCGGTGTCCGAACCGCTTGTGCACGATTCTTCCATAAAGGGCTCGATCGACGTGCTCGACGTGCGTTTCGGCAGTTTGTGGACGAATATTCCGCGCCGCCTGTTCAATTCGCTCGGCATAGCCTACGGCGGCAAGGTCGAAGTCATTATAGAAAATTCAACACGCCTTTTGTACCGCAACACGCTGCGTTATGCACAGTCTTTCGATGCGGTGTATGTCGGCGAAGCGCTTGTTTATGTGAACAGCCTCGATTATTTGGCGGTCGCCATCAATCAGGGAAATTTCTCCAAAGCGTACGGGGTCGGAACGGGTGCGGGCTGGACTATCACCGTGCAAAAACCGGCCGATTGACGTATGGCAAAGTCGTCATATCAGGCGGGAAACAAGATGGAAAAGAAACCCGTTATCGAATTCCGCAATTTCTCTTTTCAGTATTTTGCGCAGGCAAAGCCTACATTAACCGATATAAATCTCACGATTTATGAAGGCGAAAAAGTGCTGATTGTCGGTGCAAGCGGCAGCGGCAAAAGCACTTTGGGCAGCTGTATCAACGGCCTTATTCCGTTTTCGTACAAAGGAAAAATCGACGGAAGTTTAAAAGTGTGCGGTGAAGAAACATCTTCGCTCGACGTATTCAAGCTGTCCAAAAAAGTCGGCACCGTTTTGCAGGATTCCGACGGCCAGTTTATCGGATTGAGCGTGGGCGAAGATATAGCTTTTGCCCTCGAAAACGAATGCGTCGGTCAGGACAAAATGCGGCCGCTCGTAAAGCAAACCGCAGCCCTTGTCGGCATGGATTCTTTTTTAACTTCGTCGCCGTACGAACTTTCGGGCGGCCAAAAGCAGCGTGTTTCTTTTGCCGGCGTTATGGTGAACGACGTGAGCGTGCTTTTGTTCGACGAACCGCTTGCAAACCTTGATCCGAAAACCGGTCAAACGGCAATCGAATTGATCGACGACATTCATCAAAAATACCGCAAAACGGTTATCATTATCGAACACCGTATTGAAGACGTGCTGCACCGTCCGGTAGACCGCGTTATCGTCGTCAACGACGGAAAAATCGCAGCCGATATGAGCGCCGATTCTCTTATGGCTTCGGGCGTTTTGCCTACGTTCGGCATCCGCGAGCCGCTGTACGTAACGGCTTTGCGCTGCGCGGGCATTTCCGTTACGGAAAAGCTGCATGCCGGCAGAATCGAAACGCTCGACGTTAAAGCCGTCCGCAAAGCGCTTATCGATTGGGATAAAAGTTTGCCCGAGAAAAAGCCCCAAGCGCGCGGTAAAGAAGTTTTAACCGCGCAGGACGTCGGCTTTGCATATACGCCGCGCAGCCCTAAGGTACTCGAACATATAAACTTCAGCGTTTACGAAGGCGAAATGCTCAGTCTGGTCGGCACGAACGGCGCGGGAAAAAGCACGCTCGCCAAACTGATTACCGGCATCGTGCGTGAAAGCGAAGGGCGTTTTCTTTTTAACGGACAGGATATGGCGGGTATGACCATCCGCGAGCGCAGCCGGCACATCGGCTTTGTTATGCAAAACCCGAACCAAATGCTGTGTAAGCCGATGATTTACGATGAGGTTGCGCTCGGACTGCGCCTGAACGGCGTTCCCGAAAACGAAATAAAAGACCGGGTCAATCACGCCTGTTCGATTTGCGGCATCGCGCCTTTTATAAGCTGGCCCGTATCCGCGCTCAGTTTCGGGCAAAAAAAGCGCGTAACCATTGCGTCGGTTTTGGCTATGCAGCCTCGTATCATCATCCTTGACGAGCCGACGGCCGGGCAGGATTACCGCCATTATTGCGAAATTATGGAATTCCTCGTGTCGCTCAATAAAAGCGGCGTTACGATTATTCTTATTACGCACGATATGCACCTTATGCTCGAATATACGGCGCGTTCGCTTGTACTTCATGCGGGAAATCTTCTTTCGGATTCGGATTCGGTGCATGCGCTGACCGACACGGCTATTGCGGAAAAGGCGAGTTTGAAGGTTACTTCATTATATACGCTTGCCGAAAAAGCCGGGTCGGACGACAGTCATCGATTCGTACAGAATTTTATAGATTACGAGCGGGAGGTTTTGCGTGAAGGCAAAACTGTTTGATTATATTGAACGCGACAATTTTATATATCGGCTTTCGGGGCTTACGAAGCTGGTCGGCTTTTTTTTCATGACCTTTGCCGTTATGTTTTCGTACGATATTCGCTTTATAAGCTGCGTGTTCGTGTTTTCTCTTGTTTTAATCCGCATGGCAGACATTACGTTTTCACAAATACGCATTATGCTTATCTATGTGATTATTTTTTTGGCAATCAATTTCATTTTGACTTTTTTGTTCAGCCCGCTTTACGGTACCGAAATTTACGGCACGCGCCACGATCTTTTTTCGTTCGGCGGCCGCTATGTACTGACCGAAGAACAGCTTTTGTATCAAATTACAAAAACGCTCAAGTACGCGTCGGTGGTGCCGCTGGGAATTATTTTTTTTCTGTCTACGAACCCGAGCGAATTTGCCGCTTCGGTAAACCGTATCGGATTGCCGTATAAAGCGGCGTTTGCGTTTTCGCTGACCTTGCGCTATTTTCCCGATCTCATCCGCGACTATGAGAATATCGCCGCGGCTCAGCAAACGCGCGGACTCGATTTGTCGAAAAAAGAAAAGGTATCGCGGCGCATGAAAAATATTATGAATATTTTTATTCCGCTTGTGTTTTCGACGCTGGACAGAATCGATACGATAAGCAATACGATGGATTTACGCGGCTTCGGTAAAGAAAAAAAACGCAGCTGGTATGCGGCGCGCCCTTTAAAGACAGGCGACGTCGTTTCGATCGTTTTATGCGCCGGAGTTTTTGTTCTGTCGCTGTGCATAAGCGTGTTTATAAATCATTCGCGCTTTTTCAATCCGTTTGTGTAAAAAATTTTATAGGAGTAGCGATAAAAAGCGCCGCCTCAAATGTCGCGGCCGCTTTTTATGCCGAGTTTGCGTTGCAAACTCGTTTATTTATTGCGCTTTCTCAACCGGCGGTTTGCGAAAGCGCTGCTAAAAACTTTTTCGGAAGCTGAAGCTTCCTGCAAAAGTTTTTATAGGAGTGTGTATGCAAAATAAAAAACCTCTTTTGGTGTTTCAAACCGACTTTACGTATAAAGAAGGCGCCGTATCGTCTATGTACGGCGTTGTAAAAACCGTAGATTCTTCGCTTGAAATTATGGACGGAACTCACGAGCTTCCGCAGTTCGATACGTGGAGCGCAAGCTACCGCTTGTTCCAAAGCCTTGCCTTTTGGCCGAAGGGAACAATATACGTGTCGGTCGTAGACCCCGGCGTGGGAACCGCGCGCCGCGCCTGCGTTGCCAAAACGGCAAACGGCTACTATGTAGTATCCCCGGACAACGGCAGCCTTACCCACGTTAAGCGCTTTATGGGCATAACCGAGGTGCGCGAAATAGACGAAAAAGTCAACCGTTTGCACAATAAAGAAATCGAAGGCGTTGCAATTTTTCACGGCAGAGATTTGTTCGGCTACTGCGCGGCGCGCTTGGCTTCGGGTATCATCGATTTTGAACACGTCGGTCCCGCCTATCCGGTTGAAGAAATAAAAGAACACAAAATCTACGAACCGTCCGCGGAAAACGGCGTCGTTAAAGGAATTTTCGAAATCGACGATCCGAATTTCGGTAACCTGTGGACGAATATTCCGCTCGACTTTTTCAACTCGCACGGATTTTCTTACGGCGAAAAAGTACGCGTGCGGATATTCCATACGGGCAATAAGGTTTTCGACGAAGCGGTGCTGTTCCATCAAAGTTTCGGCTTTGCAAAAGAAAACGAGCCGATTATTTACAACAACGAATTGCGCCGTATCGCTCTTGCCGTAAGCCGCGGCAGCTTTGAAAAACGGTACACCCTCGGCTTCGGCCCCGATTGGACGGTTGAGTTTTCACGGTAAAAGATGCGAAGTATCTGAACGGTTTCTTTTTTCATGCCTTATCGGGAGCCGCGGTTTTTTGTGAGTTTTGCCTGTGTATGTACCGGCACGGACGCCGGCGCAAGCTGTAAGTATATGCGAGTTTTGTGCGCAGCATAAAACTCGGCGTGTAAAAATCATACCAAGGAGGTATGATTTTTACACCCTTGACAGGGCGCCCGTATTTTGGTTGAATGCTGTAATAGGGGAGGAGCTTCCCCCGATTATTGTTTTGCGAAACGGAGGTGTCGTATGAAAAAAATGTTTGCGTTCTCGACCAAAACTATCGTGGCAATCGGTTTGGGTGCTGCTTTGTTTATGGTGCTTTTTATGTATGTAAAAATTCCCAGCGGAATTCCCGAAACGTCGTTTCAAACGGCATACGGGTTGGGAGCCTTTTTTGCGGCGCTGTTCGGCCCCGTTGCCGGCGGACTTATCGCCTTTATCGGCCATGCGCTGTCGGATTCGATTCAGTACGGTTCGGCATGGTGGAGCTGGGTTATCGCAAGTTTTGTAGCGTGCTTTTTGATGGGTTTTTCCTATCCTTTTTTGAAAGTCGATGAAGGATTGTTTTCCGTTAAAGACGCACTGCTGTTCAACTTGATTCAAATCGGCTCGAATATTGTGGCGTGGATTGTCGTCGCGCCCGTTTTGGATATTTTGGTTTACAAAGAACCCGTCAATTTGGTTTTTGTTCAGGGCGCAACGGCCGCTTTGCTTAATTCGATTGCAACCGGCGTCATTGCAACCTTGCTGTTGTTTGCATACGCAAAAAGCCGTCCCAAAAAAGGCAGCTTGACCAAAGAAGGCTGAGTTGTGCCGGAATGCCCGGCAACAAAAAAAGGACCCGACGTTCTCGAGTCCTTTTTTTGTTTAATGCTTTTGATTATTGCTTTTTGCCCTGATTCGCGACGCCCGCCATTTTTTCGGCGATCGCTTTTTCGTCACCGAGGTATTTTTTCCCGATCACTTTGAAGTTGTCGTCGAATTCATATACGAGGGGAACGCCGGTCGGAATGTTCACTTCCAAAATCTCTTCTTTCGTCAGGTTTTCAAAATATTTTACGAGGGCGCGAAGCGAATTACCGTGTGCGACGATGAGTACGCGCTCGCCTTTTTGCATGCGCGGTTTGATTTCGCTTTCAAAATAAGGAACGGCGCGTTCGATTGTCGTCGCAAGGCTTTCGGTCAAGGGCAGCACCGATTTGTCTTTTACCGTGCGGTACGCTTCCTGCAAGCGGGGACTGCGCTCGTCGTTTTCCGTCAAAGCCGGAGGCGTTACGTCGAAAGAGCGGCGCCAGATTTTTACCTGATCTTCGCCGTATTTTTCGGCGGTTTCGGCTTTGTTCATTCCCTGCAGCGCGCCGTAGTGCCGTTCGTTCAGCTTCCACGTTTTTATGACGGGCAGCCATTCGCGGTCCATCGAGGCGAGCGCAAAGTTCAGCGTGTGTATCGCGCGCTTTAAAAACGACGTATAGCAAATGTCGAAATCGAAGCCTTCTTTTTTCAATGTGATTCCGGCTTGTTTCGCTTCTTCCTGCCCCTTTTCGGATAATTCCACATCCGTCCAGCCGGTAAAAAGATTCAATTTGTTCCATTCGCTTTCACCGTGGCGGATAAGTACCAATTTCATATACAACTCCCGTAATTTCTAGAAATAAGCGAGTTTGCAACGCAAACTCGAGGTGAAAAGTGCCGACGCTATTTTAGACGACACTTTTTATACCCTTACTATACTCATTTATGCCGTTTGAAACAAGCCGGTCATACCGCGTATTGCCCGCGCCGCGGCAAGGGATCGCCGCGCGCCGGTTGGGCGTTTGGCTCGCTTTTCAGTCGTCGATTTTTTCGGCGTAAATGACCGTTGTGCGGTTCGTGCGTTCCCAAACAATCAAGCCGATTCCCGCAATGCATGCGGCGATGCCGATGATCCGGATAAGTATCAAGCCTACTTGGGCGGGAACGATAAATAAAACAAAGGCAAGCACGATGCTGACGGTAATTTCGGCAACGTACATCTTTGTATTGACGTTTGCAGAACGAAGCTTTAGAGTCCCGTATACTTCCAGCGCTGCCGACAGCAACAGGTAGATTGCAAGCATGTACACCATTGCCGTCCAAACGGCGCCCGCTAAAGCCAGCGGCAAAACGACGGCGATAAGCCCCGTTATAATACCCAGTATACCTCTGATTATAATAATCCTGCTGAAGTTTTTGTCGTCAATGGCTTTACGTAAATAGATGATATTATATGCTCCGTTTACGATTCCTGCGACACCCAAAATAATAACGGCCGTTTTTACGACGGCTTCGGGTGCAAAAATCATCATTAAACCGATAATGGCGGTCAATAAGCCCATTGCAATAATCGTTTTTCGCATAGTACACTCCCTGAAAGATTATAACACAACCGGCCGGTTTTGTGTACTCCCGCACGGATGTAACCGGAAATAAAAGTGCATTGAAAGCGAGGCGCCCGCTTCAATGATTTGTGCTGTTTTGCGGTAAATGTGCGTTTTTTTGCCCGGTTTTTGCTTTAATTTTGCTTTAAATAGCACAAAATAGCGTAAAACGGCTTTAAAAGGCTTGCATAATTTTTTGATTTAGTGTATAAAAGAAATTCCGCATCGTGAAGCCTGTCAGGTGTTGCGTGCGGGCTTTGTCCGTGTTAAGCGGGCAAAAAGGGTTCTTTGAGAGTCAAGCGGCTTTTTGCATAGGCAAAAAACCGGTGAAGCCGTAAAGGTCGGGCGAATGTCCGTATCAGGCTGTCACAACCCGCGGTATGCATGACATCCGTCGTTGACGGTGTCTATTATGGTACAGTATCAGGGTGCTTGACTGAGATGCTTTAAAGCATCTCCGGGCTCCGGGATGCCAAACCGGTCATCAAATGCAGATTTGGTGGCGATAGGTGGAATCCGGCCGGGATGATTGAATTGATAATCATCTTTGCAGTAAAAAACAATTCCGTTTTTCGGCCTTCACCTTTCTATCGCTTGGTATTCAAATCCTGTATTTAATGTGTGTGTATGTGTTATACAGCACAATATTTTTTTTCGTGCCTTTAATCTGGTAAGGAGGATCAAATGGCAAAGGAAAAGTTCGAAAGAACAAAACCGCACATGAACGTAGGTACTATCGGTCACGTTGACCACGGTAAAACCACCTTATCTGCGGCTATTACATCGTATTGCGCCAAGAAATTCGGCGACAAACAGCTGAAGTACGACGAAATTGATAATGCTCCGGAAGAAAAAGCCCGCGGTATTACGATCAATACGCGTCACTTGGAGTATCAGTCCGATAAAAGACACTATGCTCATATCGACTGTCCCGGGCACGCCGACTATGTTAAAAACATGATTACCGGCGCCGCTCAGATGGACGGAGCCGTTTTGGTTGTTTCGGCGCCCGATTCGGTTATGCCCCAAACCCGCGAGCACATTTTGCTTGCCCGTCAGGTAGGTGTTCCCAAAATTATCGTCTTTTTGAATAAAGTCGATCTTCTTGACGATCCCGACCTTATGGAATTGGTTGAAGAGGAAGTCCGCGACGTACTCGAATCGTACGGCTTTCCGCGCGACACGCCCATTATAAAGGGGTCTGCATTTAAAGCTTTGCAGGACAGTGCATCCGCCGAAGATACCGCTCCGATTCAAGAGCTTTTGGACACGATGGACTCTTACTTTGAAGATCCCGTGCGCGATGAACAGCTTCCCTTCCTTATGCCGATTGAAGATGTATTTACGATTTCCGGACGCGGTACCGTTGTTACGGGTCGTATCGAACGCGGCGTAGTCAATATGAACGAAGAAGTTGAAATCGTCGGTATTAAACCCACGCAAAAAACGGTTATTACCGGTATCGAAATGTTTAACAAACTGCTCGATCAGGGTATGGCGGGTGATAACGTCGGTCTTTTGCTCCGCGGTATCGACAAAAAAGCCGTTGAGCGCGGTCAGGTTTTGGCAAAGCCGGGTACGATTAATCCGCACACCAAATTCGAAGCGCAGATTTACGTTTTGTCCAAAGAAGAAGGCGGACGCCACAGCCCGTTCTTCTCCGGCTATCGTCCCCAGTTCTATTTCAGAACCACCGATATTACCGGAACCGTTACGCTGCCGCAGGGTGTTGACATGGTTAAGCCCGGCGACAACACGAAGATTATCGGCGAGCTGATTCACCCGATCGCTATGGATAAGGGTTTGAAGCTTGCTATTCGTGAAGGCGGACACACTATTGCTTCAGGCCAGGTAACCGAGGTTCTTGGTTAATAGTTGAGTACGGCGGCGGCTTTCCGTTTAAGTTGAAAGCCGCCCTTTGTTTCTCTCGGAGGGAAAATGGCTACTGAGAAAATCCGTGTCAGGCTGCGCGCCTTCGATGCGGAATTGATTGATCAAAGTGCAAAGTCTATCGTTCAGACTGTGCAAAAGGCGGGGGCTAAGGTTTCAGGGCCTATTCCTTTGCCTACGAAAATACAAAAGGTAACGGTGCTGCGCTCGCCCCACGTAAATAAAAAATCACGCGAGCAGTTTGAAATGCGCACGCATAAACGCCTTATAGATATTATTGAGCCGTCGGCCGATGTCATGGATTCTTTAATGAAACTTGAATTGCCTGCCGGTGTTGACGTTGAAATAAAGCAGTAATGACGTATTGTTTATAAACCGGTATCGGTCCCCCGGATCAGGGGATGGCGGCCGGATTGAGGAGATATCAGAATGAAAGGTCTGATTGCAAAAAAAACGGGCATGACCCAGGTATTCGATGAAAACGGCGACCTTACACCGGTAACCGTGATCCGCGTCGAGCCTAATACGGTTGTCGCCTTAAAAACAAAAGAAAAATACGGCTATGACGCCGTTGTGCTCGGAATTGACGATTTAAAAGAATCGAAGGTTTCGAAGCCTTATGCGGGACTTTTTCCCGAAAACGTAAAGCCCAAGCGGAATATTAAAGAGTTCCGCGATTTCGGCGGCGAAGTTGCCGTGGGCGATACGGTCGGTGTTGAACTTTTTGACGGTGTTCATTACGTGGACATAACCGCCGTTTCCAAGGGTAAGGGTACCCAGGGTGTTGTAAAGCGCTGGGGTTTCGGCGGCGGACGGGCTTCGCACGGTTCCAAATTTCACCGTGAAGCCGGATCGACCGGTCAATGTACGTCTCCCGGCCGTTCTTTTAAAAACGTAAAGATGCCCGGCCGTATGGGCGGAGAACGCGTAACCGTTCAGAATTTGCGCGTCGTAAAAGTGGATCCGGAACTCGGAGTCGTAATGGTATGCGGCTCGGTGCCCGGAGTTAAAGATTGCATGCTGATTGTTAAGCCTGCGGTCAAAAAAGAAGCGTAACGGCGGGGAAGACAAATGGAAAAGAAAGTCTATTCTATCGATGGTAAAGAGCTGCGTACAATTCAGTTGGATGACGCGGTGTTCGGTCTTCCGGTAAACGAAGATGTGATTTATTACGCCGTTACAAACGAATTGGCGAATAAGCGTGTCGGAACGGCTTGTACAAAAGACCGTTCGGAAGTTCACGGCAGCAATGCGAAGCCGTATAAACAAAAGGGTACCGGACGTGCGCGGCGCGGCGATAAAAAATCCCCGCTTTTGCGCGGCGGCGGTGTTATTTTCGGGCCGAAGCCCCGCGATTTCAGCTATGCGCTGCCTAAAAAGGTAAAACGTTTGGCGATGAAATCGATTTTAAGCATGAAGGCTCAGGACGATTCTCTGACGCTTATTGAAGATTTTACCGTTGAAAGCGGAAAAACAAAAGATTTTGCCGCGATTTTGAAGAATTTTTCAAACAACGAACGCACGGTGCTTGTGCTTAAAGACGACGATGCGAAAATCAAGCAGGCCGGACGCAATATTCCGACCCTGTCTTTTCTTTCGTATAACCGGCTTCGGGCGCACGACCTTTTTTACGGGAAAAAAGTGTTAATGCTTGAAAGTGCGGCGAAAAACTTGTCCGAGTTTTATAAACGGGAGGCCGAATAATGATCTACGAAGATATAATTATTGCGCCTGTATCGTCGGAAAAGGCGACCGAGTTGCGCGAACAAGGAAAGTACGTATTTAAAGTGCACTCGAGCGCAACAAAACTTGAAATAAAAGAAGCGGTGCGCAGGCTTTTTAATGTAAAAGTTGCCGGCTGTACTACGATGAATGTGTTTGGAAAGATGAAGCGGGTGCGTTACCGCTCCGGCAGAACTTCCAGTTGGAAAAAGGCTATCGTCAAGCTGGCGCCTGGCGAAGTTATCAAGGTTTTCGAAGGCGTGTAGCCTTCGGCCGTATAAAAGGGGATCCTAATGGCTCTTAAATTATATAAGCCGATAACCGCAGGGACTCGCGGACGTGTAGACCTGCGGAAGGATGAATTAACCGCCGACAAGCCCGAAAAGAGCTTGACAAAGGGTATTTCTTCCCGCGGCGGACGCGGTGCCGGCGGCCGTATTGCGGTAAGGCATCAGGGCGGCGGTCACAAACGCAGATACAGAGATATTGATTTTAAACGCGATAAGCACGGAATTCCGGGTACGGTGCGGACTATCGAATACGATCCGAATCGCAGCGCCAACATTGCTTTGATTTTTTATGCCGACGGCGAAAAGCGCTATATTATCGCGCCTCAGGGATTGACTGTCGGGCAAAAAATACTTTCGGGTGAAAACGCATCTCCTACGGTTGGGAACGCGCTTCCTTTGGAAGCCATTCCGGTAGGATTTACGGTTCACAACATCGAATTGACGCTCGGCAAGGGCGGTCAGTTGGCCCGCTCCGCCGGTGCGAGTGCGCTTGTTGCGGCAAAAGAGGGCGATTACGTTTCTTTGCGCCTGCCTTCAAGCGAAGTGCGCCGCGTACACAAAAAGTGCTATGCGACGATCGGTGTTGTCGGTAACGAAGACCGCATGAACGTTCAGCTCGGTAAAGCCGGGCGCAGCAGGTGGCTGGGAATCAGACCTTCGGTTCGCGGTATGGCCATGAACCCGGTCGATCACCCGCTCGGAGGCGGTGAAGGCGCCGGAAAGGGACGCAATCCGGTTACCCCGTGGGGTCAGCCTTGT
This sequence comes from uncultured Treponema sp., assembly GCA_905372025.1. Taxonomy (GTDB): domain Bacteria; phylum Spirochaetota; class Spirochaetia; order Treponematales; family Treponemataceae; genus Treponema_C. The sequence goes on along the minus strand of CAJPNP010000012.1, from coordinate 44,437 downwards.
CGCGGATACAAAACCCGCAAAAAGCGGAAGGTGTCTAACAACTTTATTGTTACCCGCCGCAAGAAGTAGCAGAGGAGAATACCGTGTCACGATCTGTTAAAAAAGGGCCTTTTATTGAAAAAAGCCTGTACAAAAAAGTAATCGAAATGAATAAAGCGGCGGACAGGAAGATGATTAAAACGTATTCCCGCTGTTCGACTATTATTCCCGAAATGGTTGGAAACACCATTTCCGTATATAACGGCAAGTCGTGGGTGCCCGTGTATGTAACGGAAAACCTTGTCGGTCATAAGCTGGGCGAATTTTCGCCGACCCGTATTTTCCGCGGACATGCGGGTTCCGATAAAAAAGTCGAAAAATAGGTAGGTGGTTGCTATGGTTGAAACAAACGGATACAGAGCCGTAACAAAGTTCCTTGTGGCATCTCCTACAAAGGTTCGTCCAGTAGCGAATGTTATTAAGCGGAAAACGTGTTCTGAAGCGATGGCTATTCTTGAGAATATGCCTCAAAAAGGGGCAAAACTTATCCGCGGTACCGTTAAATCGGCGGTATCCAATGCCCTTTCGTTAAACAAAAAACTCGATGAAGATATGCTCTACGTGAAGGAAATTCGGATTGACGAAGGTCCCCGTTTGAAAAGAGTGTGGTTCCGCGGCAAAGGACGTGCGGATATGCTTTTAAAGCGTATGTGTCATATTACCGTTGTTGTAGCTGAAAAGGCGGGGGAATAAAATGGGACAAAAAGTAAACCCTATCGGATTGCGTTTGGGAATAAATAAAACGTGGCAGTCCCGCTGGTATGCGGATCCTCGCGAATATGCCGATTTGGTGCTCGAAGATCTGAAAATCAGAAAAATGATTCAGGATTTGCCTGAGTGCAAAAATGCCGATATCGCCGATATTGAAATTGTGCGTCATCCGCAGCGTGTTACCATTGTTATTCATACGGCGCGCCCCGGAGTTATTATCGGCATTAAAGGTGCCAATATCGAAAAAATCGGTGCGGAAATCCAAAAGCATTTGACGAAAAAGATTCAGATTAAAATCAAAGAAATCAAACGCGCGGAAATAAACGCCGCACTTGTTGCGCAAAACGTTGCACGCCAGCTGGTAAACCGCGGCTCGTTCCGCAAAGCTTTAAAGCAATCCTGCTCGAGCGCAATAAAAACCGGTGCTCAGGGCGTAAAAATCCGCATAAGCGGCCGTTTGGGCGGTTCGGAAATGTCGCGCACCGAAGAGCATAAAGAAGGACGCGTTCCTCTTCATACTCTGCGTGCCGATATCGATTACGGCTTTGCTGAAGCGCTTACCACTTTCGGTAAAATCGGCGTAAAAGTGTGGGTGTACAACGGAATGATGTACGGCCGCGAACAAAACGAGGATGCCGGCCAGCTTTTGAAAAAGCGCCGCGACCGGCCCGAACGCAAAGATTTTTCGTCCGCGGAACGCTCCGGTAAAAAGAACGATGTGCGGGGCAAAAAAAGCCCGCAAGCTGCAGCCGCTTCCGATGAAAATGCGGTGAAAAAGCAGGCAGCCGCCAAAGCCGAAGATGCGGCCGCTAAAGCCGAAGGCGCGGCCGATTCCGCTGCGGTAGAAAGGAGTTAAGTATGGCGTTGAGTCCTAAAAGAGTTTTGCACCGCAAAGTGCAGCGCGGAAGAATAAAGGGCAACGCTACGCGCGGCTGTCATATCGATTTCGGCAACATTGCTTTGGTTGCGCTGGAGCCCGTGTGGCTTTCGGCAAAACATATAGAAGCCGCCCGTGTCGCGTTGAACCGTAAAATAAACCGTAACGGTCAAGTGTGGATCCGGGTATTCCCGGATAAGCCCGTTTCAAAAAAACCGGCCGACACCCGCATGGGTAAGGGAAAGGGCGCCCCCGAATTTTGGGCGGCGGTAATCAAACCCGGTCAGATATTGTTTGAAATCGGCGGCGTCGATATAAGCTTGGCCGAACAGGCAATCAAGCTTGCGGGAAGTAAACTTCCGATAAAAACGAAAGTGGCTTACCGTAATGCGGTGGAGTAAGAGGTATTGTAAATGGCAAAAGAGAAAAAAAACAAAGAACTGTCTTATTCCGAGCTTGTTGCAAAACGGAATGAGCTTAAAAGAAAGTATATGGATTTCCGGTTTCAAATGGCGGTCGGCCATGTGGATAAACCGATTCAAAAGCGTACCATGCGCCGCGAAATAGCGCTCGTAAATACGTTGATCCGGCAAAAGGAAATTGCCGGTTTGGATAAGTAGGAGTTGACCCGTGGAAGAACAAGCAGTGCAAAAAAAGAAGTCGAAACGTTCTTTTGTCGGAATCGTAACCAGCGACAAAATGGATAAAACCATCGTCGTGTCGGTTTCGACAAAAAAGCTGCACAGACTTTATAAAAAGTATGTAACGCGCGTCAAAAAATGCAAAGCGCACGATGAAAGCAACAGCGCCCACATCGGCGACCGCGTGCGCATTGTCGAGTGCAGGCCTTTAAGCCGCGAAAAGTGCTGGCGGCTTGCCGAAATTATTGAACAGGCCAAATAAGGAGTAATGTATGATTCAAATGCAGACAAATTTGAACGTAGCCGATAACTCCGGTGCAAAGGTCGTTCAGTGTATTAAAGTTATCGGCGGCTCGAAGCGCAGATATGCAAGTATCGGCGACGTTATCGTTGTAGCGGTAAAGGATGCCATTCCTACTTCCGCCATTAAAAAGGGATCGGTTGAAAAAGCCGTTATCGTGCGCATCGCAAAGGAATACCGCCGTTCCGACGGTACTTATATCCGTTTTGACGACAATGCCTGTGTTATTGTCGATGCGGCGAACAATCCCAAGGGTAAACGCGTATTCGGTCCGGTAGCCCGCGAGCTCCGCGACATGGATTATATGAGAATCGTATCGCTGGCCCCGGAAGTTCTGTAACGGGTCTTGAGGAGTTATTGATTTATGGAAAAGAAATTCAAGATTCGTAAAGACGATCAAGTGGAAATCATCGCCGGAAAAGATAAGGGTAAGCGCGGAAACATTATCCGCGTGATCCGCGATAAAGACCGCGTTATTGTTGCCGGCTGCAATATCGTAAAAAAGGCGATGAAAAAACGTAATCAGCAGGACAGAGGCGGTATTGCCGAAGTTGAAGCCCCGCTGCATATTTCAAACGTAGCGATCGTGTGCAAAAAATGCGGTCCTACCAAAATCGGATATAAAATCGACGGCGATAAAAAGATTCGTGTTTGCCGTAAATGTGGAGATACCCTGTAATGAGCAATTACGTACCCCGGCTTAAGAAAGTCTATAAAGACAAAATCGCTCCCGAGCTTTTTAAAGAGCTCGGTTATACGTCCGTTATGCAAGTTCCCGCACTGAAAAAAGTTGTGGTAAGCATGGGCGTCGGCGAAGCTCTCACAAATAAGAAACTCCTTGATGCCGCAGTGACCGATATCACTCTTATTACCGGTCAAAAAGCTGTGAAAACAAAGGCTAAAAAGAGTATCGCAAACTTTAAACTCCGTGAGGGCAACGAAGTAGGTGTAATGGTAACCTTGAGAGGCGCCTATATGTATGAATTTTTGGACCGCCTTATCAATGTCGCTTTACCCCGCGTTAAAGACTTCCGCGGCGTCAATCCGAACGGATTCGACGGACACGGAAATTATTCTCTTGGTATTACGGAACAAATTATTTTCCCCGAAATTGACTTCGATAAGATCGAGCGCATTTCCGGTATGAATATCAGTATCGTAACAAGTGCAAACACCGACAGCGATGCGCGCGCTTTGCTTACCAAGTTCGGAATGCCTTTTAGGAAGTGAGGAGAGCATGGCAAAAAAGTCAATGATTATTAAAGCCGCCCGCACGCCGAAGTACAGCACCAGATTGGTGCACCGGTGCAAGATATGCGGCCGCCCCCGCGGATATTTACGGAAATACAAGATGTGTCGTCTTTGTTTCCGCAAGTTAGCCAGTGAAGGCCTGTTACCGGGCGTTACAAAATCCAGTTGGTAGAAGGCAGGAGTACAGTATGAGTGTTTCAGACCCCATCGCAGATATGCTTACCAAAGTTCGGAATGCAGTAAGAGCGCGCCACGAAAAAGTTGACGTGCCCACATCCAAATTAAAACTGGAAATCGTAAAGATTTTAAAAACGGAAGGCTATATTAAAAACTTTAAAAAGGTTGCGCAGGATAGCAGCAATGTTATCCGTATCTTCCTTAAATATGATGATGAAAACGTGCCGGTTATTCACGATTTGCAAAAGGTTTCAACACCCGGACGCCGCGTGTATGCCGGATACAAAGATTTGCCCCGTGTATATAACGGGTACGGAACGGTCATCGTATCGACGTCTGCCGGTGTTACAACCGGTAAAAAAGCGGCCGAAAAGATGGTCGGCGGCGAATTGATTTGCACCGTCTGGTAAGGAGAAAGGAAGTATGTCGAGAATAGGAAAACTTCCCGTAGCCATTCCGGCGGGAGTAAAATTAACGGCCGGCGGTAACCTTATTACCGTTGAAGGCCCCAAGGGAAAGCTTACCCAGGATTACAACGATTTGGTAAAAATCGATATTGAAGAGGGTAAAGCGGTTGTTACGAGAATGAACGATACGAAAAACGCGCGTGCCGCTCACGGTTTGTACCGCAGCCTTATACGGAATATGGTGATCGGCGTAACCGACGGCTTTACAAAAAGCCTTATCATAAACGGTGTCGGTTTCCGCGCCGAAGTACAGGGAAAGATGCTGATTATGAATCTCGGGTATTCCACCGATTTTATTGCGGTTATTCCGGAAGGTTTAACCGTTACGGCGGACGCTCAGGGAAAGATCAGCATAACGGGTATCAATAAACAGCTTGTGGGCGAGTTTGCTTCGCAGCTGCGCCGTTTGCGCAAACCGGAGCCGTACAAGGGCAAGGGCGTGCGCTACGAAACCGAAACCATTAAACGCAAAGTCGGTAAGGCCGGCGTAAAATAAGGGTGTTTGCTATGATTAAGAAATTAAACGATAAAAATCGGAAACGCTTAAAAAGGAAAATTCATATTCGGAAACACCTGCGCGGAACGGCAGATCGTCCCCGTATGACCGTTACGAAAAGTAATTGCAATTTGTACGTACAGGTTATCGACGACGACGAAGGCAAAACGCTTGCGTCCGTTTCCACATTGGAAAAAGATTTCGCATCGCTTAAACCCAATATCAAGGGCGGCGAAACCATCGGCGAAGCGATGGGTAAGCGTCTTTCCGAAAAGAAAATTACGACGGTTGTGTTCGACCGTAACGGTTACCTCTACCATGGCGTAGTAAAAGCCATTGCCGACGGCGCCCGCAAAGCCGGAATCGTATTCTAGGAGAAGCTATGGAACACCAGAGAAATCATGATAGAGATCAGCAAAAAGAATTTGTTGAAAAACTTGTAAAACTGAACCGTACCGCCAAAGTCGTAAAGGGCGGCCGCCGCTTTTCCTTTTCCGCGTTGACGGTTGTCGGCGATCAAAAGGGCCGCGTCGGCTACGGGTTCGGCAAAGCGAACGACGTTACCGAAGCGATTAAAAAGAGTATCGATAAGGCCAAGCGCAATATGATTACGGTGCCGCTGCGGCACGGAACCTTGCCGCACGAAAGTGCCGCAAAGTTTAAAGGCTCTTCCGTACTTTTGATTCCCGCCTGTTCGGGAACAGGTATTATAGCCGGCGGTCCGGTGCGCGCTATTATGGAAGCGGCCGGCGCTACCGATGTTATGTCCAAATCGCTCGGTTCGAACGCGTCGGTTAACGTAGTGCGCGCGACCTTTAAAGCGGTTGAAAACCTTATGGATGCCGCAACGGTTGCAAAAAACCGGGGCAAACATTTAAAGGATATGTGGGGTTAAACAATGGCTAAAGCGAAAAAAATTAAAATAACGCTTGTAAAAAGCACGATCGGGCAAAAACCCGCAAAGCGGGCGACCGTCCGTTGTTTGGGATTAAAGAAGATCGACTCTTTTGTGGAGCAGGAACCGACCCCGTCCGTTTTAGGCATGGTTGCATCCGTTTCTCATTTGGTAAAAGTTGAGGAGATATGATGTCTGAATTAGTTCTTTCCGCGCCTCAGGGTGCGAACAAAAAAAAGCGCATCGTCGGCCGAGGCTCGTCTTCCGGAAGAGGAACGACTGCCGGCCGCGGCAATAAGGGACAACAATCCCGTTCCGGCGGAAAAACCTATGTCGGTTTTGAAGGCGGTCAAATGCCGCTGTACCGCCGCATCGCGCGCCGCGGTTTTTCGAATTATCCGTACCGCAAAGAATATGCGGTCGTAAACCTTGAGCTTATCGCCGCGAAATTTGCCGAAGGCGATACCGTTAATCGCGAATCGCTCATCGAAAAAGGTCTTTTGAAAAAATCGGCGCTTTTGGTGAAAATTCTCGGAAACGGCGATGTCGATAAAAAGCTGACTGTTTGCGCGGATAAGGTTTCCGCGGGAGCAAAAGAAAAAATAGAAAAAGCCGGCGGAAGCGTTTCCGTTTCCGGCGAGTAATCCGGCGGGTGTATTATGGCGAATAATCCTATTGTCAATATGTTTAGGGTAAAGGAACTGCGCGACCGCGTCTTTTTTACCGTAATAATTCTTGCCGTTTTCAGACTCGGCAGCGTACTGACCGTACCGGGAATTAGCCCTCATGCGTTGACGGCGTATTTTTCTTCGCTGACGAAGGGCAATCCCTTTGTGGATTATATGGACTTTTTTGCCGGCGGCGCTTTTTCAAACTTTTCGGTATTTATGCTCGGCGTTATGCCCTACATTTCGACTCAGATTATCATGCAGCTTGCGCTGATTATTTTTCCGAGCTTAAAACGGATTGTACAGGAAGACGGCGGTCAAAAAAAGTTTCAGGCATGGACGAGAATCGGCACGGTATTCGTGTGTATTTTGCAGGCTTCGGCTCTTACGGCTTACGCGTATTACGTTCCCGGCGCCGTTGTTATTTCGAACGGCGTTTTGTTCAGAATGCTTTTCGTTTTGACCGTTACTACGGGTACCATGATAACGATTTGGCTGGGTGAACAAATAACGGAACGCGGAATCGGCAACGGAATCTCGATGATTATCTTTGCCGGTATCGTTGCCCGTCTTCCTTCGGCCGTGTATGAATTGGGAAAACTCATAAATGAGCAGGGCAGCCAAATGCTTGTAAAAAGCGTTGTCGTGCTCGTGATGTTTGTCGCCATTATCGCCTTTGTCGTGTACGAACAGCAGGGCGAGCGCAAAATCCCCGTTCACTATGCAAAGCGCGTTATCGGCCGCAAAATGTACGGCGGCCAAAGCATGTACATTCCTTTTAAAATCAATCCGTCGGGCGTTATTCCGATCATCTTTGCTTCTTCGTTTTTAACGTTCCCCTTGCAGATTGCTTCCAGTTTGGGGCCGAACGTGCGCTGGCTGAGCAGGGTTGCGGCCGTGCTTTCGCCTGCAGGTTTGCTGTATAATGTTTTGCTTGTGCTTTTGATTATATTTTTTGCGTATTTTTATACACAGGTAACTTTAAACCCCACCGAAATCGCAAAAAATATTCGGGAAAACGGCGGTTCGATTCCCGGCATCAGAACGGACAAAACGGAAGAATATATGCAAAAGGTTTTGAATCGGCTTGTGCTGCCCGGTTCTTTGTACCTTGCGATTATTGCGGTTATTCCGACCGTTATTCAAAACGCGTTCGGCTTTCCGCAAAGTATTTCCATGCTTATGGGCGGTACTTCGCTTTTGATTTTAGTCGGTGTCGATTTGGATACAATGAGCCAAATTGAAGCGCTGCTCAAAATGCACCACCATGACGGTTTGGTAAAAAAAGGAAGACTGCGCTCGCGCAATCTGTAGCACAGCGTTTAGTTAAAACAGGAGTTACTATGAAAGTACGAACAAGTGTAAAGCCTATTTGCGACAAATGCAAGGTAATCAAAAGAGCCGGCGTTGTCCGGATTATTTGTTCCAACCCTAAGCATAAACAGCGCCAGGGCTGAGCCCAAGGAGTAGTTGAATGGCTCGAATTGCGGGAGTTGACCTCCCTAATAAACATGTCAATATTGCATTGACGTATATTTACGGAATCGGACGTTCTTCGGCTGCCGAAATCTGTACGAAAACGAAAATAGATCCGGAACGCATGATGAACGATCTTTCTCAGGACGAAGTTGCGGCTTTGCGTACGCTCATCGACGGTGAATACAAGGTCGAAGGACGTTTGCGCTCCGAAATCGGATTGAATATTAAACGCCTTATGGATATCGGCTGCTATCGCGGCCTTCGGCACAGAAAAGGGCTTCCTGTCCGCGGACAGCGCACCCGCACAAACGCACGTACCCGCAAAGGTAAGAAAAAGACCGTTGCCGGCAAGAAGAAATAAGGTGGAGGCAGTATAAATGGCGACTGTAAAAAAACGGAAAGAAAAAAAGACCGTATACGAAGGTAATGTCTATATTCAAGCGACGTTTAACAACACGATTATTACCATTACCGATTTGCAGGGAAACGCGCTTTCGTGGGCTTCTTCCGGCGGATTGGGCTTTAGGGGCGCAAAAAAATCGACGCCCTTTGCCGCTCAAACGGTAGCCGAAACCGCCGTACAAAGGGCGGTAAGCTACGGCTTGCGCGAAGTTCACGTTTTTGTAAAAGGTCCGGGCGTCGGCAGAGAATCTGCCGTCCGTTCTTTGGGTGCCCTCGGCTTAAAAGTAAAATCCATCAGCGATGTTACGCCGATTCCCCATAACGGCTGCCGCCCGCGCAAAACACGCCGTATGTAATCGGAAAATTTTTCCGGTTTACTATATAAATGCGATGCGGCGCACGGTTTCGGCCGAAGCCGCAGCGAGCCGATGTAACGGATTTTGCTTGCAAAAGCGATCCGTAATCGCGCTTTATTCGAAACGATAAGGAGTCCCGATGGCCCGTAAAAATCTGTTGCAGGGATTTAAAACACCGAAAGGGATTACATTTGAGCATATTGAAACGAATCCGAACTACGGAAAGTTTATCGCTTATCCCTTCGAGCCCGGTTTCGGTACTACGGTCGGAAATACGCTGCGCCGGGTGCTGCTTTCCAGTATTCAAGGATATGCGGTTACGTCGGTCCGTATCACGTCGTATGATACCGACGGCGTTCCCCACGTTATTTCCAGCGAATTCGAAAGCATTCCCGATGTGGTTGAAGATGCGCTGGAAGTACTGAATAACCTGAAGCAAATCCGTTTAAAGCTTGACGGCGATACGGAACAGGAAACGTTTTTATTTGAATTTAAAGGGCCGGGAAAAGTTTCCGGCGATATGTTCGAACGCGCTCCCCAGCTTCAAGTGATGTCGAAGGGCGTGCATGTTTTTACGATGATGGACAATGCCCACCTCGAATTCGAAATTCAAGTCGATTTGGGACGCGGCTATGTTCCCGCCGAAGAAAACGAGCGCTACATAGAAGTGGTCGGAACCATTCCGATGGATGCGATCTTTACGCCCATATCGAAGGTAAAATACGCAATCGAGCCCTGCCGCGTCGGTCAGCGCAACGATTACGATAAGCTCGTTATGGAAATATGGACGGACGGCAGCATCAGTCCCGAAGACGCCCTTGCCGAAGCCGCGAAAATTGCAAAAGATCATTTTTCGATTTTTATCAATTTTAACGACAGCGAAATCGGACGCGGCGACGAAATCGACGAAGGCGACGAGAGAATCAAACAGCTTTTGAACACGCCGGTTGAAGAACTCGAACTTTCGGTGCGCTCTTCGAACTGTCTGAAAAATGCCAACATCCATACAATCGGCGAACTGACGAAAAAGACGGAAGACGATATTGCCAAAACCCGCAACTTCGGCAAAAAAAGTTTGTCCGAAATCAAGGATAAACTCCTTGAATGGAACCTTAATCTCGGTATGACGGATTACAGTCATCTGAAAAATGCGGTAAATTTAACGAAGAAAAAGGAAGAATCAGATGAATCATAAAAACGGATTTAATCCCCTTTCCCGCACGGCGTCTCACCGCCGGGCAATGTCGCGGAACATGGTAACGTCGCTGTTCAGATACGAGCGGATCACGACGACAAAGGCTAAGGCGCTTGAAGTGCGTAAAGCTGCGGAAAAACTTATTACGCGAAGCAAAATCGACAGCGTTCATAACCGCCGTCAAGCGGCGCGCTTTATCGCCGACGAAGTAATTTTGGCAAAATTGTTTACCGATATCGGACCGCGCATGAAAGAACGCAACGGCGGCTACACCCGTATTTTAAAGTTGGGTTTCCGCCAGGGCGATGCGGCGGACTTGGTCATTCTTGAATTGGTGGATTACAAACTCGACACCTCTTCAAAAGATAAAGACGCAAAAAAAGACGAAAAAAGTGCCAAAGCCGCACCCAAGGCTAAGGCCGATGCAAAGCCGAAAGCCAAGACGGCAAAAGATTCGGCTTCGGGCAAGGCGAAAGCACCTGAGGAAAAAGCTGCCGCTAAAACGGATAAACCTAAAGCCGCAAAAGCGGAGAAGCCTAAAGCCGGTGCAAAAAAGACTGCCGGAAAAGCCGCTTCGGGTGATGCTTCTCCGAAAAGCGTCGAGAAAAAAGCCGACTGACGCCGGCGCGCGGGAACCGCTCTATGCGGTGCCGCTGCTTTTTATTCCGGGTTTGTCTTGCAAACCCGCACATTTATGGAGGAATTATGTCGAAATCACATCGCGGCAAAGGCATCCGCTCTTTAGCGAATCACGGACGCGGCGTTTGCGGACGCTGTAAAAAAGAAAATATAAAAACGCTGTACGAACACGAAGTTGAAGGGCAGAAAATTGCCGTGTGCAAATTCTGCAATGCCGCCATTAAAAACGGCAAAAGCGCGGTTATATAAATCGGTACATTCTGCCGGGCGTGAAAAAGAGAGGAACGGGAATGAAAGTTCTCGGTGCCTCTCTTTTTTTTGCGGCCGCAGCAGAATCGGCGGAGAAACCGATCGTGGAATCGACTGCCGGCATCTACGGGTTTTTAGTATACGTAAAAAACTTCAGTATAACTACAGTTTAACTATAGACATGGCGTTTTTTTATTTGTATAATAAAATTCTTATTTACATGTTCTTGTAAATTGCGGAGATTATGGAGGTTTAGTATGAAAACGAAATTAAAAGCTGCTGCCGGCGCTCTGCTGTGTCTTGCGGCGCTCTTGTTTTTTTGCGGCGCAAAAAAGGCCGACACCTTTGCGATCGGCGGAATTTTTCCCCTTTCGGGACCGGTTGCCGTATACGGTATTGAAGCGCGCAACGGTATAGAACTTGCCATTGCCGAAATAAACGCCGCAGGCGGTATTGGCGGCAAACAGGTTGTGCTTATTTCGGAAGACGACGAAGGCAACCCCGAAAAAACGGTCAACGCGTATAAAAAATTGGTTACAAAAGATAAGGTAAAGGTTATAATCGGTTCCCTTACGTCCGGAGCAACAGCCGCCATTACTTCTTTGGCGCAAGCGCAAAAGGTGGTTTTGCTTGCTCCCGCGGCGACGCTTCCGAGCATAACGAGCGCGGGCGACTTTGTGTTCCGTGCGTGTTTTATCGACCCGTTTCAGGGAACGGTCGGCGGCCGCTTTGCCGCACAGAATTTGGGCAAAAAACGCGCTGCCGTTTTGTACGACGTGGCGAACGATTATTCGGTCGGTTTATATGAAAACTTTAAAATCGCTTTTGAAAAAGCGGGCGGAACTATTGTTGCCGCCGAATCGTACGGCACCGGCGATAAAAACTTTAGGGCTCAGTTGACGAAGATTAAAAGTGCAAACCCTGATGTCGTGTATTTGCCCGATTACTACGGAGTTGTTTCGCTTATCGCAAAACAGCTGCGTTCTCAGGGCATAAATACGGAAATCGTCGGCGGCGACGGCTGGGGCGGTCTTGTCGATAATGCGGGCGATGAAATTCTTAAGGGCTTTTATTCGGACCACTATGCGGGAGATTCAACCGAACCGCTTGTACGCAAATTCGTTGCGGCTTATACTGCGCGCTATCATGCGAACCCGACTTCTTTTGCGGCGCTGGCGTACGATTGCGTCTATTTGTTGAAAGACGCCGCCGAAAAAGCCGGTACGACGACGAATTCGACCGCTTTGCGCGACGCGCTTGCAAAGACAAACGGTACCTATGTAACCGGCAATTTGACCTTCGACGCAAACCGCAACCCGATTAAATCGGCCGTTATGATGGAAATCGTTAAAAAAGACGGCAAAATCGCTCCGGTGTATAAAGCGACCGTCAATCCCTAAAAAGATTTATTTATCGGTGCAGGAGTGAGGGAGTAGCTATGGAAGTCGGCAATATGATTATTCGGCAGCTTGTCAACGGTTTGTCGCTTGGCAGCATGTATGCCCTTATCGCCTTAGGCTATACGATGGTCTACGGTATCGTAAAGTTGATTAACTTTGCGCACGGCGATGTTCTTATGGTCGGGGCATATTGCGGCTTCTTTATTTTGGCGTCGTGGGGCGCAACTCCCGTATTCTTGTTGATTGCTTTTATTTTCGCTATGGCGATGTGCGCTTTAATCGCCGTTTTAATAGAACGCTTTGCGTACCGTCCGCTGAGAAGTGCGCCCCGTCTTAATTCGCTGATTACGGCGATCGCCGTTTCGCTGATTTTGCAAAACGGTGCGCGCGTTCTTCCTTTTATGGGACCCGAACCCCGCCAGTACCCGACGCCGCAAACCGTCAACATCGATATAGGATCGATTTCCGTTTCGAATATCGACCTCATCGTTATTCTTTTATCCGCTTTTTTGATGATTGTGCTCAATTATATTATCAACAAAACAAAAACGGGAAAGGCAATGCGTGCGGTATCGTTCGACATGCAGGCGGCAAGCCTTATGGGAATTTCGGTCGATAAAACGATTGCGTTTACCTTTGCGCTCGGCGCCGTTCTTGCTGCAGCCGGCGGTATTTTGTATGCGACCGCCTACCCGCAAGTTGAGCCGGTTATGGGAACCATGCCGGGCTTAAAAGCCTTTGTGGCCGCGGTTTTGGGCGGCATCGGATCGGTTCCGGGCGCCATGCTCGGCGGTTATATCCTCGGCATTGCCGAAACGTTTACAAAGGGCTTTTTATCTTCCCAATTTGCCGATGCCATATCGTTTGCAATTTTAATTATCATACTGCTGGTTAAGCCGACAGGCCTTATGGGCAGTACAAAGCGTGAAAAGGTGTGATTATGGCAAAAGGCGTCCGTTCTTTTAAAAATACGGCCGTACCCGCGGCCTTTGCTTTGTTTTTTTTATTGCTTCCGACGGTTTTAATACATTTTTCCGTTATCGACGCGTACACGGCGCAGATCATCACGCTCGGCGGCATCAATGCCGTTATGGCGATCAGCGTCAACATCGTGTGCGGCATTACCGGTCAGCTTTCGCTCGGACAAGCCGGTTTTATGGCGATCGGAGCGTATTCGGCTATTATCTTAACCGAAACGGCGGGTTTTCCTTTGCCGCTCGCGATTTTTGCCGCAGGCCTTATAACCGCCTTCGCCGGCTTTTTGATAGGTTTTCCGACTTTAAAGCTTACGGGCGACTACCTTGCGATCGTAACGCTCGGCTTCGGCGAAATCATACGCGTATTTTTAATCAATTTTAAACAGATTACCGGCGGCGCGAACGGCAAGCGTTTTACCGCTCCGGCAGCGGTACTGCTTTCGTTGTCGCCCGAACTTTCGTGGCTGGTTATCATCGGCTCTTTAATATTGATTATCGCTTTAGTGCAAAATTTTTTGCGTTCAACCTACGGCAGGGCGATTCTTGCCGTGCGCGAAGACGAGATCGCCGCATCTTCAAGCGGCATCGGCGTATTCCGCTATAAAATGATCGGCTTTGTGATCGCCTCTTTTATCGCTGGCATCGGCGGCGCTTTGTATGCGCCCTTTATCGGCTTTATAAAACCCGACCTCGCATCCTTTAACCGAAGCATCGACTACTTGATTTTTGTCGTTCTCGGCGGTATGGGCTCTTTAACCGGTTCCGTTATCGCCTCCTTTGTGCTTACTTTTTTGCAGGAATTTTTGCGCTTCCTAAAAGACTTCCGGCTGCTTATTTATCCCTTGATTTTAATCTTTGTTATGCTGTTCCGGCCGCAGGGACTTTTGGGTATGAAAGAACTTTCCTTTGTTGCGCTGTGGGACAAGGTTTGCCTTATGACGCGCAGCAGCTTAAAAAACCGCGCAAAAACGGAGGCCTCCGATGGACAATAGCACATTGCTCATGCAGGTAAACGATATTTCCATCGTGTTCGGCGGTTTGCGCGCGGTGAGCAATTTTTCCTGCATGTTGAATAAGGGCGAACTGGTCGGCTTAATCGGGCCGAACGGCGCCGGAAAAACAACGGTGTTCAATATGCTTTCGGGCATATATATGCCTACCGAAGGCAGCATCGACTTTTGGGACAAAAAACGGCGCGTGCACAGCGTCGAAAAGCTTTCGAGCGATAAATTGAACCGCATCGGCATTGCACGCACCTTTCAAAATATCCGCCTGTTCGGCAATTTGAGCGCTGAAGACAATATCCGCATTGCCCTGCACGGGAGCCGCAAGGTAAACCCATTCGACGTGGTGCTGCGCACGGGTCGCTTTTACAAAGACGAACAGCACATGAAGGAAAAGGCCGGTTCTCTTTTGTCGCTGTTCAAAATGGCGGATAAAAAAGACGAACTTGCAAAAAATCTTCCGTACGGCGAACAGCGCAAGCTTGAAATTTGCCGCGCTTTGGCAGCCAATCCTTTGCTTTTACTTTTGGACGAACCGGCTGCCGGAATGAATCCGCAGGAAACGGCCGAGCTTATGCAGCTTATCGCGTTTATCCGCAAGGAATTCGGCCTTACGATTTTGCTTATAGAACACGATATGAATTTGGTTATGGGAATTTGCGAGCGGCTCATTGTGCTCGATTACGGCCGGATTATTGCCGAAGGGAAACCTGCGGACATTCAAAAAAATCCCGCGGTTATAAAAGCTTATTTGGGCGGGGAGGCCGCTTCCGATGCTTAAGGTAACAGATTTAACCGTACATTACGGCGCAATAGAAGCTTTGCACGGCATTTCGTTTGAAGTGAATGAAGGCGAAATAATTTCCCTTATCGGTTCGAACGGAGCGGGAAAAACGACGACGCTTCACGCATTGTCGAATATCGTAAAAAAAACACGCGGAACCGTTATGTTTGAGGGGCAGGACATAACCCGCCTCGCGCCCGACTCCATAGTCCGCACAGGACTTATCCAAGTGCCGGAAGGCCGGCGTATTTTTGCAAACATGAGCGTTCACGAAAACCTCGAGTTGGGCGCTTATACGCGAACAGACCGCAGCGGTATAAAAAGCGATATGGAAAAAGTGTTTACGCTTTTTCCCCGCTTAAAGGAGCGCATCCGTCAAACGGGTGGCACGCTTTCCGGCGGGGAGCAGCAAATGCTTGCTATGGGGCGCGCTCTTATGTCGAAGCCCAAGTTGCTCCTGCTCGACGAACCGTCCATGGGGCTTGCCCCTATTTTGGTCGATGAAATTTTTTCGATAATTAAAGAAATCAATGCCGAGGGCACGACGATTTTATTGGTTGAGCAAAACGCGTTTAAGGCCTTGAATATTGCGCACAGAGCGTATATTCTGGAAACGGGATCCGTCGTAAAAACCGCCGAAGCGTCTTCGCTTATAAAAGACGAATCGGTAAAAAAAGCATATTTAGGCGGATAAAAGGAAGGAAGTATGATTGTTGCCGATGTTATGACTAAAAATCCGGTGTGTATTGCTCCCGATATGTCCGTAAACGACGTTAAAGCGCTTATGTCAAAGGAAGGGGTGAGCAAATTCCCCGTTTTGGATAAAAACGATAACCTTGTAGGAATTGTTACAAAAAAAGATTTACTTAAAGCCGGCCCGTCGCCCGCTACGACGCTGGACATGTACGAAATAAGCTATTTGCTGTCGAAACTTACAGTCAAAAAAATAATGGAAAAAGACGTAAGCATCGTGCAGGAAACGGAAGTGGTTGAAGAAGCCGCGCGCATTATGGCCGATAAAGACATTACCTGTCTGCCCGTTATGCGCGGCAGCCTTTTAGTCGGCATCGTTACCGAAAAAGATCTCTTCCACGCCTTTGTAGATATGTTCGGCGCCCGCCATCAGGGAGTGCGCGCCACATTTTCGCTCGATGAAAAACCGGGTCAAATCGCGCGCCTTGCAAAAGCCATTGCCGACTCGGACGGGAACATCGTGTCGCTTGTAACTGCCGAAGGCGAAGACGTAAAACACCGGCGCTGCATGGTAAAGGTTTCCGGCTTAAAAAAAGACGCTTTGCAAAATATCTTAAAAGACACAGGTGCCGTTGTCGAAGATATCCGCTAGCGGGGGAGCTGCCGTCTGTACCCGCAAAAACCGCAATTTTTACTGAGTTTTTCCGGTTATAACCGCAAAAGTATTGATTTTTAATGAATTTTGCGGTTATACTATAGTCGAGGTACCGGCATGATTGAAAGACCTGCATACACGGACAAAATACTGCGCTATGCGGACACGCCCTTTGTAAAGATTCTTACGGGAGTCCGGCGCTGCGGAAAGTCCACCGTTCTTAACATGGTTAGACAAAAACTCATATCGGAGCGCAATATAGACGAAGAGCGCATTGTCGGTTTCCGCTTCGATTCGATGGAATATGAAGCCATGACGGCAAAGCACCTGTTCGAGAAACTTAAGAGCCGCGTGTGCGCCAAGGAAAAAACATATTTTTTTTTGGATGAAGTACAGGAAATAGACGGATGGGAAAGAGCCGTGAATTCTTTGGCGGCGGACTGTGATGTCGATATTTATGTAACCGGATCGAATTCGCGCATGATGTCGTCGGAAATATCCACTTATTTGACGGGACGGTATATAAGTTTTAAGGTTTTTACACTGTCGTTTGTCGAATATCTTTCTTTTAAAGCGGCGTATGACATGCCGGATGATCCGAAAAAAGAGCTTGCCTTATACATTCGCTCGGGCGGTTTCCCGGCCGTGCATCTTCAAAAATATTCGCAGGAAGATGTATATACAATCGTTCGTGATATTTATAATTCCGTTATTTTTTCCGATATCGTAAAGCGCAACCGCATACGGAAAATCGATCAGCTTGAGCGCGTCGTAAAATACGTTTTTCAAAATATCGGAAATACGTTTTCGGCAAAATCGATTTCCGATTATTTAAAGGCGGAACACAGAAAAATCGATAATGAAACGGTGTACAATTATTTGGAAAGTTTGGAAAAAGCCTATCTTTTGCATCGCTGTTCGCGGTATGATTTGCAGGGCAAAGAATTATTGAAAACGCAGGAAAAATTTTACGCGGCGGATACCGCTTTGCGTTACAGCGTTTTGGGGTATAATCCGAACAGCGTTGCCGCCGCCCTTGAAAATGTCGTGTACTTGGAGCTGTGCCGCAGAGGATACTCGGTATATGTTTTAAAGACGAAAACGGGCGAAGTTGATTTTGTGGCGGTACGGCAAAATGAAAAAATCTATGTGCAGGTTGCGCAAATCATTGCCGATGAAAAAACGGAACGGCGTGAATACGACCGGCTTTTGGAAATAAACGATAATTATCCCAAATACGTTTTAAGAACCGACGATTTTGCAGGCGGCAATTATAAAGGCATCAAAACGATGCATGCGGCGGACTTTTTGTTGAGCACGGAATTCTAAGGAAAGTTCCTCCACCCATTAATCTCAGGCGAGGAAGGCAACAAGGCTCTTATCAGTTTTCTCAACGCCTTTTTAATAATAGAACCTGCGACGTTTTACCGGGGCAGTGGGGTGGCGGAAAAGGGCGGCAAAGCTGTTTTAAAAGTTACCTGAATTCCGGAAAGAAAACCGGCGCGCCGCCCTTTGCAGCCAGGGGAGCTGCAAGCCGTATGTTGCCGCTCCCCTCCTAAACCCCTTATCGGAACCTTAGTTTGCCGTTATGGCGATTGCGCGGGATTTTGTTTCGGCCCTGCGCGGGATGCTGACTGACAACAAGCCGTTTTTGAAACCTGCCGAAACCTTTTCGCTGTCTATGTCTTCGGGGAGCGTAAAGCTGCGCGAAAAGTTGCTCGACACGCGCTCTTTAATGAGCCAGTCGCCTTCGGTTTTTTCTTCTTTTTGCTCTTTTGCCGAGCTTATCGAAAGCACGCGGTCTTTCAAATTGATTTGCACGTCTTTATCGGTGCAGCCGGGAAGTTCCATGTCGAGGATGTACGCGTCTTTGGTTTCCCGAACGTCTACGCGCGGCAGCCGGTTTTTGCCGTCGGCCGGCGATTCCGAAAAGTTGCGGTCGATTACATCGAACAGGTCTGATGTAAATCTCGGATTAAAAAAGGATAAGGTATTCATTTTGTGCCTCCTGAATTGGTTTTGTTTATATTCGCATTGCAGCGGTGCCGCTGTGCGTCATTTATGATATTGCAATAAGCGTGCCAACTTTTGTTTACAGCCGGAAAAATGCGGGAATGTGTTGCAGAGCTGTAGGCGGAACCGCGCAGCCTTTTGTGATTGTTTTTATTTTATTGTATAGTAAGGAATAAGACGGTGCGGCTAACACGGGGCTTTCGGCGGGTAAATATGTGCGCTGTATATTCGGCACAGACGAAGGATATTTCCCGCTAAATATGCAGCGCATACGGCAAAAACGGCGCAGTGTATCAAAAACACACGTGTTAAAAGTGTTGTTTTGACACACTTATGGCTTTTAAATAAAAAAAGGGGATTTTTGAGCAAGCGTGGGGAATCCGGTATGAACGAAAAGTCGAAAAAAGCACATGCTTATGAGGAGAGGGGAAAAAGTGCCTGTGAATAGCGACAAAGAATTGTACGTCCCTGTAC
This sequence comes from uncultured Treponema sp., assembly GCA_905372025.1. Taxonomy (GTDB): domain Bacteria; phylum Spirochaetota; class Spirochaetia; order Treponematales; family Treponemataceae; genus Treponema_C. The sequence goes on along the minus strand of CAJPNP010000012.1, from coordinate 25,594 downwards.
AATTCTTTGCCCGAGATTTGTCTTACGGCAAACTCGCGCAACGAGGGCATGCCATTGTATGACCGAGTTGCGCATTTTCCTTTTTGTATTTATGTGGTATAATTGAACGGTCATGGTTAAAGAAGACTTTCCGTTTGAAGAGGTAAACGCGTTTTTGCGGGTGCATATCGCCGTTTTTACGCCGAAAACCGTGCAGCGCCATTTGCTGCAGCAGGGTTTTCATGTGAACGTGCGCGAGATTCCCGAATATCTTGACTCGCATCCATTGGCGTTTGAGCTGAACGGAAACGACTATATAAGCCGCGCCGGGCTTTTTACGGGCGAATACTTCAGCATAAAACCTTCGCGGTTTGAAATACAAGAGGGCATTTTGGTTGTCGGGCACCGCTGCATGCCCTTTACCGATCCGGAAATGTTTCCGCACGAATTGAATTTTTATACCGATAAAAAAGCCGTGACGAAAAAATGTATTCCGGTCGCAGCGGACGACATTTTGGATATGTACCGCCTGTTCGGCGAAGAATACGTTCCGCAGTTTTTGGCACTCGATCCGGGCAACGAAAAATACAACTTTGCCGAAAACGATTACGAAATTCCCAATAAAATCAATTTAACCGTGTGCAATATGAAGGCGCTCTATGAGCGCTGGAATTTCGCATACAAAGACCGCTTGCTTGCCAAAGTCGTCGATTGGGACAAGGGAACGGTCGAGCTTTCGTTTTTAAAGCAGGAACGCTCGCATCTTTTTGAATCGACCGCCGAAGACGACCGGCGCAGTTTTTGGTACCGCTACATGGATTCGTGCCTGCAAAACGTTATAGACACCTACGGCCCCTGTTCCGGCATCGAAGAGCAGCTTGCGCTTGCGTATTTGGGGCACACGCGGCTTTTGTGTACGCCCGAATGCGGTTCTATGGAAGAATTTCTTGAGCAGGCGCACGGCATCGAGTTTGCCGAATACGGCGTTGAAACCCGTTTGTGGAAAAAGGGCGAAGAAGTGTACGATTCGCCCTTGTGGAAGGGGCAAATTCAGCCTGAAATCGACATTTCGGATACGCTGTATGCCGAAATCGGAATTCCCGTTCCCGAATTTATCATCGACGCGTACATTTACGATTCGCTGTACCGAAAAGACCGCAGCAGAACCGATGTTTTAAAACGGATTATTCCCGAAGCGCACGTACTCGAAGACTGGCAGCTCAAAACGTTTTTATTGCACCTTGAATCGCGCTATGCCGTACTGGCCGAAACGTACAATCGCTTTACCGATTTTAATAAGGGCGAAGTGCGCCAAGCCGCGCTCGAATTGTATTCGGCGCTCGTAACGCTTATTTGCGAGCTCGATTTGTGCGGGCTGCCGGCGGATGTTTTTCCGCAGCAGGATTTGGTGATTTTGTCTCAGCTTTTCGCCCATACGGGTCATCTTATCGAAGTGCTGCTGTATCAGGAAAACGTAACCGATGCCGATTTGAATTCGGCCGCCGCATCTCTTGACGGGATGAGCGCAAGTTTTGAAGATATAGAAGAAGTTTTAACCGACGTTATGCACCGTAAAAAGAAAAACGCGTTTTCGGTTATAAAATAACAGGGGGATAAAATGAACGTAAAAGCACTTAATGCTGCGGCTCTTTCCGTGCGCAGTTTTGCAATAGCGTCGATTTCGAACGGTATCGCCCTGCACGGAGGACTTTACCCGTTTTGTGTAACTTTTTGGGGGTTTTCCGCTTTACAAAATTCACATTTAGAGTCTATCATACTTTATTGATAGCTACCGTACTTCTATCTGCAATACTCGCTATCCTCTTGTCGTTTTTAAGAAAAAAAAATAATTTTTTTTCTTAAAAACTCTGTTTTTTTGCTCGTCGAGACTGATAATAACCGTAAAGGGTTGGGAACTGTCGATTGCATTCAGCCGGCAGGCACGTTTCCCCCTTACAGGAGGTTACAATGGCAAAGACAAAGAGACGACAGGCTTTTGCAGAACGCTTCGAATTCTCCGATGAAGAATTCGAAGCTTCGGGGATCAGGGAACTGAGTTTTGAAGAATTGCTTGCGGTAAACGGGGGCCGCCATGTTATAGACGATCCGAGCACAGATGATGTTTCGGATACTATAGCAAACGGCGGCCATTCTCCCGGCGGTTCAAGTTCATCATCGGACAGCGGTTCATCGGGCGGCTCTTCAGGCGGAAGCTCGTCTGCTCCGCCTTCTTCCTCTCCTTCAGAACCCGTAATCGGCAGTGATTCCGACGATACCGGAGGAAGTACTTGCGACGGCTGGAATAATTATTGGAACGGCCTGACTTCCGGCGGGTCGTCTGGTGGAGGTTCATCCGGCAGTACGGGCGATTCTTCGGGTAATTCGGATTTATCGGGAGATTCTTCATCAAATGACAGCTCGGGTGACGATTATTCAAGCGGCGATGATTCAGACAGCGGTTATTGGGGAAGCGGCTATACGCCGCCTGAGCAAAGTCAACCGGCGCCTAAGCCGAACAAGGGTGAGGAAACTTCTTTGAAACCTGAACCGAAAAAAGGATGGGGAGAAAAAATAAGTGATTGGTTTAACGGAAAAAGAGTGGATGTTGGCGCCAGTATTAAAGGACGCTTTAGTCGTGGTTTAAAAGGCGGTGCAGGCGAAGGGCGGAACACACTGCAGGGAAAAGAAAAAAACGGTTTACCGGATGCATATGATAAAGCCGATAAATTATTAAAAGATAAAAAGAAAGAAGAACCTCTTTTTTCCGGTAAAATGATAAAGCAAAAAGAGTTGGAACAAAAATATGATTATCCAAATACACTTTGCTATCTAACCGATATAGTAAATATGTATCGTGTGAAAGACGGCTTGGAAGATAAGGGTGTAGATAATTTTATGAGAGGGGCTAAAGATGTATATATAAAATCGGACGGTGAAGTTCCCGATTTTTCAAAAACATCAAAAGCGTTAGCCAAAGAATCGAATGCATCTATGTATTATGAATACGTATATCCGAAAGAGAACGGATACCAGCTTTTAAAGCTGTCGGAAGAAAACTTTAAAGCCGGTAATTATGAATTCGGTATTGCAGAATGTTATAAAACAGGTGACTCAAGTAAAGATATCTGTCATTTTACGATGGTTCAAAACAAGCCGTGGCAAGAAAATGACCCGGGAACCGGCTTGAATGATTATACCATATCTCAAATACGTCCTGTGCAACGATTAGAATTGGGAGAATAAAAGATGAAAAAGAATGTTATACCTCTATTATTTTTTATTTTCGCTTTTTTCTGTTATGCAGCTGAACCTGCCGTAATTCCTGTTGAAAGCATATTTGTACAAGGCGGAGTATATAATTGGAAAAAACTGCTTGGTATAGGCTCTGAAGAAATTACGGTGCCTGATTTATACGTGCAAAAATACGAAACGACCCGAAAAGAGTGGGAAGCTTTTATAAGTGAAACGGGCAAAAAGGAATTCTATAACATTACGGCGGTACAGCTAAATTATTATAATCTTATGTCGTATCCCGAATCGGCTGCCGTAGGTATAACATTTTTTGAAGCGCTTGAATATTGTAATTGGCGGAGTAAAAAAGAAGGCTATACGCCGGTTTATACGTTAAAAGGCAGCATACCGACACAAAGCTCGTATACCTATCCTAAACCGGTAAAAATGCCTAAAATCGGTATCAATAAAAATGCCGACGGCTACCGGCTGCCGGAAGAAACCGAATGGATTTATTTTGCACTGGGCGGTTTGGAAGGAATAAAATCAAAGTGGTGGGAAACAAAACCCGTAGAAACATATGCATGGGTTGCGACGAATTCCTCATCGACCGAGCCGGTTGGGAAACTTGAGCCGAACCCCGTCGGTTTATACGATGTATTCGGGAATGCATGGGAATGGTGCTGGGATATAAAACCGAATTCTGCAGGGGACGAAGGTATAAATAAATCGCGCCTTTCATGCGGAACCTGTAGTTGTTATCCCGATAAAAAAGATGTAGGGGGAAACATGCTTTCGTATATGGCTGTTTTATCTGCTAGGGGCGGCAGTGATCCTTTAAAAAGATATTACAGAGGTATTCGTATGGTTCGAAATGCATCCGCTACCCCTCAATCGGCACAAAAGACATCCGCCGGCCGTTACAGCATCGGTTCGGTATATTATACTTCAGATAACTTAAACATACGCTCCGAACCGAATTTACAGGCGCAAAAAGTAGGCTTGATACCGAAGGGGCAAGCGCTTACGCTTATGCAAACGGGACAAACGGCACATATAGACGGCATAACGGCGCCGTGGGTGAAAGTGCGCTTACAGGACGGTACGGAGGGCTGGTGCTTTTCGGGGTATATAACGGCACGGGAACCATAAGGTGGAAGCAAAGGTAACTTTATACCGGAAGGTCGGCGATGCATAAATCTTTTTTATTTTTTTCGATTATATTTTATTTTAATACCGCCGACCAAATGTTCGAGAAATTTTCTGTTCCGGAATCCGACCTATAGGCACGGGGAATAAAACCTTTACGAAGGTAACGAAGGAGGTTGCCGTATGAAAAAGTTTTTCTACATTCCCTTTGCTGTGTTTTTTCTTTTGAACGGATGTGCGAAGGATGCGGTAAAGGAAGAAGCCGCAGTGCGGGAAGTCTCTGCTGATGATGCCGGAATCGTTGGTCGGGGGAATTCGGCTGCTGCACAAAAACAAAAGCGCTTGCTTATCCCTTTTACGTTGGATGAAAAAGTCGGTTTTATAGATCAAGATATGAAAACGGTGTATTCTGCCGAATTCTCCCGCTTGCTGGGAGTGTCGGGTGAATTTGCATTGGTACAAAAAAACGAAGAAAAAACGTGGGGAAAATATCTTATAGACTCATACGGCAACCGGCAGGAAATCGATTCGTTTTATGACATCGACTTTTTGCCGAATGATTGGTATTATGTTTATGCGCGGGAAAAAACACCTTATAATCCCGATTTGGATTTGGGAGTTCCGCAAGGTTCAACTATGATTGTGAACATAATCAGCGGAGAAAAAAAGCTTTTGCCGCACGTTCAGCTTCTTACTTCGAGTACGCTCGATTATATGAATGCAGTTATTACCGATCCTGAAAGTCCGCACTTGTTCCGCAAAACCTATGTGAATATTGACGGCAAACCGGTTTTCCCGAATATCTACCGTTCCGTTTGTGGCTATTTCAGCGCTGACGAAGACGCAACCTATATATCGTCAGACACATGGCGCGGCGATTTCCGTATATTAACCAAACAAGGCGAAATACGGGAAAAATACATCTTTGATAAGCTGGATTCTTTTTACAGCGCTCTTGCCTTCGGTATACGCAGCGGCGACAAAGCATGCGGTTTTTTTGACGCGTACGACGAGCTTAAAATCCCGGTAAAAGTTTTACCCGGTACCGAAAATGATGACTATCGAAATTACCATTTTGAAGATAATATTCTTCCGGCTTTATTGCTTGACGGTGATTTATATGCGGTTTTCGACGGGCAAGAATATGCATCAAATAATTGGTGTTTAATAAACACGGACGCTAAGGTTGTAAAAACCGGTATTGAAGCTTCCTATATATCGCCGTTTTGCAAGGGGGTAAGTAAGGTGAGTAACGGTTCGGATAAGTATGCGCTTATGAAAAAGGACGGAACTTTTATCAGCGATTTTATATTCGATGAAGTGGGGTTGTTCTCTCATTATTTTATCGAAGCCAAGTGTGACGGCGAAGACGTATTGGTCGATAGGACCGACGGACGCATGTATTACTGCAAAGATTTTAAATAAAAAATTACTGAAAAAATCACGCTTTGTGCCGGCTGTCTTCTTATGACGGCCGGCGCTTCCGGTTGAGGATTGCCAGGACAGCGAGAAGTATGCACGAAGATAAAATCATCGCAAGGCAAAAAACTTGTCCGGTCGATAAATTAAGCAATGACTGATTAAAGTAAATGGGCGCGTCGGCTTGTACGCTGATTCGGTAGCCGATGTCGGCATCGGGCTCGCGGAAATATTCTATAATAAAGCGTACGATGCCATAGCCTCCCGTATAGACTGCGGTTAAAAAACCGTGGAAGGGCTTTTTTTTGCGCAAAAACCATAAAAGCGCAAAAAGGATAATGCCTTCAAAAAAGGCTTCGTACAATTGACTGGGGTGGCGCGGTAAATTGACGAGCGTCGCATCGGCGGCAATACGCAAACCGGCTTCTTCGGCTATTTTGCGTACCCAACCGATCGACAGCGAAAACTTCGGCGCATCGGGGAAAATCATACCCCACGGAACGGTCGTAATGCGCCCGTACAGTTCGGCGTTAAAAAAGTTGCCGAGCCGTCCGAATGTATAGCCGAGCGGAATCGCCGTTCCCATTGCGTCCATCCATTGCAGTGCGGGGCGTTTGTTTTTGGCGCACCATATAAGCATGCCCGCCATGCCGCCGATAAAGCCGCCATGATACGACATGCCGGCTAAACCGGTGAATGTACCGGATTTGCTGAACGGCCAAAAAATAAGCCAGGGTTCCTGCCGGTATACGCCGCTTTGGTCGTATACAAGCGTAGAGAACACGCGGGCGCCTAACAGCAGACCGACAATGCCGAAGGTAAAAAAGCTGAAAACGTCATCCTGCGTCGCTTTTTTTTCAGGCGAATCGAGCATGCCTTCTTTTTGCAGTTTGGTAAAAATCCATATGGCGGTTGCAAACGCGCACACGTACATAAGACCGTACCAATGTATGATGTTTAAAAACGGAACTCCGGGAAAAATTTGCGGATGGAGCCATGAAGGGTATTGTATTGCCAAAAACATAGGTTATCCTTAAAGTCTGAAGCCTTGCGCGTGCGCTTTTACGATTTTCGATTTTAAAAGCACGTTTTCTTTTCGCAGCTGAGTGATTTCGTATTGCTGAGCCTTTATCGTGTCGGCAAGTTCCGCTGTCGTTAAGGCGCCGCTTCCGATTAAATCTTCTACGTAAGACATCTTCGCTTCGTAGTCTTCTTCGGCTTCGGTCCCCACAAGGTCAAAGCTGTCGGCGGGGAGTCCCGCGTCATCGAAATTCAAATCTTCCGACTGCATGATTTTATCGGCGATGCGGTAAATCGACTGCGACAAAATCGACTGCGGTTTGTACACCGTTATCGGAAGGCGGGATGAAAGCGCCACGTCCTGCATCGGGTCGCGGTACACAACGCCCAAATAGTCCATCGTCAGTCCCAAATATTCGGTGCATGAGCGGCGTATCTTCATCGCGCGGTCGGCGTCTTTCGGGTTTTCGATCATGTTCATAACGAGGCGCGGCTTGAATTTTTGAATGCGTTTAATAAAAACTTCCGCGCTTTTCGGGTCCAGCCGGATGATGGTTTCCGTCAGTTTGGGAATGTACAGCCGCTGCAGCGACGAAGCGTCGTTTTTTAATTGTTCAAGATATTGGTATGCTTTCGAATTCTTTTTAAACGAATTGTACATAAGGCGGAACAGCACGTTTTTCAAAAACAGATAGCCGTTCAGCGTTGCCGTAACGGTCGGGGCCGTAACGAGGATACCCTGCGGCGAAAGCAAAAACATATCCAAAATGGTTAAATGCGTTCCCGCTCCCAAGTCCAAAATCAAATAATCGGTTTCTATGTGCTGGAATTTTTTTATAAGCGTGTTCTTTTGCGACAGGCTCAATGCGGTGAGTCCGGGAATTTCGGAATCGCCTGCAATAAAGCGCACGTTTTTATAGCCCGAAGGCGTGATGATTTCTTCAAAATCCGATGCGCCCGACAAAAAAGTTCCCAAGCCTTTTTTAGGTGCTTGCTGACCGATTGCCAAGTGCAGGTTGGAAGCGCCCAAATCGAGGTCGGCAAGGATAACGTCTTTTCCGGCTTTGCCCAAGGTAATGGCAAGATTTGCGGACAAAAGGCTTTTGCCTACGCCGCCTTTTCCGCTCGCAACGGGAATTATTTGCATGGTTCACCTTCCGTTGTTTTGTTTTGCTTATAATTTTTTATCATAACCGCCGCAGCCAGTATAACATCAATTACAAAAAAAAGCATTACAAATATGAATATTTTTAGAGAAACGAATCTGTTTATAAAAAGACGCTGTCCCTGATCGGTTTGCAAAAATGTGCGGCACACAAAAAGCGCAAAACCGGCGGTGCCCGCAATCTTTATAATGCCGTAGAGGTTTGCGGCAAAAGCTTTTTCGCCGCCGCCTTTTTCCATCGCATATAATAGAAAAAAAGGCACCATAAGAAGCGGGACAGCCGCATACCACGACAGAACTCCCGTTGCGGAAGGCGTTCCCGTTTGAAGGGTGAGAACAAAGTAAAGGCGGATTATCTCGTATACGGCGGCAGCCGCAAAAAACAGCGATCTTTTGCTCATGTATGCATTTCCTTTTCCCATTATACCCGAATCGTATGCGGCAGGCAACAGAGCGGGGACAATTAACGGAATAAAATATACAAAAGAAATTTTGCTGTCTTGACAAAAGCTGAAAGTGTCCTATAAGATTAAAAGGTAGAGCCGATAGAGTCCCTGTATCGGGACTGCTTCTTAGTTTTACATCCTTATCTGAAAATCAATCTTCCGTGTGCAAAACAACTTTGCCTATTCTCTACTGAAAATTAAAAGAAAGAGGAGCATAGTATGTTTAAGGGCAAAAAAGAATTAACGGAACGCCGAATGCCTACTGCAGAAGAGTTTGCCTTGTGGGGAGCATATGAGTTAAGCTTTGAAGAATTGCTTGAGGTAAACGGAAGGCGACAGGTAAAAGACGATCCGAGAACCGACAGAAACTCGGACACCTGTCCTCATTCAAGTAATGCACCCAGAGAAAGGTCTTCCGGAGGCTCTTCAAGTTCCGGCGGCCCGAATAAGGGAGAAGAGAGATCTCCTACACAAGGCGGCGGTGCACCGCGTACTGAATGCTCACCGCCTACAAAGCGAGATACGTCGAGCGGAGGAAGTTCCGGGCGAAACAGCGGCTCATCAGGAGGAGGCGGATCGTTTGACCGAGCGGAGCGGGATAGGGATTCCGATCGGGATAGCGGCTCATCGGGAGGCGGCAGAAGCGGTTATCATCCGCCTGCGCAAAGTCAACCGGCGCCTAAGCCGCCTGCACAGCAAGGACAAGGAAACGGCTTGCCGCAAAAGCCGAATCCGGCAGTACCTGCTTTACCTGCAGAAAAAAAGGGAATAAGAGGGCTTATAGATAAAATTACCAATACCTTCTTTAAAAATGACGGTGCAAAAACGATTTATACGGCAGGAGTTTCTGCAAGCGGAACGGTAACGATGGTATCAGGTGCTGCAGGAGCAGGTATCTACATAAATCCTAAAAATGATAATTTGTTTAATTTATCAACTAAATTATTAACGAGTGCTAACCCTGTCGCGCGGGTAACCGGTGCAGCGTTAACGGCGGCAAATATTGAAGATATAGGCGGATATGCCGGAACGGAAGCGGGTGCGGGAGCAGGCGTTTCCGGTTCACTTGCAATGACTGCCGGTTCCTTTACGAGTAAAGAAGACGCGGCGGGACTATATTGTGCAATGGGTGGTTCTATTTGTAGTTCCACAGTTACGTCGGGGATTTCCGTTGGGGGTGATATGGTTTTTAATATGAATCACAAACATATCGGAACCACGGGCTCTTTTGGACTTGGTGTTGGGCAAAGCCTTTTAGAAGCACATACGCGATGTGGAGTCACGGGGATAACATCTTTTATAAACAAAAGCAGTGCAACTCCGTAAAGTGAAGAGAAAGCTATGAATAAAACCTCTCGAATATCATATATCATCGGATCTTTTATAAGTATAGGCCTCTGGCTTTTATGGGTCATATGGACAGGGATTACGGGAGAAAAAGGGCGGTTAGGCGATATTCCTTTCGTATTACTTTTATGGGGTTGCATGGGGCTTTTAGCAGGTATTCCCCAACATGATCTTTTAGTAAATAAAAAAAGTTTTACGGAGATATCGGTTTTTTCAAAAAAAGAATTCCCGTTTACCGATATTGAAATTATAAGTATCGGAACTTGCGGCGGGCGCGGATTTGCTGTCGGTACGATGATCAAAACTTTTTGTTTTGCATACACAAAGGCGAACTATGCCGCATTAAAGGAGATTATCCCGTTGGTAAAATATTCAAAGATAAGTGTGGAAGAATTGGAGGTAATGGTTAAAAAAACTTTTTCCACGCCTTCATAAGCGGCTTAAATTTCAGAGGACTGTAAAGGGGTATTATGAAAAACCGGTGTTTTCTTAAGATGTTTGGTTTGTTATTGATTGTTGTGGTGGGGGTGTGTTGCGCCTCATGCAAACAAGGGGAAAAGGCCGATTTTATTCTACAGGAAGAAGCGGAGTTTGCACAAAACTGGCTGGAAAAACTCAGAGCAGGCGATTATGAATATGCGTATAATCATGCCGGTGAAGAACTTAAAGCCGACTTAACTCCGGAAGGGTTTGAAAGGTTTATTTTGCTGTATCCGAAAGAAAATGTAAAAAATCTATCGCTGTTGCAGTGGCAATACAAAAAGTTTAAATCGCTCAAATCCGGCGATTTCAGTCGTTATGATTTTGTGTATGAATACGAGTTTGAAAACAATCAATATGCAGTGATGCGAATTTTGCTTGAACGCAATGAGAACGGATTGAGTGTTATCGGAGCCAATATTACAAGAACAGCCGATTCGCAAAAAAATATCAATAAGTTTACTTTAATGAATAAAAACGCTAAGCATTACGTTATACTGTTTTTTGCGTTGCTTATGCCCGTGTATTCGCTTTGCATGTTTGTTCTTTGTTTATGTACGCACTTTCCGCTGAAGCAAAAAATACCGTGGCTGCTTTTTATTTCCGTCGGTTTCGGTGCCGTCGATATAAATTGGACGACAGGAGCGCTGCGTACGGGACTTTTACATATACATCTTTTATCTGCCGCCGCGCTTACAAATGGCGGCACATGGCATATTATGTTCGGTATTCCCGTGGGGGCTATTTTATTTTGGTTTAAGCGCAAAAGGATTTTGGCAGCCGCAAAAAAGAATAACGAGGTTGTATGAAAGAACCCGTAGAGCTGTATACCTTAGACAGACTTGAATACAGTCAGGAAATATTGTTGTATAAAGAGCCGAAAGAACTGTCGCTGACGATATGGATTATCGTTTCGCTGTTCGTTGCAGCCCTGTGCTGGGTTATTTTCGGCAAAATGGAAGAAACGGTGCCTCTGCCGGAGGGGGACTGAAGGACAGAGAGCCAAAGAGTAAAGAAGAGAAGAAGAGTAGGGGAGCGGAGTATACGGTACGAAAGGGAGATACGTTAAGCGATATAGTAAGGAAGCAGTATCCGGGGGCGAGCAAAGAAGAAATAGTACGCCGAGTAAAAGAGGCGGCGGCAAACAGCGGAATAAAAGATATAGATAAGATAGAGCCGGGGCAAAAGATACTATTTGAAAAACCTGCGCAGAGTTCTTCCGGGGGTGAGCCTGTGAAACAAAATAACCGGGAAGGTAAAGCGCCTGTAGGCGGCGGTACGGCAGGAGGAGGGACTTCACGAGAAGAACGGAGGACTTCGTCGGGACGGGGTTCTTTGTGGGGAGGCAGACGAGAAAGCGGTTACCGGCCGGAAACGGGAGTGCGAACGGGCGGAGGACAGCCTCTTTCAGAGAATAAGGCTCAAACCGGCATGAGGCAGGAAGAGGGCATGCAAAATACGGAGACACAGGGTGTTCGCTCGAAGATATCCGGTTTTTTTGACAGGCTATGGAATAAGTTCGGGAATGTAAATAAAACGAATGCCGAAAGTTATGTAGAAAAGAGTAGGGGCGGAAATTGGCAAAGCAAAGAAAATTTTCCTGCATCGCAACCTTTGGAAGAACAAAGAAAGCCTGAAGATATACAAAAAGCTTTATCAAATGAGTATGCAAGACGTATGCGAGAAATGAGAGGAAAAACTTATGAGGATGCAGGCTTTTGCAATGGTTCGGTTCTTGGTCCGTTAAAAGATATGGGCTATAAAATACCAGATGGAATAACAGCTGATGCCCTTGCAAAAGGTGCTGTAAAAGGTATTTCTCCTTTTGGAAACGTTGATAACAATAGGCAAGGTAAGGCAGGGGTTCTTAATGGTTATGACTGGAATATAGATGGCGTAATAGATCATGTCAATGTGGGGGTCGGACAATTATTTGGAGAGATAAAAGAGCAAGTTATTGATGCTACTTCTAGTGATAATACATGGACTATTGGAAGAAATAACGGTATGCCAACTAATGGCCAGATATATACGGCTGTACCGGGATATGTTAATCAGACTTTTACTCCTTTTTCTACAAAGACTTCTCCTACCGTACAGTTACAGATTAATTTTACAGAACTGGAGAAATAATATGCGGCGAGCGCTCAAAGCGGGTTTATTATTTTTGATTTTCATAACGGCAATCATATATTGCCAAAGCGCGCAAGAAGAATGGCAAACGAAAGAAATTCGCGTAAAACCTGCAAATATTAAAGTCTTGCTTAGGTACCGCGGCTCCGGATTAACATACTTCGATTATACGGATAAAGAATATAAAGAATTGCTGAATGTCATAAAACTGTTTTATACCGATAAGGACGGCGAGCATTATCTGGGTGAAATTACGCGGACAGGTGTATACGACGCAAAAGGAAACGCCGTTTATGTATTGCCGGAAAACCTGAAAGGTTCATATATAAGTTCGCGAAATTTGTCGTTCCCGACTTCAGCGAACTATGTACGATATCAAGACGGCAAATATATTGAAATGGATACGGCCGTCGCATTGGAAATAGATTTAAAAACCATGACCGTCAAAAAATATGAAATTATTTTGGAATAATTATAAAATCAATAAAAGGTATTGCAATGCAAAAAAAGTTCACTTTTATTTGTATCATTATACTTTTGGCAACAGTCTTTTTTAGCTGCAGACCGACGATTAATAAACAAAATACGGTACCTCGTCCAGAGAAAAAATTGATAACTTTCCGGATGGGGGAGCAAGGAGATTTCGTAAGCGGGCTTTTTAACGAAGATAAAGCAGTTGTTGTTTTTTCAGAAAACTATTATATCAAAGAAAATTTCTCCGATGGTTATGCTTTGATCGGTAACAAAAATGGACAACCGGTTTGTTTTGTTGCCGATATAAACGGAAACATTGTCTTTCAGTATCCGGATTCTGATCCCTTGGCAAGAAATTGGATATCCGAACAAATGTTTTGGTATTTAGTTTATGCGGATACAAAAGCCATTGAAGAAGGCTTTTATGATGTGTACGGCGAGAAAGCACTCTATTGTGATGCGAATGTTGCAAGCTTTTCAGGAGGATTTCACGAAGGTTATGTCGTATATCATGATCTCAAAAAACATAAAGCGTTCTTTATGGATAAATACGGGAAATTTCTAAAAATAAAATACCTTTTTCCCGTCAGTGCCGATATCTTAAACGGATTTTCCGAAGGTTATGCCGTTTTCGGAGAAAAGCACGGCAATCCTGATTTGCACACGCGAAGCATGAGCTTATGGGGAATTATGGATAAAAAGGGACGTAAGCTGCTTTCCGCAAAATATGCCTATTTGGGAGAGTGTGTAATAAACGGTTTTATACCGGCAGCCTCCGTTTATTATGATAACGAAGAAGAAACCGCCGCCGCAACGGGGCTGATTGACGTAACGGGAAACTGGCAAATAAAGCCGACATATTACGAAGTTAAAAATTATTCCGGCAGCGTCTGTGCGGTGCGATACATGCCGGTAAGCGCCGAGCGCAAGGTGCGGAATGCTTCCGGATACAGAGCGTCCGGCTGGAAATTGGTCGATATACGGGACAATGATGTTTTTATTCTTCCTCAGGATTATACATTGGACGGCGACTTTAACGACGGACATATTATATACGGTAAACCTGCCGGGGAAAGGCAATGGAAATGGGGGCTTATGAATGAACGGGGTGAGTTTGTGACAAGGCCCGTCTTCGATAAAATATTGTATTCATCGTGCGGTTATTGGATTGTTTTATACAATGACGAATACATGCTGTATTCAGATAAAGACGGCTTTGTGCGTCCGAAAGAATATCTTGACTTCAGCAAGATACCGTAAGGCGGGAGCGGTTATCATCCGCCTGCGCAAAGTCAACCGGCGCCTAAGCCGCCTGCACAGCAAGGGCAAGGAAACGGCTTGCCGCAAAAGCCGAATCCGGCAGTAGAATTTGCGCCGAAGGGAAAGACGAGATTGCGTAATTTTTTCGATAAAACAAAAGATGCTGTAAATGATACTTTCGACGACTTTCAAAAAAGAATGCGAGAAGCGAAAGATAATGCACTGCAAGCAGCGCAACACGTGTGGAAAGAAGCGACAAAATGGCACTATGAAGATAGAGATGCAAAAAATAAAAACTTACCGTCTTATAATGAAGTGATCATTGATGACGAAGCTTGGAACGATGTAGGCGAAGGCTTGGCTAAATATCATCAAAACGGAATAGGAAGTCCTGAGATGAAATTTACCAATAAAGACGGTAGAGAAGCGGTATATACCAAAGATTTTTCATCCGACGGTTCGTATAAATTGTATACGGATTCTCGCTATAAAGGAACCTATAATTATGTAACACCGTCTCCTTTGCCCGGTGTACCCGACAGTATTACCGATTTTGAGGGGATTGGGAATCTTATAACCGACGGAAGCAAATTCTTGGTAACGGGTACCGGACACTTTTTTTGCGATATGCTTCCCTATTATGCATTGGGAAATGAACGGTAAGCTGATGAATAAATACGTATTTTTTATCTTGTTGGGAGTGCTTATGTTTTTTACTTCTTGCAAAACTTATAAAGTAATCCGTTATGAAAGCAAAGACTTTAAGGTTTTTGAAAAAAAAAATTATGATTTTTCTCAAGAACGTATGTTTGATAACAATTTGGTGTTTGCATATTTTGTTAAACGTAGTGATTATGTAGACGAGTGGTATGTAGTGGGTATGAAATTTTACAATAAAACGGGAAAAGCACCCTCTATAAAAATCTCGGATTTTACGGTAAAAGATCAAAACGGTAAAATTATTTTTACTGCAGATGATATTGTGTTGGATGAGTCTAAGTTATACAAAGCGGAAAAAATGACGGATAACGGTTATTACCGCTATTATTTCGGATTTGATCGGACGATAAAAGTGGAAGATGTAAAAGACCAATGTTATTATGTCAGTTGTACTCTAAACGGAACGGAGTTTAAGGATGCGCTTATCCGTGTTGAAAAAAAGTATTGGGGTCCGTTTGTATGAAAGAACCCGTAGAGCTGTATACCTTAGACAGACTTGAATACAGTCAGGAAATATTGTTGTATAAAGAGCCGAAAGAACTGTCGCTGACGATATGGATTATCGTTTCGCTGTTCGTTGCAGCCCTGTGCTGGGTTATTTTCGGCAAAATGGAAGAAACGGTGCGTTCTCGCGGGGCCTCTTTCTCCGCATGACTTTTTCCGAATATTGACTTTTATATACCGCTTAGCTATTATATACCCTATGACTGCAAACGAATTGCGCTCCAAATATATAGAATTTTTTAAGAGTAAGGGACATGCCGAAATTTCGGGCAAATCGGTTATCCCCGAAAACGATCCGACCGTGTTGTTTACGACTGCTGGTATGCACCCGCTGGTGCCCTATTTGATGGGCGAACCGCACCCTTCGGGAACGCGGCTGTGCGATTATCAAAAATGCATCCGCACGGGCGATATCGATTCGGTAGGGGATTCAAGCCATCTTACCTGTTTTGAAATGCTCGGCAACTGGTCGCTCGGCGATTATTTTAAAAAAGAAGCGATAAGCTGGAGTTTTGAATTTTTAACGGGCAAGCAGTGGCTGAATATTCCCGTCGATAAACTGTCGGTTACCGTTTTTGCAGGCGATGAAGATGTGCCGCGCGACGACGAATCGGCTTCGATATGGATGTCGCTGGGTATCCCTAAAGAACGCGTGCACTTTTTGCCGCGCAGCGATAACTGGTGGGGTCCCGCCGGCGAAACCGGTCCCTGCGGCCCCGATACGGAAATGTTTTACGATACGGGCAAAGCCCCCTGTTCCGATCACTGCGCTCCGGGCGCCTGCTCATGCGGCAAATATGTCGAAATATGGAACGATGTCTTTATGGAATACAATAAAGACAAAGACGGAAAATACAACAAATTGAGCCGCCGCTGTGTCGATACCGGTATGGGAATCGAGCGTACGGTCGCCATGTTGCAGGGCAAAAAATCCGTGTACGATACGGAAGTGTTTCAGCCCATTATTCATTCAATCGAAAAACTTACCGGCAAAAAATACGGCGAAAACGAAGCCGACGACGCGTCTATCCGCATTATCTGCGATCACACCCGCGCGGCCGTTTTTATTATCGGCGATCCGAAGGGCGTGCTGCCGTCGAATGTGGGTGCAGGCTATGTGCTGCGCCGCCTTATTCGCCGCTCGGTGCGCCACGGCAAAAAACTCGGTTTGGAAAAAGCCTTTTTAGGCGTCCCCGCCCAAGTCGTTATCGACAACTTTAAAGGCGCGTACCCCGAACTTGAAGAAAAACGGCAGCTTATATTGGATGAGCTTTTGCGCGAAGAGGAAAAATTCCTTGAAACGCTCAAAAAAGGCGAAGCCGAATTCGAAAAGCTTTTGCCGAATTTAATGAAAAATCCCGCAAAGATTATTCCCGGCCGCGTTGCGTTCCGCCTCTACGATACCTTCGGCTTTCCGGTCGAATTAACCGAAGAGCTGGCCGGCGAACACGGCATGAAGGTTAATAAGGAAGAATTCATCGAAGCGTTTAAAAAACACCAGGATTTGTCGCGTTCGACGAGCGGTCAGGTGTTTAAAGGCGGTTTAGCCGACCATTCCGAAATTACGACAAAGTATCACACGTGCACGCACTTATTGCAGGAAGCCCTCGTGCGCGTGCTGGGGCCGCATGTTATGCAAAAAGGGTCGAATATTACCGCCGAGCGCATGAGGTTCGACTTTTCGCACCCGGCGCCCATGACAAAGGAAGAAATCGCCGCTGTCGAAAATATGGTAAACGAGCAAATCAAGCGCGATCTTCCCGTTACGATTAAAATTATGGATTTGGAAGATGCGAAAAAAGCCGGAGCGCGCGCGCTTTTCGGCGAAAAATACGAATCAAAGGTAAAAGTGTATTCAATCGGCGATTTTTCCACGGAAGTGTGCGGCGGGCCGCACGTGGAGCACACCGGTACCATCGGCACGTTTAAAATACAAAAAGAGCAGTCGTCTTCGGCAGGTGTGCGCCGAATTCGAGCTGTTATTCTGGACTGAGCCGCTCGCGCACTTCGAGTGCGTTTGAATTAAGCAAATTCGGTTTGTACTGTAACGCCGGTACGTTCCGGTTGTTATATGTTATACTATTGTTTTGTTGAGGAAAGGATATGAAACGGTTAGTAGTGTTTTTTGTACTGTTGAGTACGGCTTTTTTGGCGTCGGCTCAAAGCGATTTGCAGCCGCTCGTTACGATAAAACTGCACAAAACGGAATCGATTACGCTCAAACAGCTGAAAAATCGTGTTGCCGCTTATCAAAAACAGGCGGGCGGAACTTCGTTTACCGTCGAGCAAAAAAAACAGATTCTCGACGCAATGATTGACGAACGGCTTGCATTGCAGGCTGCTCAAAAAACGGGTATTTCCGTTACCGATTCCGAAGTGAACGATTATTTTTTGAATTCTATTTCTGCGATGGTCGGCCGCTCGATAACGGAACAGGAATTTGCCGCGCTTGTAAAAAGCCAAAGCGGTTTGTCGTTGGACGATTATTTCTTTTCTCAAATCGGCATGAATCTGACGGAATATAAAAATTTCCTTAAAACGCAGCTTCTTGCACAGCGCTATGTGGTGTCGCTTAAACGGAATGAGTTACAAAACACGGCGGTAACCGACGCCGAAATCCGTTCGTTTTACGAAATCAACCGATCGAGCTTTGTGCAAAACGACATATTAAAACTTTTTATGGTCGTCGTGCCCAAATCGAAAGATGCCGCCGCGGCAAAAAAACTTGCCGATTCTTTGTATACCGAAGTAAAAAGCAAAAAGGCGAATTATGCCCAGCTGAAGGTTAAAAGCAAACTCGACAATTCGGGCTTTCAAGCCGGCGATATGTACATAAGCAAGGGAACCCTTGCGGCTCAGCAGCTCGGCTTGGACGACGCGGCGCTTCTCAAACTGTTTTCGCAAAACGTCGGCTTTATGTCGGACATAAGCGAAACGCCTACCGACTATCAGTTTTATACCGTGCAGGAAAAATACGGCGCGAAAATCCTTGCCCTTGGCGACGAAGTGCAGCCCGATACCGCGACTACCGTATACGAGTATATAAAAGAGCAGCTCGGCCGTCAAAAAGAAGCATCCGCATTTGCCGCCGCGGTTGAAGAAGTTACAAAATCGCTGCGTACTCCCGAAAATTATCAAATGCTTAAAAACGGCGAAGCGCTGAATAAGCTTTTGGATTGGTAATCCGATACAGCCGATGGAGCGACGGTAAAAATGGCGAGGCGCAAAAGCCGGATTTTAGCCTTTCAAGCGCTGTACGCGTGGGATTCCGGTTCGACGGATGAACAAACCTTACTTGATTTTTCTTGGGCGTCCGCTTCTCAGCTTGAACGGATGGGCGAAGACGGAAAAGCTTTTGCCCGCCTTATTATAAGCGGAACGCTCGAGCATTTGCCGCAAATAGACGACATGATTTCGCGCCACTTGGTTAATTGGGAAATCGGGCGCCTCAATAAGGTCGATTTGGCCGTTTTGCGCATGAGCGTTTATTCGCTGATGTTTCAAAAAGACATACCCGCTTCAATCGTTATAGACGAGGCGGTCGATATTTCCCGCGAATTCGGCGCCGGCGAAGCCTATCGTTTTGTCAACGGCGTTTTGGGCGCCGTAAAACCCGCTATCGAAAAAGAAGCTCAAAATCGATGAAAGCTTTTACGGCGGCGCTTTGCTGTCTTGTAATCTGCGTTTTATGTTTTGTTCCCTCATGCTCTTCGGGGTCTTCTTCAGGAATTTTTGCCGAAAAGCTTGAAGTTATCGACGCCTTTATCAGTGCCGAAGATTACGGCGGTGCGTGGCGCTTGCTTAAAAAAAACAAAAAATACGTGCGTTCCCCGCGCGACTATTTAAGCCTTATACGGCGCGCCCTGCTTTTGGATAAAAATGATTTTGCCGAAAAGTACATGCGCAAAGGTTTGTCTGTTTTTCCCGACAGTCAGGAACTTTTGGCGGTGTACGCTCATTTTCTTTTGTCGCTCAAGCGTTACGAAGATGCCGCAAAATACGCGCCGAAACTCGAAGGCGGAAGGTACGGTTCTCTGTATGCCGAACTGCGCTTCCGGACTGCAGGTTCGGAAAAAAATCCTCCCGATTTTTTATCGCCTTCTTATATTCAAGCTTATATCGATTCGGCGCTTACGACTGGCAACGGCGCGTATATCCGCAATGCGGCTGTCATTTACGCTTTGCAGGGCGACATGCAGGCCGCGTTCCGCCTTCATCCGAAAACGATGTCCGTATACGACTATCCCGAATTTTGGGCGCGCGTTTCGTTTGATTCGGGGAATTTTGTTCAGTGCGCCGAAGACGTCAGTTTTGCAAAACCTTCGCCTGAATTAAGTTCGCTCGCTTCGGATGCGCTTTTGCATGCCGGCGACGAACGGGGTGCCGTGCTCGTATGGATCGATTCGACCGAACGCTTTCCCTCTTCGAATCCCGCGTCGTGGTACAACGCTTCGCGTGCCGCCTTAAAATCCGGCAGTATGGGCTATGCGTACTTGTTTTTGTCGTCGCTCGTCCGGCGCTTTCCCGATTATGTTCCCGGTTTGGCCGCATACGGCCGTTTTTCCGTGTACACGCCGCCGCAGACAAAGGAGCATATTTTTTCGAACGTGCTGCGGGAAAAAGGCATAAAAACGCTGAGCATGGAACTTGACGACGAGCTTCCCCGCGTTGCTCCCGAAGAGGCTTTGGCCCGTATGAACGAAAGCCTTGCGCGCACAGACGATGCCTCCCTTGCTTTGGAAAAACTGAAGCTGCAGTGGCGTGTGCGGGAAAGCGCACCGGGGCAGGGGCTGTCGGCCGGCTCCGCCTCGGATGCGCGCAAAAAAGCCGCCGATATTTGGGCTCTGCTTGAGCGGCGGGGAAATGCAGGCGCCGCTATGGACCCAAGTGCGGGACTGAACGCAAGCGCGAGCGCCGGATACGATCCGCTTACGGTCAGGTTCGCTTTGTGGAATTTGTGCCGGTACGATATGGTCGGCGAAGCTGGCGAGCTTTTCGATGTATGGTGCGCTTCCCGCTATGCGCCGGAAACGGACGGTTCCGTTCCCGCATCCGAAGGCAAAAACGAACAGGTTGTGCCGAAAGAACGGATTGTACCGTTTAAAGAAGAATGGGAATACGACATAGGCTCTTATATAGCTTTTAAGCAGGGCCGGTATGCGCGCGCGGAAGATATTTTAACCGCTGCGATGAACAATAAAAATATAAAACCGGGCGAAAGCGCACGGCTTAATCTTGCGCTTTTGTATAACGGTTCGAGTCGGCGCGTACAAGCGCTCGCCCTGTACAGAAATATTCTTGAAGATGACCGAATCGATAAAAAACTGCAAGCGGAAATATATTATAAAATCGCCGTCATCCAGCGCGAGCAAAAGGAAAACCGCAGCGCCGTTTTGTCGCTTAATCAAGCTCTGGCCCTGGATCCGGCTCACAGCCGTTCGCGCTTTATGCTTAAACAATTGGATTCCGCAGCGGACTAAACAAGCGGCCGGCGGATTAAAGTGCGGTTGAAAAATAAACGGATGTTTGGGAAAAAAGGTTTGATTTAATGCGGCAGGGATTGGAGGGGCGGCGCAGCCGTTCCGAAGGAATGGAGCGGCAGCGGAACCCCGAAAAGCCTGACGGTTTTCGCGGGAGCGTAAACCGGGCCGCCCGTAACATACGCGGCGGGGGGGGTACAGAATCCGGAGCATCGAAAAGCCGTCGTTATCGGTAACGGCAGCCTTTCGATTCCTCTATGCCGTTTATTCGATTACGGCGATGATGTCTTCGGCTTTAAGAATAAGGTGGTCTTCGCCGTCGATTTTAATTTGAGTGCCGGCGTATTTGTCGTACATAACCCGCTGTTTGGGCTGGACTGTAATCTTTTCTTTATCAGTTCCGACTGCAATTACAACGGCGATTTGAGTTTTTTCCTGTGCCGTGTCGGGAATAATAATTCCGCCGGCGGTTTTTGATTCGGTTTTTTCGGTTTTTACCAGAACGCGATCCGCTAAGGGTTTAACCTTCATTTTAATCCTCCAAAAGAAATAATCAATGCTCCCCATAATATACAAAAAAACGGGTTGTTCCGTCAACTTAAAAGAAATTTAAAAAATCGGGAGTATGCGTTTTTTTTCGAAAAAGCGGTAAATAAAGTTGTTTTTAATGAAAAAATATTGTATACTATTTACCAGAGGTTTTCCGTTTATCGGATTGCTCTTCGTCTTAGGCCGGGTTTGTATACAAACCCGTTTATTTAGGGGGAATTTATGAAAAAATGGATGGTTTCAGGCTTGTGCCTATACTGCCTTTTCGCTTTGTTTTTGGCGGGCTGTAAAACGCCGCCGAAGGATACGAAGCCGGCGGATGAAACGCCCGTTCAAACATCCGATAATACGGAAGTTGTGCAAAGCGGCACCGATGTAAAGAGCGCCGCGGAAAAATTGAAAACGCAAATGTCTGCTGCACGCAAAAAAGCAGTGGATGCCGGAGCGTCCCGTTATTTTCCGGACGAATTGACTGTTGTGGATACGGCCGCAGCGGAAGCCCGGAGCGTGTATGATGCCGGCGGTTCTCCTGACGATTTTAACCGGAAAGCTTCCGATATCGTCTATCAGTACAACGCACTCGAACAGGCTTCGGTGGCGTACAGCACCCGCAAAAAAGTGAACGACATGAACTTTGCGGATTCCGACCGCGCGAGTTACGATGCGGCCGAACAGGCGTTTACAAAGGCCGGGCAAATGTTCAATGAAGGCGCTGCCGGAAAAGATTTATATGCGCAAATGAAAAGCGCCGCCGATAAATACAACGCTGTTTTGAATGCGGGGTATAAATCTTTGGCCGAAAAAGAGCGCGACAAAGTACTCGAGCTTAAACAAAAAGCCGATGCGATAAAAACCGGCGTTGCCGATAAAGACGGTTATGCGAACGCCGTTGCTTTTTATACGAGGGCAAACCAAGAGCTGCAATCCGGTCAAGCCGAAAAAGCGTATAACGATTATATCTCGGCTTACGGCGCGCTCGATAAGGTGTATCAGGCTGTACTTAAAAAACGCGCGGCTGCCGAAAACGCGATGGAACGCGCAAAACGCCGCGTTGAAGAAGCCGACGCCGTTGCCGAAAAAGCGGACAACACGGTTCCCGTCGATCAGGTTGAAGCGCTTGCTCCGGTTGATAACGCTTCGTCCGCACAGGAGGCTCAATAATGAAAAAAACGATTTTGATTGTTTTATGTTTGCTCGGCGCGGTTGCCTTCAGTCTTTCGGCGGCAAGCTATGCCGACAATCAGTATCAAAGATTGGCAAAAGAATATAAAGCCAAGTCGGAAAAAGCCTTCGATGAAGGCGACTACGATAAGGCGGTTGAATATTCCGCTTTAGCCGAAGAAAACGCGGAGTTGTCGGATGCGTACGTTGCCGAAATGCTTGCGAAATACGAAGCGAATACGCGCATTATGTATGCCCGCAACAGAGTTTTGTACGCGAAAAACCTGAAAGCCGAAACGTATTATCCGATGGCCTTTGCCGCGGGGCAAAAAGCTTTGGACAATGCCGTTTTAGCCTACGGTATGGAAAACTGGGCGACGGCTACCTTGTATGCTGAAGAATGCTTAAACGCGCTTCAGGGTATTAAAGAAGTGTTGCCGCTTCCGAAATACTATGTCGTAACGCCGTGGGCGCAATCGAAGGACTGCTATTGGAATATTTCGGGAAAATCCTATGTATACAATAATCCCCTGTTGTGGGAAAACCTGTATCAGGCAAATAAAGCCGGCATGCGAGATCCGTCCAATGCCGACCTTATTTACCCCGGTATGAAAATCACTATTCCCAGTTTGAACGGTGAATTCCGCGACGGCGTCTATTCCCCGTCGATAAAGTACGATACCTACGGTTCGCAGAGAACGGCCGGCGAAGCGGGAGCTTCCGCTGCGACGGGCACGGGAAGCGGCGGGTACGGTCAGCAAAGTCCAAAAAACTGATCGGACAAACGGTTATTATATAAGCAAAGGGCGGCTGCCGTAAGCGCATGAATGTACGGCGGCTGCCCCATTTTTTTTAACACTTCTGCGACGGGAACGATGAGCGGTTTTAAAAACTCGTCTTCGTCCGGGTGCGTGTGCCGCGTATCGGTAAGATTTTCCGCCGCAAAAAAATACACCTTATTGCAAAACAGCGCCGGGTTCGGATTCATTGCGCCGAGCGGCGTACACTTAAGCGCTTTAAAACCCGTTTCTTCCAAAAGTTCGCGTACCGCCGCTTTTTCCGGTTTTTCGCCATCGTTTATAACGCCGCCGGGAAATTCCGTACTGAGTTCTTGGGCTCCGGCTCGCCACTGTTCCACAAGCAAAAAGCAAGGCTCCTTTATTCCGGCCGCCTTTTCCGCCTGTTCTTTTTTTAATAAAGGAACCGTTATAACCCAGCTCCGCGCATCGACGGTGATAAAATCCTTTTCGGTGCCTTCGGGAGAAAGGGCGCTTTGAGCGTTTAGTGTTAAAACAGGCGTTCTATATAGAAGTTTTTTTTCCGCCGCCATCCAGTTTATGCTTCGGCTTCCGCGCCGTTCGAAATGCATGTCATTCATAAAATTACTAAAATCCCCTTTGACAAGTTCGGTTTTTCGCTTTATGCTGTATACAGCATAAAACAAGCGTGCTTTTTAGTAAAGGGACGGTGAAAACCGGCGGATAGAAAACGAAATTTTTCGGAGGAAAACATGGCGGTTATTGCGATTTCCAGACAGGTTGCGGCTTACGGCGACGAGATAGCGACGGAGTTGGCTTCGCTGTTGAACTACACGTTTGTCGATCGGAAGAGCATCGAAAGCAAGATTATCTCTCTGGGTTTTCCCGCCGAAAAGCTTGAAAAATACGACGAAAAAAAGCCCGGTTTTTTTTCGTCGCTTGCAAAGGATCGCGACGAGTATTTGGATTATCTTCAAACGGCGATTTTGGAAGCGGCGGCGCAGGGAAACTGCATTTTGATCGGGCGCGGCGCTTTTGCCGTGCTTGAAAATGTGCCGAACCTTTTGGCGGTCCGTTTTGTCGCAGCGGATTCCGTGCGCGTTAAGCGGCTTATGGACGAATTCGGTTGGGACGCAAAACAAGCCGTCCAGCGTATTGAAGAAAGCGATGCAAACCGCATCGGATTTCATAAAAGCTTTTTTAATCTTTCGGTTGAGGATCCCGTGCATTTTCATGCGGTGCTGAACACGGGGCTTTTCGATGCGCACGGCGCGGCCTTTTTGTTAGCCGAATCGTGCAAAAAAATGTTTACTCCCGAGCTTGAAAAAAAAGGAACGCAAAAAATTGCCGATTTGTTGGCCGCCCAGCATTTGGTGAATACGCTGATTTTCGACTACAAGCTGAATATCAACTTTTTGCGCGCGGTTATTTCCGGCAATACGGTTACCCTGCAGGGCGTGGCGGAATCTCCCGTTGTTGCCGAAAAGGCCTCAAGCATCGCCTCCGATATAATGAAGGGCAAAACAATCGCTTCGGCAATCAGTGTTGTGCAGGATTTTAAATCCTACCCGTGAACGAAACGCACGCATACGGAACCTCTAAAGCACCGTGTTTACAGCCGGCTTTTTTTGTGCTATAGTTTATATATGAAAAAGGCCGATGCTTTTACTCTGGTGCGCATTGTTTTTGCTCCGATATTTTTTCTCTTGTATTTTATTCCGCTTTGGACGGGTTTTTTTGTGCGCGTTTCGGCCTATGTGCTTTTGCCGCTTTTAATGTGCGCCGAATTTACGGACTTTTTGGACGGATTTTACGCGAGAAAAGAAAAAGCCGTAAGCGATTTCGGTAAACTCTTCGACCCCTTTGCGGACGTGTTTTTGCACATAACCGCCTTTTTGTGCTATGCGTTTTCGGGTTACATGCCGCTGTGGACATTGGTGCTGATTATGCACCGGGAACTCGGAATGCTTTTTTTGCGTCTGATTGCCGTTAAACGCGGCGTAACCATCGGCGCAAAAGCCGGAGGAAAGATAAAAACCGTTTTGTACATAGCGTCGGGCATGTTTTCGCTTGCTTTGGAAAGCGCCGTCCGCTGCGGTTTGGCTGAAAGTTTTCCGCTGCAAACGTTGAAGTACGCGGGCTTTGCACTCTATGTATTGTGCGTCGTCTTTTCATATGCGTCGTTTATCGACTATGCTGTTTCGTTTAAGCGCTCGTTTTCCGCTAAAAAGGACTAAAAAGAATACAGAAAGAAGCGGTAAAAAAACAGAAAGAAGCGGTAAAAAAGTAGTAGGAAAAGAGAAAAAAAAGGTAAAAAAA
>CAJPNP010000011.1 GCA_905372025.1 uncultured Treponema sp. | reverse complement strand
TACACAGTGTCGTTTTTCCCGAACCGGACGGACCGACAATCGCGCAGCTTGTTTTTTGCGGCACCGTAAAATCGACATTCCGTATCACTTCTTTTGTATCATTTCTATCGTAAGAAAAGGAAATATTCCGAACCGTAATGTCATAATTATTTGGAATATGATCCGTACCGTTTTCATCCAGCAGCGGCATATCCGATATTTCTTCCAACCGGTCAAGGGATGCATCAACTACCCGTGCAACAGCGGCCGTACTTCCGGCAAGTTCCACGGTTGCATAAATCATAAAACTTGCAACAGTCAGCAACAAACACTTTTCCGGTGTTATGTTTCCATGCATTAAAAGATATGGAACCGTAATCAACATCGCAGCTCTAACCACTTTGAATATTGTTTGAAAAGCAGCCGCGAGTTCGGAGAAAATCTTTTCCAAAATGATATTTGCCGCCGCGCTTTCACTGATTACTGCATCAACCGTTTTACCGGATTGTTCGCCGAGTCCGAACGCTTTTACCACCGTCATCCCTTGAATGTATTCCAAAATACCGGCTACCAGTTGTGCCTGCGCCGCCTGCCTGCGCGGTGAATATTTTTTTCCCGCGGTTTGAGTTTTTGCATAAATCAAGAACGAGATTAAAAGACCGGCAAGCATCAGCAATCCGATTCTCCATTCATAAACTAACAACCATACATTGATAACAAAGGCGTGAATAAATCCGCCTGCAACCGCTTCCAGCACCGTTACCGCACTTGTTTCAAGATCGCCGAGCGTGGTAGTAACCGCAGCGGTAATGTCTCCTAATCGATGCTCACTAAAATACCCCATCGGTGCACGCTTTAATTTTTCACCGAGGTTCATCCGCCACTCGCTGCACATGGCAAAACTTCCCAATGTTCTATTTATGGAAGCTATATTGATAAAAACAATTTTGCCTACAACACTGAGCAGCATAATTGCGAGCGATACCCAAATCGTTTTGTACGGCATCCCATTTCCTGAAATGGCGGAAAGGATTCCGGAGAGAACCGTCAGAATTGCCATAATGGGAAGCATTTCAAAAAACGAATTACCGATATGAAAAATAAAAGAGAGTATCAATCTTCTTTTTTCTACACCTGAAAAATACAACAATCGTTTAAACATATTAATCATACAATTTCCTTAAAATGCAGCAATTGAAGAAACATCAGTTTCTGAAAGCTGCGGCATTCGTGCGCGAATGCGCACATACAATCTGCGACGTTTTGGCTTTGCCAAAACTTGGCGTTTAACGAGACCGCGCTATTTCAGCGGTTGAAGTTAAACCGTTCTCCTTTTTGTCGCTTACGCTGATATGCGCATTCCAAAGCGTGCGATACAATTCGCACGATTCCAACAGCGCTTGATGCCGACCCTCCGCTTCAATGCGTCCGTGATTCATAACGATAATTTTATCCGCCATCGTGATAGTCGAAAGCCGATGCGCAATGACGATCAATGTTTTTCCTGCGACCAGTTCTCCGATGGAACGCTGAATGACTGCTTCGTTTTCGGGGTCGGTAAAAGCGGTTGCTTCATCCAGCACAATGATGGGACTGTCTTTTAGTATTGCGCGTGCGATTGCAATGCGCTGCTTCTCTCCGCCGGAAAGATTATTCCCTCCGTCTCCTGCGATCGTATCATACCCTTGAGGAAGTGCGTTGATAAAATCGTGGCAGCTTGCTTTCTTTGCAGCCTGTTCTATCTCGGTATCCGTCGCGTCCGGTTTCCCAATCCGTATATTTTCCCGAATGGATAAATGGAATAAATAATTATCCTGTGAAACATAGCCAACCCGCTCCATTACTTGCGAAAGCGGAATGTTCCGTACATCGCAGCCGCCCATCATAACCGAACCATTGCTTGCTTCCCAAAACGAGGCGATTAAACGGGCAACGGTAGATTTTCCCGAACCGGACGGACCGACAAATGCAGTCATTCCATTCGGAACTGCTTGAAATGAAATATCATGCAAAACTTCCGTATCGCTATATGCAAACGATACATGAGAAAACGCAATAGTATTTTCTTTAATGAGCACAGCATTCTTCGGACGATTCATTTCTTCCGCTTCCAACAGTTTAGCAATTTCTTTTACTGTGGAGTCTACCATTGCAAGGCTGTCCGTGTAACGCAGCGCCTGAATGAGCGGTGCAATAAGACCGAGCGACAAGATGATGCACGATATAAAACTTCCGGCGGATATGCTTCTGTGTATGAAAAACCAACAGCCGAGCGGCAGCACACCTAATAAACTGGAAGGAGCAATTGCAATTCCAGCAGCGTAGTAGGGGTTGGTCTTTTTAAACCATTCCGCATTCGAATTCTCACTTTCCGCTATCGCCTCAGTATATTTCCGATATGATACGGTGCTTTGATTAAAGGCTTTTATCACTTCAATGCCGCCGATGTATTCAACCGTTGCGGCATCCATATTTTTACTTGCTGTAAGAACTTTTGCATACCGTTTTTCATAATCCTTCATCATCCCCATATAACAAATAAGACCGAGCGGAAAAGTTGCAAAAGCGGTAAGCGCTAAACGCCAATCAAGATAAAAGAAATAGACTAACATTAAAAAGGGAATCAGCAGATTAGCCGTCAGTTCCGGTATGATATGAGCAAGCGGTAATTCCAGCTTTTCGACCGTATCGACCAGCATTGTTTTGAATTTACCGGATGGGGTATCCAGTATAAAGCCCATCGGAACGCGGGAGAGCTTTGCCGTCAGCTGCATACGGATGTTTCTCAGCACGGTAAACGCCGCACGGTGAGAACGTATCGTAGAAAGCGTAGACAGACAGAGTTGCCCAAGATACCCGGCAAGTGCAATAAGAGCCGTTACAAAAATTGCCTGTAGGGTATAATCCCGTGCGCATATCCGAATGATAAGGCGGGATACGGCAAGATATGGAACAATTCCAGACGCAGCTCCCAAAACCGCAAAAATCACGGAACTTATTAGAAGACCTTTGCACGGTTTTGCAAGCCCAAATAAATACTGCAAAGCATTTTTTTTCGCAGTACGTTCACTATTTTTTGACAATTTTTCCATCCTTATTACCACTGTTTTATATCAATGATATATATCAGTGATATAAAACAACAAAGAGGCGGCTTTGTCAAGGGGTGTGGAGAGGGGATGAAAAACCTCCCGTTTAGGCTTATTTCAAAAGCTCTTCTAACTTTTCTCTTGCTTTTTTAGCTTCAATTTTATTGGGGATTATGGCAAGTAAAATCCCAAAAACAAGCATGATATAAGGGACTAAAGCAGTCGGCATAGGAAATCCGGCGAATGGAACTATTAAACATCCCACAAGTACGCCGGTAAACCATATAACTAAAAAAACGATAACAGGGATAGCCATTCTCATTCTGATGTTGATTGTTGAACCATACTCATTTGCTTCAATAGTTCCAATTATCAAAGGTAAAAATGAATTTCGATACTGTATACATCTACAAATTTTAAATGAATTTTCACATACTTTGCCTTCAAAGTATGTATTTCCTTCCGAAAAACCGAATACGGATATTCTTATATATGTATTGTCGCGTATGATTTGTAAAATCTCATCCTTTGATTTCTTTGTTTCAATTATAAAACGCATATATTCCTCATATCGTTAGTCGTTAGGCCTTACAGCGACACCATTTCACAATCTTACGTTAGCTTTATATCAAGAAATGATATAAAGAATATTATTTGTAAAATTGGATAAAGGAAATAATTAACCCATGGTGTCCCTATTGTTGGTAATAATAAACCAATATAACCAACAACGAGAATAAAAAGGACTATCATTAACATCATTGCAATTTTCATATACCATTTTTGTTTTTGAAATAAAGCGGCAACTAATACTATTAACCATAATAAAATACCTGAATAGAATTTTCCAGGACAATTTTTATAACGATTTATAAAATTTATTGAGATTTGATTATTTTCAATATATTTTTCTAACTTTTTCTCTATATCATCTTTAAGTCTTTTTTCAATATTATTTTGTATTTCTATTTCTTTAATCTTATTAATTTCCTTGAGTATTGCTATTTCTTGTTGTATCTGTGTTGGTTTAATGAATAACGAGTCTATAAGTGGAGATAATATTCCAATAATTAACACAAAGATTACAACTATTTTGATATTTTTTTTGTTTATCAACAACGCTGCAGAAAATGTATCACTAATTACTCCCATATATTGATTCCTTTTATATTTGCTGAGAAAGAAAAAAGATTGCAATATTCTTTATAGCAGCGGATTCCTTCACTGTTTCTGGAGAAGTTCATTCCTTATTATATCATAAAAACACTGATTTTCAACCTCAATTTGGTTGACACCTAAATTAGCGTAAAACAAAAAATAAATTTTTCTACTATATGACATTTATAATGTTATGGCAAGCTTTATATAATTGCTGTACAATTAAAAATATATTTCTTTACGGGAAAGACGGGATAAATATGAAACTTTTAATTTACGGTGCGGGCGTAATCGGTGGTTTGTATGCCGCCGCGTTCGCCGAAGCAGGCTATGACACGACGGTGTACGCAAGAGGGAAAAAACTTGAAACACTGAAAACGTGCGGCTTGCTATATGAAAAAAACGGCAAACAGTATAGAGCAAAGGTTAAAGTTATCGATGCATTGCAAAACGATGACATCTATGATTTTATCTTTTTGACGGTAAAAGAAAATCAAGTGCATACGGCGCTTGAAGAACTCCGGCCGAACGGCAGCCCGAACATCGTTACAATGGTCAATACGCTTGACCCCTACGCCGACTGGGAGAACCTGTGCGGCGAAGGGCGTATTATCCCCGCCTTTCCGGGGGCGGGCGGCAGCTATGAAGACGGCGTGCTGAAAGCAGACTTTACGCCGCCTCTTATTCAGGCGACGACATTTGCCGAAATCGGCGGGAACACATCGGAGCGGCTGAAAAAACTCGCGGCCCTTTTTAAGACGGCGGGCGTGCCGTACCGAATCGTAAAAGACATGCACGGCTGGCAGCTTTGCCACTTGGCGCTGGTTGTTCCGATTGCCGATGCGTATTATAAAGCCGAAAATCCCGAAGAGGTTTGGAAAGAAGCGGGCACTATGAACGATACGACACGGCAAATAAAAAACAATTTTCAAAAATTGTACCGTTCCGGCATAACACTGTCACCGCCGAAAATGCACCTTTTGAGACTGCTGCCGGTTCCGGTTCTGCAAGGTATTTTTACTCAGGTTTTTAAAAGCCGCTTCGGAAATTTATTTATGTACCGGCACTCGATGAAAGCCCCCGACGAAATGCGATCCCTGCACTCGCAGTTGTATGAATACCTTGCCGGGCTGTAAATATAAACATAAAGTGGATAAAAAAGCCGCCGATTCGGCGGCCGCGTTTATATCGCTGTGTTCGACGGCGAGCTTTGCCGCACACGGGCTCTTTATTTTATATCGGTACTTCGGTACAATTAAAGGGAAAAATGAAAAAGCCGAATGCGCACAAGGAACCGGAATTCAAAAAGAATTCCGGACACAAAAAGCTCGATATTTTATATGAAGACGCATACATCATTGTAATAGATAAACCGTCAGGCATGCTTTCCGTTCCGTATCCGGGCGGCAGCGTTCGAACGGCTATCGGCGTACTCGAACGCATTATGCGCGATAAGGGCACCTATGCAAAACACCGCAAACCCCTTACCGTACACCGGCTCGACCGCGACACCTCCGGCGTTATGCTTTTCGCATTGACCGAGCGCGTAAAAGACGAGCTTATGCGTTTTTGGCACGGAAGCGTTACCGAGCGCATATACCGCGCGGTTGCCGAAAATCCGGCCGGAAGCGCTCTTCCCGATTCGGGTCTTATCGACGCGCCGCTTGCGTACAACGCGTACAACAGAGGCTTTGTGCCCGATGCCGAAAAACGCGCGCATTTCGATACGGTTGAAGCGCGCACGCGGTACAAAGTAATCGAACGCGGCGCAACACATACGCTTTTTGAGCTTTCTTTGGATACCGGTAAAAAAAATCAAATACGCGCGCACCTTGCATCAAACGGTTACCCGATAGCGGGAGATGCGGTTCGGCGTGCGCGCACCGACCCCTTCGGCCGTCTTGCGCTCCACGCCCGTTCGCTCGCATTTACGCATCCGGTTACAAAGCAAATCATGCGTTTTGAAGTTCCCGAGCCGGAATCGTGGATCGCCTATGTCCGCGGCGGAAAATGAACGTACGGGTTAATACAGTTTTTCCCCGAGCAGACGAGCGGCAAGGGCAACGGCCAAGATCGCCGTTTGGTTGCGCACATCGAGGATAGGGTTTACTTCCACAATATCGGCCGATTTTACAAGACCGATGTCGTTCATCTCTTCCATAAGTAAAAGAGCTTCGCGGTTTGTCATGCCGGCGGGAAGCGGAATGCCGGTACCGGGCGCAAACATGGGATCAAGCACGTCCATGTCGAACGACACGTGCATAACGTCCGCATGCGTTTTAAAAAACTGTACGACTTTTTTAACAACGGCGGGAAAGCCCTGCCGTTCGATGTCGCTCATCGTAAAAACGGTAACGCCGGCCTTGCGCATAACGTCTTTTTCGCCCGGATCCAAGTCGCGGATACCGACAAAGCACACGTTGTGCGGATCGACCTTCGTTCCCTCAAAATAGAGGTTCGTGAGTTCCGGCAAACCGAAACCGCAAGATGCGGCAAGACATTCGCCGTGTATATTGCCCGAAGGCGTCGTTTCCGGCGTGTTGAAATCTCCGTGCGCATCGACGTAGAGCACGCCCAGCTTTTGTTTGTTCCGTTTGGCCGAAGCGGCAGCACCGGCAAGCGTTCCGAGCACAATCGAGTGATCGCCGCCGAGCGTAAGCGGAAATTCCCCGGCGGCAAAAGAAGCGTCAACTTCTTTTGCAAGCTGCGTGCAGGCTTTTGCAATCGGTTTTAAATATTTTGCTTTCGGGTTTCCGATTTTTTCGCATTCCTGCGGATTTATCCGCATCGGCGAATTGTATTTGACAAGTGAATGCCCGAGCGATTCAAGTTTTTCGCACAATCCGGCAAGCCGAATCGCCGACGGCCCCATATCGCTGCCGTGCCGCGACGCTCCGAAATCGAGCGGCATTTCAATAACGTGAATATTCATGAGCACAGTATAATGCGAAACGGCGCTCTAGAGCAACCGGCCAAGCATAAGGCTAAAACCGCGCAGAAGGTTAAAAGCAGTTTTTTCATTGTAACCATACAATCCTCCGTAAAAGTGAAGTCTCCATAACAACACCATACGATAAAAAAGAGGCAACCTCAATAATGTTGCGGACAATCGTACAGTTGCAGGAATAACAATTGTTTGATACCATACTTTACAGGAGTACTCAAAATGAAACCCGGCGAAGCGATTATCAAACCCGTTTCGGTACGCAGCGTCATAACAAAATCGAATTTACCCGTCGCGGACTATTCCGTTAATCCTTATGTCGGATGCACTCATGCGTGTAAATACTGTTATGCGTCTTTTATGAAGCGTTTTACCGGACATACCGAACCGTGGGGCGGCTTTTTAGACGTTAAAGACTGGCCGAAAATAAAACATCCCGAAAAATACGCAGGCAAAGAACTGTTCTTCGGCTCCGTTACCGACCCCTATAATCCCCAAGAAGCCGTTTACGAACGCACCCGCGCCTTGCTTTTGCAGCTGAAAGACTGCGGAGCAAAAATCAGTATTGCGACAAAAAGCGATTTGGTCCTGCGCGATTTGGATATTATTCGAAGCTTCCCGAACGTCCGCGTATCGTGGTCGATCAATACGCTCGATGAGCGGTTTCGTCAAGATATGGATAAGGCCGTTTCGATTCAACGGCGGCTTGCCGCAATGGAAACCTTTTACCGCGCAGGGGTACGCACCACTTGTTTTATCTCGCCGATATTTCCCGGCATTACCGATGTTGAAAAGCTTATCGGACGGGTACGAAATCAGTGTCACTTGATTTGGCTTGAAAATCTTAATTTACGCGGCAGTTATAAACCGGTTATTATGGACTATATAGAAAAGAATTATCCGGCTTTGATGTCGCTGTATCGGGATATATATTATTGCGGAGACCGCAGCTATTGGCATTTGCTTGATGCACGGCTGAAAACGTTTACATCGGAAATCGGACTTGACTATGTAACGAACGACGACAGTATGAACCGCCCCCTCGGCGCACCGCCGGTTGTCGTCAATTTTTTCTATCATGAACAGATAAAAAAATCGGCACGGAAATAACCTTAAAGAAGCCGTCGATACACTGTAACACAATTTGACAATAAAATAGCGGCGCATTATCATATGCCTATACTGTACAGCGCAAAAGCTGAAGCTTTTTGCAAATTTTCTTTATGGAGGAAAAAGTATGAAGAAGATTTTAAAGGGACTGTTCGCGGCGGTTTTCGCTTCGACAGTTTTGTTTACCGCGTGGCCGCAAAGCGCTTCGATGAAAAACGGAACATACACCGGAACGGGAGACGGCAAAGGCGGAAAGATAACGGTGCAGGTAACCGTCAAAAAGAACGCAATCGCCGACATCAAAGTGATTTCACACAAAGAAACGCCGGGCTTCGACAAAGCGATGGATACGCTTAAAGCGGCGGTAATAAAATCGAACAGCACGGCGGTCGATACGGTTTCCGGCTGTACGCTCACTTCGAAAGGCTTTCTTACGGCCGTGAATGCGGCGGTCGCACAGGCAGGCGGAAAACTCAAAGCGAATAAAAAAGCTGCCGCAGCGCCTCAGACAAAGGCAAAACAGGACAAAACCGAAACGCACGACGTCGTCATCATAGGCGCGGGCGGTGCCGGACTTGCGGCCGCAATCGAAGCGAAAGAAGCGGGCGCCGACGTTATTGTTTTGGAAAAGATGCCTATGGCCGGAGGCAACACGCTCATCTCGGGAGCCGAAATGGCGGCTCCGGACAACTGGCTCCAAAAGCGTGACGGTATCGAAGACAGCGTTGCGCGCTTCGAACAGGATATAATGAAAGGCGGCGACAATATCAGCAACCCTGAACTCGTGTACGTTGTCGCGTCGAATGCGCTTGCCGGCGCGGAGTGGCTCAGGGACAAATGCGACGTCGTATGGGAAGATTCGCTGATGTTTTTCGGCGGACATTCGGTAAAGCGCAGTTTGATTCCGGCCGGTGCGAGCGGCAAAGAACTCATCACCAAGATGCTCGCCAAAGCGGAAAAGCTCGGCATTCCCATTATGTATAACACGCCCGCAGTCGCGTTCGTGCAGGATGCGAAAGGACGCGTTACCGGAGTTTCGGCCGAAAGTAAGACGGTGAAGTACACCTTTTATGCGAAAAAAGGCGTTGTGCTCGCAACCGGCGGCTTCGGCTCAAACCTCGACATGCGCAAAAAATACAATCCTGCCGTCGATGAAAACATCCTTTCGACGAATACGGTCGGCAGTACAGGCGACGGTATCGTCATGTCCGAAAAAATCGGAGCGGCCCTCGTCGATATGCAGTATATTCAAACCTACCCGATATGCGATCCGCTTACCGGCACGCTTTTGTATTTTGACGATGCGCGCCTCTACGGCCACAGCGTTATCGTAAACAAAGAAGGCAAGCGCTTTGTCGAAGAACTCGGACGGCGCGACGTTATGTCCATGGCGATCAAAGCGCAGACGGGACATTGCTGCTATGAAATCATCGATCAAAAAGGATACGAAGAAAGCCATCTGGAACAAAACCACGCGGCCGAAATCGATTATTTGTACAAAAACAAATTGTTGGTAAAAGCCGATACGCTTGAAAAAGCGGCGGCATTTTTCGGCATCGATGCGAAAGAGATGATCGCGACCGTAAACCGCTACAACAGCTACGTCGCGCAGGGCAAAGATCCCGAATTCAACAAACGCAGCTTAACCTTCCCGATCGGAAAAGCGCCGTTTTATATTTTGAAAGCAGTGCCCGCCGTACACCATACGATGGGCGGCGTCAAAATCAACAGCCAGGCGCAAGTCATAAAAACCGACGGTACGGTGATCCCCGGTTTGTATGCCGCGGGAGAAGTAACCGGCGGCGTCCACGGCAAAAACCGCTTGGGCAGCGACGCGATCGCCGACATCATCGTATTCGGCCGCATCGCGGGAAAGAACGCGGCAAAGTAAGCGGTTTGTAACAGAAACGACACGGTTCGGCGGCAGACAAAGGAATTGCGTTTGCTGCCGGACTTGTATGGTGTATCAGGAGCGGATAAAATATGAAAAATTTTATACTTTTATCGGCAGCTGTTTTATGTATCGGAGCCTTCGCCGCGGCGCAAACAAACGCGGCATCGGCCGCTTTTAAAGTCGAAGAACTAAATTTTCAAAGAAACGGCATGAAAATATCCGGAGCGCTTTTTATCCCCGACCGCGCATCGCCCGTGCCCTTGGTCATTCTTTCGCATGGATTCGGCGGCAACCGCGGAGGTGTTAAAGGCTATGCCGAATCTTTTGCGGAACAGGGTATTGCCGCATACATTTTCGACTTTATCGGCGGCGGCAATCATATCAAAAGCGACGGAAAAATGACGGAAATGTCGGTGCTTACCGAAGCCGAAGATTTGATTGTCATTCTCGATAACTTAAAAGCCGACTCTCGTTTTAAGCCCGAGCAAATCTTTTTATTCGGAGAAAGCCAAGGAGGCTTTGTTTCGACGTATGTTGCCGCACTGCGTCCCGCCGATGTCGCGGACTTGGTTTTATTATATCCCGCTTTTGTGTTGCATGATTACGTTCGACGGCTCACACCCGATCAGAAACGGATTCCCGACACAATGAAGCTGCTGGGAAAAACCGTCGGGCGGATTTATAATAAGGATGTACTGTCCTTTGATATTTATACGTTGATGCCGCAGTATTCCGGCAAAACGCTCATCATTCACGGAACAGCCGACTCGCTTGTACCGCTGTCGTATTCTGAACGGGCGGTTAAAACCTTCCCCGATGCGAAGCTCATAAAGCTCGACGGGGCAAAGCACGTCTTTTACGGAAACGCGATGCGGAAAGCCGCGGACTATGCGGTACAATTTGTGCAAAGCATAATCGGCGAGAAAAGACCTCAGGCTCGGTAAAAATTTTCTCTGACAATCGGTAGCTTCGGGCGGGTTCCGATAATTTGTATTTTATTAATCAAGCACTTTTATAGTTCCACGACGATTTTACCGCTTACTTTACCGCTGTCGCATGCTGTACAGGCTTGAGCAATATCGCGACAGGCGGCATCCTTCCCTGCTAAGATGTATACAAATCGATTTTTTCTTTCGGCGTGCTGTTACGATTAACAAGTGCGGTCAACGGAGTGAATGTATCCGCTAGCGACGATTCGAGTGATGACTATGCGAACATATCCGTTGTCGGCGGTATTGTTGTCGGCTGTTCGGGAGCGAAAAACAACACGAAAAGTCAACACCCTCGACTCAACACAGATCTTATGTCGGAGCGGTTTATTATTCAAATCTTCTTTGCAATCAGCGCCTTCTTCACGAAAACATAGTGTTCTGTAATCGCTCAAATCCCGACGTATTCAATACGTACTGCGATTCAATGCGGCCGTTTTTCACTTCAACGGCGATATCACAGGCCGCCGCAATCAATTCATAATCGTGCGTAATGACAAATATATAGGTGTCATCGGCTTTCAGCGTTTTAATGAGGTCTGCCGTTTGCATCATGTGAAAGAAGTCGAGCCCGCTTGTCGGTTCATCAAAGATCAAAATCTTCTTTTTGCAAAAGACTGCTGCCGCAATCGCGACACGTTGTTTTTGTCCGCCGGATAACGTCATAGGATGGCGATCTTTTAAACGCTCTATATCCATCTTGGTCAAAACAGCATGCAATGCCTCCTCGTCCGGATTTTTAACGCCGAGCACAATTTCTTCCTTTACGCTGTCCGTAAACAACTGATGATTTACTTCCTGCATTACCATATAGCTCACGAATAAGCGTTCTTTTGCCGATTGAATGTTGCCGTTTATCCTAATAGTGCCTTTCTTATTTTTTAATAATCCGCCGACCACTGAAACCAATGTCGATTTTCCCGCTCCATTGTTTCCGGTAACCGCAATGACGGTTCCTGCCGGAAAACAAGCCTCCGGTATAGTGAGCGAAAGCTGTCCCTTATATTTCGTATAAGAAAAATAAACGTCTTTCATCTGTATCGATGCATTACCGCCGATATCTCCGCTGCTTTCGCTCTGCTCTTTTATAAGAGAAGAAAAACCGCCTAACGAAACCGGCCGTATGCCGGTTTCCATCCGTTCTGCAATCGACATAGAATCCAATTCCTGCATGGTGTATTCTTTTTCAATTTGTCCTTCTTTCATATACACAGCACGATTCGCCAATTCTTTGAGATACCATGTTCGGTGTTCCGCGATGACGATGGTTTTTCCGTGCACTTTTAAAAACTGCAGCATCGATTGCAATTCATTGATGGCGTGATTGTCTAAATTGGAAGAAGGTTCATCCAAGACGTAAATATCGGGATTAACGGCATAAATACTTGCGAATGCGATTTTTTGTTTTTCTCCGCCTGAAAGTTGAAAAATGTTCCGGTCAAGGAGCGAGTTTATATGCAGCGCATCGGCGGTTTCATATACTCTATCTCGAATGAGTTTCGGCTCCATTCCGAAATTTTCACATCCGAATGCAATTTCACTTGTCGTATTAACGGTGTAAAACTGTGTACGCGGATTTTGAAAAACGGTACCGACCGTTTTTGCAATCTCATACATCGGTGCGGTAACGGGATCAATTCCTTTCACCGACACACTGCCTGTAAAAACTCCGTTATAAAAGTCAGGCAGCATACCGCAGAGGAGCCGTATCAGCGTGGTTTTTCCGCATCCGCTTTTTCCGCAGAGCAAGACGCATTCGCCTGTTTTAACAGAGAGGTTGATATTTTTGAGGCTTGGCGTATCCGCTTGTTCATACGTAAAAGAAACATTTTGGATATGGATCACAGCCTCACCCCCAGTATTCTAACAATGCACATACCGGTAAAAATACCTGTAACAAGAATCAAAAGCGCTACGTCCTGCCGCTTGAAACCTATCTCCGTCATACAGGTATGTGTGCCCGGATTATCAAGCCCCCTGCATAGTGCTGCGGCTGCCAGTTCATCGCTGATGTTCAAGATTGAAATAAAAAGGGGAATCAATATATACGTCATCGTTTCCGACGGTTTGAATAAAAGACTCCGCGCATTACATTCAATGCCCCGCATACGCATCGCGGATTGAATTGCAGTCCATTCTTCCCGAATGGTAGGGAAGCAGCGAAAAATTACGGAACCGGTTATAATCATATTTTTTGGAAGGCGCATCTTCCACAGTGCAGCTACAAAAGCGCTCACCTTTGTTGTTTCAACAGACCACTTTGTTAAAATAAAAATCGGTAAAACTTTGCGTATAAGCGCAACGGCAAAGTAAACCAGCGAAATCAAAAAATGAGACATATAGGGGTATATCAGTTGTTCAATAGCGGCGCAGACTGCAAAGATGCCGATACACTTGATTGCATTTCTCCGGTGTCCTCCGACCGCAAGAATGAGGGAACACAGCAAGAACACGCCCATTTCATAGAATAGCGAGCGGCCTAAAAACATCAGAATATCAAACTCAATCAGTAATATCAATTTAGTTCTGGGATCAAACACTAATCCGTTATTCTGCTGTTTTGTTGTATAGAGTCCGCCCGCAGAATGCTTCATACAATACCTGCTTTTTCCAAACGTTTATGCAATACTTTTTTTGTAAACAAAGAACCGAGCAGCGAACAGAGCGCCGTTGCAATCATCATAACCGGAAGTACCCACCACGGGGTAAGCGAGCGCACCGTATCACAAAACGCTTTGCTCATGCCGCCTTCAAGCGTACGCTGAAAAAAATACTCCCGCATAACCCAAATAGGAAGAAAGCCTCCGAATAGATTGAGCGAAAAAAACATGTGGCTGATTGCGTTCCACTTAAAGCTTTTGTATTGGCCTTTCTTTGATAACAGTACGGCGATAAGGCCTGCCGGTACAGCAACCAACGGCGCAATGGGAATATGCCCTGTTGCAATTAAAAACAGACTGGGAAAGACCGCTGCAAGAAAGATCGAAATCCATCCGGGCGCTTTTGTCAGCATCGTATGGTAGACAGGCGCTGCAAAGAAAGCCACCAGTTCCGGCATCAGCAAGAAAAGCACTGCAACAGGCATACAGATCGCGCCGATGATAACGAAGATTACCAAATAGAGCGCGATAAAAAGACCTGCGGCAATCGCCCCTCTGGAGGACTTTGTGTTTTTTTGATTGTCCATAAAAAACTCCTTATATATAATTATATATATTCACCCTTATTATTTATTTTTATTGCAAAAGTTTATCGGTAACGGCTATCACATCCTCCATCGTGAAATTTTTATCGCTCTTGGTAAATTTTCCGTTATAGATAGTTCCCCAAGAACCGTACAGTATAAATGTCGCAAACAGTTCCGCATTTTCTTCCGTTAGTTTTAGCCTCTCGGACAAATGGCCGTCATTATATGCTTGCAAAAGAAACTTGGCATACGGTTTAATCATGCGGTTTAGCATTTGCAGAAAATCCCAAATTTTATACGAAGCATCCGAAATGGACGCACTGTCGTTTGATATGAACCGCTTCGTATACCCGCTGATATCTTCCCGAATCATACTGCGGAATGCAGCGAGTTTTTTATGAAACGGAACGGTATCATCCTCAAGCATCCGGCATTTTCGCTCCAAGCGTTCGCAAATGTATTGCTCCATAGCTGCAACGTAAATATCTTGTTTTGACCTAAAATAGTAGTAAAACATACCGGGAGCGCCGTCCACAACCTCAAGAATATCCCGTACGGATACCGCTTCATATCCTTTTTCGGCAAAAAGTTTTGCTGCAATTTCAATCAATTCCTGTTTGCGGACTTCGGGCTTCTTACTGTTACGCTTCAAAATCAGGCTCCTTAGTTCTTGCCGTACATGTTAGGTATTACTAACTATACAAAGAAAAAAACCAAATATTTACAGAACGAGTGTCTGTCTATAATAAGCCGGAAAAATAAAAAAGTCAAGGGATCGCATTGCATCCTATGAGGTTGTATCTTCTTCTTTTCACACGAACTATCACTTAAAGCCGATTTTACATAAGCTTTGCAACGCACGCTTCGACATCGCTCATAGGAGCGGGTGGTTCAAAACGTGCAGCAACGGTACCGTCGCCGAAACCTTCAAATTGTTTTTGCGATTTCAAAAAAGATATTTTTTTGTCAAAACTATGATTAACTATCTTTGTTATGTGCGGAAATTGCCACTGCCAAAGATTTAAGTGCTGTAAACATCAAATCCCTACCATTTTTTGGAGTGGGCGGAACGCATCGACACATCGCTCCCGTCTTTGCTGATTGTTTCGGGCGTATTTCAATATTTCCGCGAAGAAAAAATCGTGCGCTTTTTGTCGGACGTAAAAAAGCGCTTCCCGAAAGGAGAATTGATTTTCGATGCGACGAATGAAATCGGTATAAAATACGCGAATAAGTATGTGCAAAAAACGGGCAATACGTCGGCGCAAATGTATTTTTACGTAAACGACGGTCGGGCTTTTGCACAAAAATGCGGTATGGAACTGATTGAACAACGAACCTTTTATACCGTCGCGCGGAAAATGCTCAAACGCAAACTCAAGCTGTACACCCGCATTGCGATGAAAGTCTGCGACGACGGCGGAAGAACGATTATCCTGCATTTAAAGCTGAACTGAACGCCCCGGACGAGTACCGCTTATACACTACCGCAACGGCAAACAAAAACGACAAAAAATCTGAAACCGGCTGCAGGAGATAAATGCCGGTCTTTCCGTATAGGGCGCTCAGAATATATAAGAGCGGTAAATAAAAAAAGCCTTGCCGTGAAATCGATATGAGGAGGGATGAAAAATAATGACCGATGTTCTGCATGAACATACTGCTCACGGCAAAAAAGCTTAAAAGCGGCAGCGAAAAGCATTGCATTCTCAGTATCTTAATTCCGGCAAAAATTACCTCATTATCGCCAGACATAACTCCGATACATTTTTCGGCAAAGAGAAATAAGATTATTGAGGCGGCCGTTAAAAAAATTGTTCCGATTAAAACCGTAGTAATAAAAGCTTTTTTTACTCTTGAGTATTGCTTGGCACCGTAATTCATTGCACAAATCGGTTGAAAGCCTTGCCCCCACCCGATCATAATCATATAAGCCAAAGCGGCAACTCTTGAACTTACCGTTAAAGCCGCTATCATACTTTCTCCGTATTGTGCCGCTTTAACATTAAGTAAAACCAATGCGGCGGAGGTAATTGCCTGCCGCGAAAAATTGGGCATACCGCCTGCAAGAATATGATACATACGCTCTTTGCTGTATTGAAGTTTTTTTAGATTGAACGAAATACTCTCGCGCCTTTTTGCTAAGAGCGTCAACACAATACACCCGATAATCTGACCGATAAGCGTTGCATAGCCTGCGCCGATAAATCCCTGCTTAAAAATAAACATCAATACGGGATCAAGCACCATATTGCTGAGCATTCCCGAAAGAAGTCCGATCATTCCGTCGCGTACATTTCCGCAAAGACGCAGCTGATTATAAACCGTCAGTGCATATAAACTGAACGGAATACTGATGATAATAATCCTTAAATACTGCACTGTAAATGTGAGAACATCTTGAGATGCACTTCCGCCGATGAATTTTGAAAGAGGTAGAATAAAAATACTTGCTCCGATTGCGATCAGAATACCGATTATAATTGCAAGAACAATTCCTACCGAGGAAATGGTTTCCGCTTCCGCATAGTCTTGTTCTCCGATTTTCTTTGACATTGTATTACCGCTGCCGTAGCCGAACCAAAAACCTATTGCCTGAATAATGCTGACAAAACTAAACACAATGCCGATCGCCGCAATCATCGCTCTGTTATTTAAGCGGCCGACAAAAAAAGTATCGGTCAAATTGTATATAACGCTGATCAACATTCCGATTATTGTCGGAATTGAAGTTTTAACTAACAGCGGAAAAATCGGTTTTGTTAAAATGTTAAATCGTCTCAGCTCTTTTGAATCCATCTCAACAGCTCCGCACTTCGCCTTTGTTTCCGTCAACGGTGATAAGGTCGCCGTCCTTAAATTTTGCGGTGGCAAAACCTACACCCAATACTGCCGGTATATTAAATTCCCGAGCGACAATCGCAGCATGACTTAACGCGGAACCGGTATCTGCGACGACAGCACTTGCAAGTTTAAAAAGCGGAGTCCATTCGGGATCCGTAAGATGACACACAAGAACATCACCTTTTTGCATTTTATAAAATTCTTCAGGCTTGCAGATAATACGAACCTTTCCTACAACAGTCCCCGGACTTCCGCTTACTCCTTTCAGCACATCGCCTCTTGAATCAAACACAAGTAATTTTGAAGCTTCCCAAACTTTTTCCGCAAGCGGAAATTTTTCATTCCGTCTTCTTATTTTTTCTTTATAGACATCGGTTAGCCGTCCCGCTTTAAGCACTTCCATTAATTCACGATGAAAAAGATTTACAATTCCGTGTTTATAATCTTCGCTGTTTAATAAAAGAATATTTATCCGTCTTACACACTGCCTGACATAATAAAAGACAGCTTCCCACAAATATTGTGATTCTTCGCGGACAACATGAAAGTATCGAAAATTCCGTATATCTTTTTCTATACGAGGATATTTGTTTCCATAAATACGCTGTAAGTTCCGCATTAAACTTGAGTATTTTTTATCTTTTTCATTATAAGAATCCTGAACGTCGGCACTTAATAGCGGGCGTATAATATTGACAAGCCTGTCGAAATCTTCGATAAATGTTTTTGCTTCAATACAATAACAGTTGTAATCCGACTTAAAACCGTTTCGGTTTATAAAATCATCTGCGAGCCGTTTAAATTCGGGAAAGCCGGCACACAGGGTTTTAAATTTTTCTCCGGATAGTACGGCTTCTGTTAGAACAGCATTTTTCTTTATCTCATCGGCTATGCGTGAAATATCGTTTGCAACGGCAGCCGTTTTATTATTGAGTTCCCGATAAAAATCAAATGCGGAATAATTTTTATCTACTCGTTTAATTATTTTTGTGAATTTTTTACTCATAAAAAAAGACGGAAACAAGGCGTATTTAAATCTGTCATAAGCAAGCTGTTGAATAAGCTCATAACTTTGTTCC
The DNA here is from genome assembly GCA_905372025.1 of uncultured Treponema sp. GTDB lineage: Bacteria > Spirochaetota > Spirochaetia > Treponematales > Treponemataceae > Treponema_C. The sequence continues at coordinate 58,983 of CAJPNP010000011.1, read as the reverse complement.
ATGAATCTACTGCATTCCGCCAAGCTCATATTTTGAAAGTCTAAGGTTTTAATACGCTCTATCTCTTTTTCATAATGTGCCATAAACTTTTTACAGTTTTCCGAACAATAGTCGAAGTTTTTGAGCATGCGTATTATTTTAAAGATATGAAAAATACGCAGGGTGAAACCTTTTTTATTTTTCGGAAGAGTTTGAATACCGTCATCATCAATTTCAGGATTTGAATTAAAAACAAGACCGCCTTCCGCAAATATCCGTGCTTTTTGGTCGTTAATCGCTATCATATAATCAAAGTCCAGCGCACGGTATGCAAAGGGCATTTTTTCAAACTGAAAAGACATATTTTCTTTCATCATTCGTGTTAATTTACTGCCTTTGATATATTCCTGAACCTGCTTCTCATCATCATTGTTTTTTAAGGTTGTTATTGCGCGTGCCTGTAAAATATATATTTCATTATTTTGTATTGCCCATTCAATATCCATCGGCATACCGTAGTGCTTTTCTATTTTTAATCCGGCTTTTACAAGACCGGCAATCTCGGTATCATCTAATGCCCGCTGTATTTTTTTTGCCTCGCTTACCGCTTCTTCCTTTGTATTCTTATCGCCATAAACGATTTGTGTTTCTTTACTTCCGATATTTATTTCAATAATATCACCCGACTTGTTTACAATATAATTATCCGCCGTTACGCGTCCGCTTACAACACTCTCACCCAATCCGTAACTTGCATTGATCTGCATTTCATCTTTGTTTTGCGTTACCGGATTAAGCGTAAACAAAACACCGGCTTTTTCACTTTCTACCATTTCTTGAATGACAACGGCAATCGCAACAAAGCTTTGATTATATCCCTGATTAAAACGATAGCTTACCGCCCTGTCACCCCACAGTGAAGCGTAGCAATGACGTATGTAAATCAATACATCCTCTATGCCTTGCACATTTAAATAAGTTTCCTGCTGACCTGCAAAACTCGCATCGGGTAAATCTTCCGCCGTTGCCGATGAGCGCACCGCAACTCTCGCCGATTCTCCGAGTTCCGCATATTTCTTTCTTATCTCTTTTTCCAATCGAGCGGGAAAATGTCCTGCCGTAATTTTTTTCCGAAATTCTGCAGCTGCAGATAGCAATGCCTGTTCATCCGTTTGCTTTTCTACGAGAGTGCGTAAAATAATTTCGTCTATTTTGTTCTCTTTTAAAAATTCCCGATACGCCTCTGCGGTAATGACAAATCCTTTCGGCACATTTATTCCCGCAGCAGTCATCTCTCCAAGGTTAGCACCCTTGCCGCCTGCTCTTAATATGTCATCTTTATGTATTTGTGTAAAATCAAGTATCATTTTTTGCTCCTCCATACTTAAACTTTTCAAAACTATGCCCTTATTTTTCTATATACTTATTTACTATTCCGGATATAAATGTCAGCAGCATTTCATTAAAATACTCTTTATCAAACTGATAATAATGAGAACATAATAAAAAACTTCCGCTAAACGCATTCAATAAGCCTTTTTTATCTGCCCGCTTAATCGAACCGTTTTGCTCCCAATATTCTATGAGCCTCGTTAAAAACCCATCATACAGAATTTCAATCCTATGAACCTCGTTCAGTTTTTTTGCTTCAAGTATTTTGAAGGCATCTTCATACACAGGCTGCTTTTGCATTTTTACCATAAGGTCAACCGAATATCGGTATATTATGTCAGTAAGAAATTCCGCCGGATCGGAGAGAGAATTTGAAAACTTCTTTTCAATATAATTTAATTTTTGGCTTGATCGATATGCAATGAGTTCCATAATCAAAGCCTCTTTATCTTTCCAAAAATTATAAAAGCTTCCCTGCGCAATACCCGCCCGCTTCGTCAATTCAGCTATATTCAGCGCCTTCGTCCCCTTATCGTGAAATAGCTCCAGTGCCGCTTCCAATATCTTTTCTTTTATTTCGATTCTTTCTTGTTCGGTAAATGCTTTTGCCACCATCCCCTCCTCAGTATGTTTTTATTTTATATCTCAATGAATATTCTATCTTTTATTCATTGCCAGTATAGCAAAATATTTATTTTATGTCAATGAATATTTTATAATTTATTCATAGATGTGATATAAAACCGGATACCTGAGATGTATTTTTTGCCGGCATGGGTTAGCGAGAACTTTTTTCGGCGAGAATTTCGTTTATTATTCTGTCGGCTTCCGATTTACGCAACTCGACAATTACAAAAGCCGTATGCGAAGTTTCGTCATAATATTGCCGGCGCACCGCATACGGTATTGATTGCAGCGCCGTCGAATCGGCAAGCCAGTACAAATATTTGTATGTACCGGTGTGTTTCGCCTTTGTTGCCAAACGAACGGAAATGCTTATGCTCGACACGATGTCCGAAGCGGCGCAGCTTTCAGCGATGCGTAGAGCGGTTTCTTTATCGGAATGAGTCTTTTTTGCAGCCGCAACCAAAAAGTCTTTTTCGGCTTCCGGATAATCGGTATACCATTCCGGCATATTTTTTGCTTTCGTATAACCGGCGTAAGGACTTACCGTCAGCATCGTATAAATATCATCTCCCATTACAACGCTTTCTTCGCTCGAAAGCCGTTTTCCCGAATACACAAAAGGCTGCGAAACATCGGCTATTCCCGAACCTGTTGTCGTCGTCATGCAGGTCATCGCGATGCTGCCGGAAGGGCTTATTTTTCCGTTCGCCTGATGCACCGTGTCGAAAATCATTTCGCTTTGATCTTTTATAACCGTTCGCGAAAGCAATTCCAGTCCCGAATTCACGGATCCGTCCGAATGAACAATAATCGGCCACGGCTCAAAATCGCCCTGCCGTTCTTCCGCATAGCGCCACAAATACAAGCCGTCTTTAACGGCAACATACTGCTTCCTTCCCGTACCGCTGTCGGTCATCGTAAATTCGCCGTCGTAGTCGAAAGAAGCGCGCGCCCTATGGTCCGAGCGGAGGAGCCTGCCCTGCACGGTAAGATGAACCAGTTGGCCGTTTTCTTCATAAAATCCCTGAAAAACCGCATCGCCTTTTTTCGTATACTTTCCGTGAATCGTTTTGTTTTGCGGACTGCTTATCGCGCCGTTTGCGGCAACGGTTAAAAGTATTTTTGTTTCCGGATCAACAAACTGCCGGTTTTTTACGAACACTGCGGAACCGTGCATTTTCTTCGTTATATCCTGTTTTGCGTCGATTCCGTAGCTTTTATAAATCGCCGCAACTTCCACGCAATCGATTATGCGTTCGTAGTCGAACGAGTACACGCCGTCCGCGAAAAAAACACCCCTGTACGAAAGTGAAAAAGAAGCACATCCGAAAAAAAGAACGGATGCCGCCGCGGCACAAACAAATTTCAATTTATTCGTATTGCTCGTATTCATATATAAACATCATACCGCACGTACGCCGTGTTTGCAATATTAATCCAGATGAATTCCCTTGGTTTCCAAATTCTTGAGACACTCACGATAATAGCAATCATCATGTTCAGTATATATGGGGTTGAGTACTTCGATGACCGCTAAATTATTATATGCCGGACATCTCCTGCCGCGATAGTCTTTGTCCAACCACTCGGGACTGACCCTGTAGCCTCGCCGATTCATCTCTGCCATAATGAGTCGGTGATAACAATAAAGCAGATAGGGTGAATAACGAAAAACATAATTGACAGTTGCATGCTGCCTGCCCCAGCCGTTTCCGCGCAAGGCACAGCACTCCCTATGCTGTCCCAACAGCTGTTGACGCGGGAGTTTGTTAATCATATCTTGATGCCACAGTCTCATCTTGTTCTCCGAATAATAGATGCGATTGCTGCAAATAGTTGTTAGGGTAAACTGCAAAGAGTTTGCGAACAGCGCCCAACAAAATTTCCTGTTCCGCCTGACCGCTGCGATATTGCTCCAAACAATACATAAACTCCGCCTTTTCATCCCGAGTAGCCTGCTTCTTAAAATATCCCCAGATATGCTGAAACGCGTCGCAGACTTGTCCTCGATTCTCCGGTAAAGTGCGCGCCTGATCAATGAGAGTCAACACATGCCGCACTTGTGCATTCTCCCGCTTTAAATACTCGCGAATCTCGTTATAAATAGTGCCGGACTTGCTGAGAACGAGATACTTATGTGCTGCCCAAAGTTTCTGACATTCTTTTAATTGATTTGATTCTCTCATACCGTTTCTTTAAATCTCGAACAAATTCGCCCAAGGTCAGGTTTTCGAGATGCCCTATCACTTATTCGGAATCCCCTGAAAAAATCTCTTTTAATTGACACTCTGCGATTATACAAAAAAATATAAGTATTGAGAATATAGGCAATCCGACGTTGATCTGCCGACTGATAGAAAGTGTATCTTAAAAACGATATACTATTTATAAATAAGAAGAGATAAAAATTGGCATAACGGAGATATAAAATGAAAACAGTACAGACAGAAATCGGCAGAGTATATGCGGATATAGTCGGAAAAACGGAAGAAGGCAGGATAGTGTATTCTATATTGGGCGTCCCCTATGCACAAGGAAAAAGATTTGAATATGCAAAAATTCTTGATAAAAAAGACTATTCACCGGAAACAATAATTAACCGAACGGAGACAGTATGCTTTCCGCAGAGAAAATATCCGCTGTTTTTAAATATTTTAATGAAACATCATATGCTGCGTCCGGAATTTCAACCGTTAAAAGATACCCAAACGGAAAATGCATTTGTAGTAAACATATGGGCGCCTGACAATTTTACGAAAAAGAAACCGGTGCTTGTATTTTTACACGGCGGAGGAGAAGGATCGGGAACGGTTCCGATATACACAATGGCGCATATTGCCGAGCAAGGTATTGTAGCGGTTACAATTACTTATCGAATAGGAAACTTCGGCTATATGCCTGTTTTTGAAAAAGGAGAAGTAAGAGGGTCGCTTTCCTACCTTGATCAGCAAGCAGCTTTAACTTGGATTCATAATAATATCAACTCATTCGGCGGAGATAATACAAACATTACACTTATGGGGCATTGCGGAGGCGCAGTCGCAGCCCTGTATCATTATTTAAATCCGCTGAGTAATAAACTGTTTCATAAACTCATGCTTTGTGCGGGAAATGTTCCGATACTGTCTGAATATGATTTCGCAAAAAATGAATATGAAAAAATACTGTCAAAAAATCATTTAAACGGACTTGAAGACCTGAAAAAATTGTCGGCTAAAAAATTGATGAAACTAAAAGGAGGTCAAAATGATATCATTGACGGTAAGTTTTTTACAGAGCACCCGATGAATCTGTTGGAACGAGGATCATTCCCTTGTATGCCGGTACTGATAGGGTCAAATAAAGATGAATTTTCCATGATTGAATTACCGATGTACTACAAAGCCCTTGGAATTACAAAGAACAAAGAGCATTTAAAAGAATTTCTGTTGAAAAAATACGGAGAATTTGCAGATTCTCTTGAATCCGAACTAAAACCGGAAGCGAACGGAATCGTAGACTTACAAATTCAAATCATGGAGTTGCTTGTATTTCACTCAAGTGCACTGTTCCTCATGGAAAAAATCGGAGAAAAATCTCCCGTATACGGATATAGAATGAATTATATTCCTAATCTATATAATGGACTTCGCGGCTCATATCATGGGGCGGAACTTGCATTTTTCTTCGGCACCATAGATAACATGAATATACACATTACCGATGAAAATAAGGCTGCCGTTATTGCAATTCAAAAGGACTGGATACAGTTTATTAAGTTCGGCAAGATAGAAGGGCGGCCGCTTTTTAATGAAACCGGAAAAATTACAGAATATGATAAAGATATCAAAACCATACCGTTTCCGCATGCAAATCTTATTCACCATATTCAAAAGAGCGGTATTGCCGATAAGCTCAGAAAAGAATATATACAGAACCGTAGATAAGTTTCCGTAAAAATAACAGAAAGGCATTGTGAAAAAATTATACAGCTCATAAAGAACTGAGCGAAGGGGAATATAAAAGAGGTTGTATGGAAAAAGATTTATGCTTTAAAGCACTGTTAAAGTTTTCTCTCGGCGTGGTGGCCATAGGAATTTTATTGTTTTTGCCTGCAGGAACTTTTCATTATTGGAAAGCATGGTTGTTGATGGGGATATTATTTATTCCGATGCTCTTCGCAGGAATTGTATTACTGTTGAAAAATCCGGACTTGCTCAAAAAACGCTTGAATACAAAAGAATCGCAAGCGGAACAACGTCTGGTGATAAACTTAAGTGCCGCAATGTTTCTTTTGGGATTTGTTTTAGCCGGATTGAATTTCCGCTTCGGATGGATAATAGCACCCGATTGGTTGTCATGGACAGGTACCGCTATATTTCTGCTTTCATATATGCTTTATGCAGAGGGAAGTAAAATACAAAATCATTCCGTATCTGTGGTGATTTTGTACGATTAAGAATATGGTCTGCTCGTCCATATTCTTAATCTGGAGCGGTAGCGGAACAGCGGACGTAGCGACCCGAACGCAGTGAGGGGAACCTTCATATAATTATATAATTATTTATGCACCTTCCAGCTTGCAGCTTCGCGACGCTCGCCGATAAAGTTTCGGTATATGCCGTCCTGCTCCATCAGTTCGGCATGTGTGCCCTGCTGCACAATCTTGCCGCGGTCTACGACGATAATCTGATCGGCTCTCTCCACGGTTTTCAGCCGATGGGCTATCATGATGACGGTCTTTTCGGCGGTGAGTGCTTGGATGGCGCGCATCAGCTCATTTTCATTTTCGGGATCAATGTTGGCAGTTGCCTCATCCAAAAAGATGACCGGCGCGTTTTTCATCATGGCGCGGGCAATGGAGATGCGCTGCTTTTCGCCGCCGGAAAGACTTGCGCCGCCTTCACCGACTACCGTATCGTATCCTTGGGGAAGGCTTGAGATAAAGTCATGGCAGCAGGCTTTTTTTGCCGCAGCGATCACATCCTCCATCGGAGCGCCGGGCTGACCAAAGCGGATATTGTTGGCGATGGTGTCGTGGAATAAATAAACCGATTGGAACACAAAACTGAAATTCGCCATCAAGGAATCCATATCGTAATCCTTCACATTCCTGCCGCCCAGCATAACGGTTCCCCCGTCTACATCCCAGAACCGTGCAAGCAGATTTACCAAGGTGGTTTTCCCTCCGCCCGAAGGGCCGACAATCGCCGTCGTGGTCTTTTCAGGGATATGCAATGAAATGCCATCGATGATCTTTCGTTTTTCATAAGAAAACGCGATATCCTGAGCAGTAATATCACGCACTGCCGGTGTAATATTTTCTCCGGATATATCCATCTGCGGCGTGTTCAGAATTTCCTGCGCCCGGTCAACACTCATATCAACCACGCGCAGTAGTGACGAATATTGTCCCGCCGTTTCCAGACTCGTGTAGATGATAAATGCGGAGATTACCATGACAACAGCATTCAACGCGTCCATGCTTCCGGCACAATAGAATATGCATGAAAAAGCTACCATTGCCACACCGGTAAGCTTGGCGATAAAACTCTGCAATGCTATGCGGGGAACCAGTGTCATTTCCATGTCGGTATTGATCTTACTATTTTCCGAGATTGCCTCATTTAATTCCTTGCTCTTAACTCCCGTCAACCGGTAAGCCTTAACCTCGGTCATCCCTTGCAGGTATTCCAGAACTTTTTCTACGAGCCTTTCATCTGCGCGTATCTTTTTTCCCGACACCTTTTCGGAAGCAATCCGGAGACGGCTGTTTGCAAAAAGAAACAGCGAAAAACCGCAGAGCAGCACACAGGCGATTCTCCAGTCGAAGAAAAACAGCATGACGACAATAAGCGAAGTTGTAAGCAAGCCGTCGCAGACAAGCATTACCACACGGGTAGCAATATTTTCAAGGCTTTCCATTATATTAGTTGTGATAGACGTAATCTGCCCGAGGCTGTTGGCATTAAAGTATCCCATCGGAAGATACCGCATGTGCTCCGCAATCTCCACCCGTTTTTTCGCACAAGTGTCATAGCCCCCCTCGGTCTGCAACATAACGGCCTTTGATTTTAGCAATCCCGATCCGGCAATGCTGATCAGCATAATCCCTAACGAGAGCAGGATATCTTTTGTATCTACCGTTCCATTCATCAGCGCCCGAATCATCACCGCAATCGCCGGAATCTTTAGCGCCTCAAACAGAGCCTGAATAACATTGAGCCGAATGGAAGTGATAAATTTCCGGCGGTTTTCTTCACCGCAGAACGCAAAAAACTTTCTAATAACTTTAAGCATGATCTTTCACCTCAATATGTGCATTCCACATCGTTTCATATAAGCCGTGATGAGAAAGAAGCTCATCATGGGTTCCGCTGTCTGCAACGGCACCGTCTTTAATGACATAAATACAATCGGCAGCAGTAATCGTAGAAAGCCGGTGAGCAATCACGATGAGCGTCTTCCCCTCCGTCAGCTTAGAGATAGAGCGCTGAATAACCGCCTCGTTTTCAGGATCGGTGTATGCGGTTGCCTCATCCAAAATGATAATGGGCGCCGCTTTCAGCATTGCTCTGGCAATGGAAATACGCTGCCGCTCGCCGCCGGAAAGATGCCCGCCGGAAGTGCCTACCACGGTATCGTAACCATTCTCCAGCTCCAAAATGAATTCATGACAACCACTGTGTCTTGCCGCGTCCTCCACTTCCGCATCAGTTGCATCCGCTCGCCCGATGCGGATATTTTCCCTGACCGTCATATTGAATAGATAATTATCCTGTGAGACAAAGGCAATCTTATCCGAATAGGCCTCTTGCGGAATTGCGCGAATGTCCGTATCCCCCAGCAAAATTGAGCCGCTGCTCACATCCCAGAGCGACGCGATGAGGCGCGCAATGGTACTCTTCCCGCTGCCGGAAGGACCGACCAGCGCAATAAAGCTGCCCTCCGGGATTTCCATCGAAATGCCGTGAAGCACTTCATTTTCTTTATACGAAAAACGAACATCCTGTAGCTTCAACGTGTTTTTCTTTGGAACAGTTCCGTCTACAGGGCGCTCCATTTCCGGCGCGTACAAAATACTTTGAACTTCACCGAAGATAGTTCCCATCGTTCGAAAGTCGTCCGAATAACTCATCAAGGTTATAAGCGGTGTGATGATGCCGACAGACAGAATAATAATAGTTACCAGATTCTGTGGCGGAAGAGATCCGCTTTTCACCAAAAGACCGCCGATAGGGAGCACGGAAACCATTGTGGCGGGCATGATTACCGTGGCGAATGTAAAGGTGAGAATACAGGAGCGCATCCAATCGATATAGCTGTGAGCGGCTTCATAGGCGTCATGCACGAAGCGGTCGTAGGAACTTTTTGTATTCCCGAAAACCTTGATGACTTGAATGCCGCCGATATATTCAACCGCCGTATCATTGAGTGCCTTTGTGGCTGTAACCGTGCGTTGATAGAATTGAGGACTGCCCTTCATCATAAGACCGTAACAGAAAAAGCCCACCGGTATCGTTGCAAGAGAAGCCAGCCCCATACGCCAGTCGATAGTAAAAATATAGATCAAAATGATGACGGGGATCAGTAAATTTGCGGTGAACTCCGGAACGATATGCGCCAGTGTTGTTTCAATGCTGTCGATACGTTCGATGAGTATATTTTTGAGCGCCCCGGAACTTTGCTCCAACACCGCGCCCAGCGGCATTCTTGTCAGTTTTTCCGTGCAGCGTTTTCGGATTTCTCCGAGCACTGCAAATGTTGCCCTATGACTTGTCGATGTGCTGAGCGCATGAAACAGTACACGGCAAAACCAAAACGCTGCGATAATCAGACAGCGTATCATATAATACGAAAGGTCTTTGTTTCCGCCCATCAAACCGTGTACGATGCCGGCAACAACAAAATACGGTGCGATGGAAAAGGCCACGCCGATAACTGCGAGGATAACACTCAAAACATATTGTCCTTTGTGTTCCCCTGTTTGTCCCAAAGCCCACGCGATAGGCGAAGGACTTTTTTCTTTTTCCTTCATAAGCAAACTTCCTTTTGTTAGCTAACAAATAATAGTTAGCGTTAGCTAACATTCGCTTAAACTCATCGCCTATTCTTATAAACAAAGACAGGCGGTGAGCCTTTATCCTAATTCAATTATGCAAGTTATTAAAACCCAAACAACTGCTTCCAGCCCGGAACAAAGAATGCCTCTACCGCTTTCAGGCAATGTAATGCTTCTTCCAAACTGTAATTATGGATAACCGGTTCAAAAAGAGCTGTCGTATATGCCGAAAGCAGAAGATGCAGCTCCTTTGAATCTATGTCTTTCACGGCGTATCCTTGCGCTTTCAACATCGGCAGATATTGTAAAAGCTGCGCCTGCTGCCCCTCTGTAAGATCGTGGAGGAAATTCTCATACTTACTCCCCCGCGATTTTGCCAGTAATAGATGATATTCCTCCATATTCGGGTAGATTATCTCACGCATCATGTCGATTTCAGAATCCCGCCACTGAATGTGTTCCTTGTGATTCACCGCACCCACATACCGCGCAACATGTGCATCCAGCCACGCATTTATGCGGTCCACCGCAGGAGCAACAATTTGATCGAAGAGATCTTCTTTATCTACACAATGCCGATATATTCCCGCAGCCGTCATACCGCAGCGTTTGCTGATACTCCGCATAGAAGACTTATCAAAACCCTTCTCCATAAATTCGGCTTTTGCTGCGGCCATAATTTTTATATGATTGGCGGTTTTGTCCCTCGGCATAAGTCTCCTCTTTTTGTATACAGCGTTAGCTAACACATGTAAATATACAACCAAAACGTTTGGCTGTCAAGACGGTGAGGGAAAAGTTGCAAATAGACCCGGTATTACAAAATCCGATGGCACGGTACAAATTCACAAAAAACCGGTTTTCAAAATTACTTGACAATCTAGTGTATAATGCACTAACATGCAGCAAGAAGTTAGTTATTATTAACTTATTGAGTGTTCGGAGGCTTTATGCTAAACAAAACGATACGCGCATTAGGACTGTGCGCTTTGTATGTAATGCTGGCGATTTCGTGCAGCAAGGGGAAAACGGCGGATATGCAGAATCCGGCTGTCAAAAAAGACGCGGATATTGTACTGAGAGAAGCAGGCGGAGATTTCGGCTATCCGAACCCGTTTAGGCATCAGAATCGCGGGCCGGGCTTTTTCAAAATGGAATTGATTTACGATTCGCTTTTGGAAAAGGATGAAAAAGGCCTTATCCCGTGGCTTGCAAAGGAATGGACTGTGAGCGAAGACGGGCAAACCTATATGTTCACGATTGTCGATAATGCGACGTGGCATGACGGAAAACCGCTGACGGCGGAGGACGTTGCGTTCACGGTTAAGTATTTTGAAGCGCACCCGCCGATGCGCGGCGGCTTGATGCTGCACGGCAAATATCTGATGGATTCCGTTACAGTCAACGGCAACACGGTTACCATTCACATTCCGGAATATACGCCGACCGCGTTGGAAAAAATCGGCAGTATGCGCATCATCCCCAAGCATGTTTGGGAAAATATCGAGGATCCTGCAAAATTTTCCGGCGAAGGCGATGTGGTCGGATCGGGGCCGTATAAATTAGTTTCCTACCAGAGCGAACAGGGTGCCTATAAAATGGTACGGTTTGACGAATTTTGGGGATTAAAACCCGCCGTTGCCGCAATCGAGTGGATTCCCGTCAGCGACAGGATTTTGGCATTTAACAATGAAGAAATCGATATTACCACCCTGCCTGCCGACCTTGTAAAAAATTACGAAAACAACAGTGAATTTAAGGTTGTCAAGAATTTCGGCTTACACGATTTCCGTTTCTATTTTAATTTTGATAAGATTCCTGCGTTCCGTGACAAAGAAGTCCGTCAGGCAATCGCATATGCCATAGACCGGAATGAGCTCATCGAAAAGCTCGAACGCGGTTCGGGGTTGGAAGGCAGCCAAGGCTATCTGCATCCGGCGCATCCGATGTATAATCCCAATCTTCCCAAGTACGAGTTTAATCCTGAAAAGGCAAAAGAGCTGATGAAGGGCAGAAAATTTGCCGCGCAGCTGACGGTCGGCAGTTCACCCAAAGAGGTAAAGATGGCGGAGCTGATTAAAATCAGATTGGCGGATATCGGGATTACGCTGGATGTTGTGAGTGTCGATTCCAAAGCGCGGGACGGTATGATCCGGGATAAAACCTACCAGACTGCGATTGTGGAATCGGGCGGTATGGGCGGTGATGCGGATATGCTGCGGGAAATTTATTCCTCCAAAACGAAAAAGCCGCACCTTGCCGGATATGCAAACGCGCAGTTGAACGATCTTTTATACCGGCAGTCGATAGAACGGAATGCGGAAACACGGAAACAGCTGATATATTCCATTCAGGAAATTTTAGCGGACGAAATTCCCTTGTTGCTGCTCTACGGCAAAATCGATAATACGGTATACCGTCCGGCAAAATACGACCGGTGGACAGTGCGGTACGATCACGCTAAATTGGATCATCCCAAGCTTTCGTATATCATTCGTCCATGAGGATAAAATATGCCGTTTTATTCTTTGCGTTAATTACAGCTCATTTTTTTCTTCCTCGCTTGATGCGTGCGGACCCCTTTGTGTTTATCTCTTCAGACGGAACGGAGGTTGCAAGCTACAGCGAGGAAGAAATCACTAAGTACAAAGCGTATTACGGTTTGGATAAACCGCTGTGGAAGCAATATCTGTATTACTTGGCAGGTATTGCTTCCGGCAATTTAGGCTACAGCATTTATTTTAAGGATACCGTAGTCCGTCTTGTCTTTAAGCGGTTGATATGGACGGCAGGAATTGTATGTGTTTCACTGCTATTCAGTTTAGTACAGGGCCTATCTTTGGGAAGCCTCAGTGCATGGTTTATAGGTAAACGGCTTGACGGTTTTTTGTATCACGCAATGACGGGACTTTCGGAGATTCCATCTTTCTTAACGGCGAATGCTATTTTGATGTTTTTTATTATTCGCTGGAGGGTTTTGCCGACATCGGGCGGTGTAACGCCGTTTTTACCGCTTAGCTTTACGCTGCCTATCATTGCCGATATTATAAAACACGCAGTACTGCCTGCGCTGACCTTATCGTTACTTAAAACGCCGGATTTTTATTTTGTAACACGGAGCGCAATGCTGCGGCAGCTGCAAAAAAAATATGTAGAAACCGCGCAGGCAAAATCCTTAGGGGCGTTTACCATTGCGGTAAAACACTGCCTGCCGAATGCGTCAAATCCGATTATTACCCGTTTTTTACTCAGCCTGCAAACGCTGTTTAACGGAGCACTCATTGTGGAAAATATTTTTAAATATCCGGGCATCGGCAGGCTGATTAGAGATGCCGTCTTTTACCGCGACTATTTATTGCTGCAAGGTATTTTTTTTATTGTTACCGTGTTTATCTTGTGTATCAGCGCATTGGGAGAAGCGATATACCGGCGGACGGAAAGGAGCGCAGAGTGAAAAATTCTCGAAATGCGCTGCCGTATGTGCCATGCTTATTTCTGTTGGCAGTTGTGTGCGCAGCCTGTTTACCGTATTTTCCGTTTTTAAAATCGGGCACCGTACCGAGCGGACAAGCCCTCTGTCCGCCGTCGCCGGAACACTGGTTCGGCACTGACGACTTAGGCATCGACCTTTTTGCCTCGGTCTGCTATGGGGCAAAAAGCAGCCTGCTTTTATCGGTTGGAAGCGCATTAGTTGCGGCAATCGGCGGCAGTATTATCGGAATGCTTGCAGGTTATGCAGGCGGTGCCGTCGATGCGCTGATCGTCAGTATTATCGATTTTTTTATCGGCATTCCCGACCTATTGCTCATGGTGGTGCTGGGTGTTTTTTTAGGACCGGGAATGGCGAATATTATCTTTGCTATTTCTCTTGTGTCGTGGGTAATGCCTGCCAAGATTGTCAGAAGCGAAGTGCTGAAAATGAAAACGGAAAACTATATCCGGCTTTCAAAAGTATACGGTGCGCATTTTTGGCATATCTTTGCGTGGCATTTTTGGAAGCCGCTTTTTTCTATTATGCTGGTGAGTGTGATTAAGATTATGAACAAAGCAATTTTGGCGGAAGCCTCTTTAGCGTATTTGGGGCTCGGCGATCCGCTGTCGAAAAGCTGGGGTATGACTATTACCCGCGCAATGGATTTTCCGAATATTTACCTTACTGATTTTTGGAAGTGGTGGCTCGTATTTCCGACTGCCGTTATGGTATGTACCGTGCTTTCCGTTGCTGCAATCGGCAGATGGATGGAGCTGAGCATTGGAGGGCGTACCCGCTCATGATGCCGGAAGAAATACTAAGGGTAGAAAACCTTACGGTTACATACCGCGGCGCCGCCGGTAATAGTGACAAGGCGACGGCTCAGAATACCGCAGCCGGTAATACTGATAGGACCGAGACCGGCATACGGAACGTGAACTTTTCGCTCAAGCGGGGCGAACTCTGCGGCATTATCGGGGAATCCGGCGGCGGGAAAAGCACGCTGCTTTCGGCAATTATGGGATTGCTGCAGGAAAAGCACGGCGGCGGGACTGTCGGTGCCGGTAGTGCGGCAGAGGTAACGGGGAAGATTATCTACAACGGCCGTGAGATACAGAAAGCCGGAAAAACCGAATGGAAAAATATCCGCTTTAAAGAAATCGGACTGGTATTTCAAAATCAGGACGAACGACTCAATCCTGCGCTGACGGTCGGCAAGCAAATTACCGAAGTCCTGCGCAAAGAAATAACCGATACCAAACTGTCGCAACAAAAACTCGCAGCGGTACTCCGTTCCGTCGGACTGGAATCGAGTGTAAAAAACCGGTATCCGCATGAACTTTCGGGCGGTATGCGCCAGAGGGTATTTATCGCTATGGCAATTTGCCTGCATCCGCCGCTTTTGTTAATTGACGAGCCGACAACCGCGCTGGATCCCGTATCAAAGCAGCAGATATTGCAGCTTTTACAAAAAATTCACAGAGAGTACGGCACGGCGATGCTGATTGTCTCCCATGACCTCGAAGTGATCGAAAGGCTCACCGATAACCTGATGGTACTGCTGCAAGGATATGTTATTGAAAAAGGTAAAACCAAAAACATCTTGGAAGAGGCAAAACACCCGTACACATTCGCGCTGCTGCAATCGAGCACCTATCTTAATCCATGGAAGGATTTGTGGGGCATTAAAGAAGCGGAGGAACGCCGGAGCTGCCCGTTTTACGAGCGGTGTACACAAAAAAGCAGCGAGTGTTTATCGTATACGCCGTATTTGCCGCCGGATTGCAGCGAAGGATGCGCCTGTGCAAAAAACGGTATACAAACCGTTTTAAGCGTCCGGCATATCGCAAAGACATTTGCTGCAGAAAAAGAAAGAATAGAGGCCGTCAAAGACTGCTCGCTGCGGGTACGGCACGGAGAAATTGTTGCCCTGCTGGGTAAGTCCGGCTCGGGGAAAACGACCGTGCTGCACATCATTGCAGGGCTTTTAAACAAAGACGCGGGTTCCATCGTGTTTGAGAATACCGAAATAAAAAAAAACGATTTACTCGCACGGGAACACGCCCTGCAAATTGTGGAACAGGATGCGTTTTCGTCAATGAACACTGCACTCACCGTACGGGAAATTATCGCCGAACCGTCCGTTATCCGCTATCGTAAAAGCGCCGCTGCCTTTACGGAAACCGCGGTGAAGTATGCAAAGCTGTGCGGTCTTCCTGCCGATGAGGCAATGCTGAACAAAAGAGCACGGGAATTATCCGGCGGGCAGCGGCAAAAAACGGCAATTGCACGGGCTCTGTCGATGCAGCCGGTTTTGCTGCTCGCGGATGAAATAAACGCCATGCTTGACGATTCTTCCAAGGTGAATATCATGCGGCTTTTGAAACAGCTGCAATACGAACTCGGTTTTTCGATGCTGTTGGTGACACACGACATCGACCTTGTAAAAAAAGTTGCCGACTATGTGTATCGCATGGAAGCAGGCTGCATCGTAGAAGAAGGCAGCATAAGAAAAGTGTTCGGTAAAAGTTGATAGGGAGTTATGCAGTGAATATTAATGAAAAATCGAAGTTTAAACATTTGACGGCATTTATTCTGGTTATTCTTGTGGAGCAGCCGCGTAATCCGCGGGATATACACTCGATTTTGCTGCAGGATTTTCCCGGTTTTACGATCGACATGTCTACAGTGTATCGCTGCCTCAGCAGTTTGGAAAAAGAAGGGTTGGTAACGATGGAGTGGGAATTGCCGTCCGAAGGGGCAGCGCGGAAAAAGTATGCTATTACACAAAGCGGCAAAAATGATTTATATGAATGGAAAGAAGATATAGAAATCCGCAAACATAATTTTGAAGTGTTTTTACAAAAATTTAATGAAAGGACGGTATAATTATGGAACTAACGATGTATGATTTTGAACGGTACATTCAAAAAGATATGGACGAAGTCCGTGCCGAGCAGATGTGGGATAATAAAAGCAAAGACTTTTATGAACGCACCGAAAAAAACCAAAAACAATTTACCAACGAATTTGTATTTCAGCTCATAAAAGACCGGCAGCTGCTCAAAGCGGATTCTCATGCTTTAGATATCGGCTGCGGGACGGGGCGGCATTTATTGGAGTTTGCAGCATATACTCCGTATCTCACCGGTATCGATATTTCTTCAAAGATGCTTGCGTATGCGCAAGAAAAACTACAACATATCCCGCAAGCAAAACTGATCCATGGAAACTGGATGGACACATTCACAACCGAAAATCAATTCGATTTTGTGTTTGCCTGCATGACACCTGCAATTGCTTCCATCGATAATATAAAACGGATGTGTATGATTTCAAAAAAATATTGTATACTGGAACGGACGATGTATGAGAAAGATTCCGTTCAAGAATTGATAGAGCAACACCTCGGGCGGAAGCTCTTTAGATTACCGCATAATGATAAAAACTATGTTTACGGTGTGTGGAATATACTCTGGCTTATGGGCTACTGCCCCGAAGTTCTGGTTGATAAGCAAGTCCGCAGTACAACTCATACTATTGAAGATTATATAAGTGGAATTGACTATAGTCCGAAAGAAAAAACAGCCGTTATGCAGCTTTTAAACACAAAAGCACAAGACGGTATAATAACCGCGGAGGAGTCTGTGGTAAAAGCGATCATCTTGTGGGATACGGAAGATTGAAGAACTGTTGGCGGAAATTCGGCAGGAACATCGGAATAGTATATATGTATAAAGAACTATGTACAGAGGCAAAATGAAAAAAAGAAAAGGTGAAAAAACAACATGCCGACTCGTTAAATTTTTATAGAAAAAAAAGATTTAACGTACTGGAAAAAATGCGGTGATTGTGATACAGTGCGGTTCGGAGAAAAAATATGGATAACGAAACGAAACAGGAATTCGGTGAGATCGCGCAAAACATTGCGCCGTACGGAATTATGATGGCGGTTTTTACTTTGTTTTATTCCGTTTGGTTTTGCGTCGCATGGGGCGCTGTCGGCCGGATTTTATTTGCACTGACCGTCGCATACGGCGCGTACATCGTTTTTGCAAGCATAAAAAACATTAAACACGCCAAGCGTTTTAAGGCAGTACCGTCCGAGACGGGAAAAAAGATTGTCAAAAGCATGAGTATCGTAAGCGCGATTACTTATTCAGTGCTGACGGTTTTTGCCGTAACGCTCGCGGCTGTTCATCTTGAAAAACTGATTTTACCGGCCGTAACCCTTATTATCGGACTGCACTTTATTCCGCTCGCAAAAATCATGAACAGAAAAATCGATTATTTTATCACGCCTGTTCCGATTGTATTTTCGCTGCTTGCCTCGTATCTTGCTTTTACGACGGCAATAACGTGGGGTGAAGTTTACGCGGTGGCGGGAATCGGCGGGACATGTGCAACAATGATTTACGGCGCGTATATGCTGTATGCGTACAAAAAAGTTGCGCAGGAATACCGCGTAGAATATCCTTAAAATTTCCGCGGCAAAAATTTCAGCTTTCTTTTATGTACGAATAGATACTTTTGCGCGTTTTTTTCGCTTCCAGAAGCCAGCCCGCGGCAGCCTTTTTCAGCGGAACGCGGTCAACAGTTCCTCTGTATAAAACCGCACAATTCCGCCGCCGTCGAAATTCTTTATTGCTTTTATGCAAAAGCTGTTGTAGTATATAGTCATGGGGCCGTTTCAAAGACGGAAGTTTTTAAACGGTTTCAAGTTTTATTATATAACGAGGGTGTATTTTATGAATAAAACAGGTATCTTTTATGCGAGCAAGGGCGGAACGACGGAAACTTTTGCAAAGCAAATTGCGGAAAAATTGGGTGCGGACATACACAACATGAAAGAAACGGATGTCGGCGCGATTGCGGACTATCAAAATGTAATTTTAATGTCATCGAGCTATTTTTTCGGGGCCTTGGCGGAAGATTGGGGAAGCAAGGTAAAGCTTTTGCATACGATCGATTTTTCGAAGAAAAACGTTGCCGTCGTCGGAGTCGGCAGTCAAGAACGCCACCCCGACAGCTTTTGTTCAGGCGCCGCGGATTTTTTCGACAAGCTCCGGTTTTCCGGCGCCCGCTTTGTCGGCAGCGTGAACGCGAACGGCTATACTTTTACGTTTTCGCGCATGCAAAAAGGACAGAAAATGCTGGGGCTCTGTTTGGATAAGGGCGATGCCAATGTTTCGGAAAAAATCGACGCCTGGGTAAAAGACGTAAAAACGGCTTTTTCCGCCTCTTAACAAAAATTCCGCGTTCCGCAGGTAACGGCAAAAAGCCGCCGGCTCAAAACGCAAAAACATTAAACGCGGCCGCACCCGGCCCGTCCGCGGGCGGCTCTTTTTACTCATAAATCCGCGGAACTGAAGGCACCGGGCAAAAGCTCCGCAATAAAGGTTTTTTTGATTTTGCCGTTCAGGTTTGCCAAAATAATTTGACAATCTTTTCCCGCAAGCTCGGAAATAACCTGACGGCAGGCACCGCAGGGCGAAATAACGTCGTCGGTTTGTCCGATTACGGCAAGTTTTACAAACTCACCCGCACGGCAGCCGTCTGACAGGGCGGAAAAAAAAGCGCTGCGTTCGGCACAATTCGTCAGGCCGTAAGAAGCGTTTTCGATATTGCAGCCGTGATATATTTTGCCGTCTTTTGTAAGCAGGGCGGCGCCCACTTTAAAACGGGAATACGGCACGTACGCTTTTTCGCGCGCTTTACACGCCTCTTTTACCAAATCTTCGTCGGAAATCATTTATTCGCCTTTTACGATTTTTATACCGCTGCTGGTGCCTAAGCGCATAACGCCCATTTTCAGATATTTTTCGGCAGTAGCGGCGTCGCGTATTCCGCCGGACGCTTTAACAAGGGCGTTTCCTTGAACGGTATCGAGCATAAGCTGCACATCTTCAACGGTTGCGCCGCCCGTACCGAAGCCGGTGGACGTTTTTACAAAATCGGCGCGCGCCGAAACGGCAAGCTGGCATACCTTTCTTTTTTCTTCATCGGTTAAATAACAGGTTTCAATGATGACTTTTAACACGCGGTCGCCTATCGCCTGTTTAACTGCGCGGATTTCGTTTTCCGTTTCGGAATATTTTTTATCTTTTAATAAACCGATATTGATAACCATATCGATTTCGTCGGCGCCCTGCTCCACGGCATTTTTCGCTTCAAAAACCTTCGCCGCATACGACATCGCACCTAAAGGAAAGCCGACGACCGAACAAACCTTAACGGACGTGCCTTTAAGCTCCTTTACGGCAAGCGGCACCCAGCATGAATTTACACATACCGAATAAAATCCGTAATTTTTAGCTTCCGTACATAAACGGATAATATCTTGTTCGACCGCATCGGCTTTAAGTATTGTGTGGTCGATGAATTTGTTTGCTTTCATACTTTTCTCCCCGAATCTGCACTACTATAGCATATTTTATGAGAATATCCTAGTAGAAAAACAAATCTCGCACGGGAAGGTAACGGTACAAAACGCCGGGCATAATTTTGTCTTTAATCTTCAAGCTCCCGTTCTATCTCGTCGGGAACAGCCGAAAAAAAATCATAACCGGTAAGCGCTTCCAGCTCATCGACGCTCAGCGAATAATCCTGCCACTTTTTTTCGGCGCATTCAACCGTGTTCGGAATCAAAACGGCAATAACGTGCGTATCCGCATTTATGCGCTTAAGGTCGTCCGTTCCGTTTTCCAAAACCAAAATGATTTTCCACAGGTGCGACGGAATTTTTATACCGCGGCCGGAATCGGGAACGGGAATTTCGGAAAAAAAGCCCTTGTCCGAACCTCCGCCGCTGCCCGCCTGCCCGCATACAATATACAGCTCACAGCCTTCGGCCGCCAAAGATCGTTCGTATTCTTCGAGTAAGCGCCACACAATGCGGTTGTTGTTCGGCGTTTGCGGAACCATATTCGTCATTAAAAAAGTTTCCGAATTATCCCGAATGCTTTTCGAGCGATCCGCCGACGGACACATATGCCCTCGATCGAAACCGTATTCTTTATACCCGTAATCCGATTCTTTTACGGCGTACCACGAATCGGGAATTTCGCTGTCGGCACGGAAGTCGCTTTGCCGTTTTATATCGCTGAGGTCGGAAGCGTCCAAGTGCCAGCTTACCCAATTCGGCTGCAAGGCGGCATTGTTGTATGAAAGCGCATACGTATTTTTTATCATAAGATAATTGTCTGCATGATTTTGCTCGTCCTGCACGGCACCGCTCGGGTTTCCCAAATACAAAGAACCGTTTTCGGTATATGCCGGATCTGCAGGCGGCGGCCGGCCAGCAAAGCCTACAAAAAGCAAAATTAAAAAAGACGCAGCGGCAAAAAGGATTTTCTTCGTTTTTTGATTCACACAAAACAATAGCACATTCGGCACTCTTTTGCCAATACAACAAGGATTCAGTATGAATGAAAATCGATAAAAAAACGATGTGCACAGCATAGACATCCAACCGTGCATGGATTATACTTTTTATAACTTTTTACGGGAGGTTTTATGCAAAATTATTCGGGAGAAGCGGGTTTACAATATCACGTGCAGATAAGGCCGGGGGATGTAGGACGCTACGTTATTATGCCCGGAGATCCGAAGCGCTGCGGAAAAATCGCGCAGTATTTTGAAGAACCGAAGTTTATTGCCGACAGCCGCGAATACGTTACCTACACCGGCCTTTTGGACGGCGAAAAAGTAAGCGTTACCTCAACCGGTATCGGCGGGCCGTCGGCTTCAATCGCGATGGAAGAACTGGTACGCTGCGGCGCCGACACTTTTATACGCATAGGAACCTGCGGCGGTATGGACTTAAACGTAAAGGGCGGCGACATCGTTATCGCTACCGGCGCAATCCGTGCCGAAGGAACCAGCAAAGAATATGCTCCGATTGAATTTCCGGCCGTCGCAAATTTGGACATTACAAACGCGCTCATAAAGGCGGCAAAAAAACTCAACGCAGTTTATCATGCCGGCATTGTGCAGTGCAAAGACGCGTTTTACGGTCAGCATGAACCGGAAACAAAACCCGTCAGCTACGAATTGGAACAAAAATGGCAGGCGTGGCTGCGCATGGGCTGTAAGGCATCGGAAATGGAATCGGCGGCGCTTTTTATCGTAGCCGATTATTTGCGCGTGCGCTGCGGTTCGGTTTTTTCGGTTGTCGGCAATCAGGAACGAAACAAAGCCGGCATGGACAATCCGATTGTGCACGATACGGATACGGCAATCCGTACCGCAGTGGAAGCGTTGCGCTTTTTAATCGCGCAGGATGCCGAAGAAAAAAGCAGCCGTCAATCCATGTGAAACATGCAGGGTAAATCTGTGCACACGGGCGAATTATCGGGATTAACATCCATAATACCGGCCATCATATCCCACCATTTGCGGACTATTTCCATGTCTTTTTGCTTATCGGGATTTGAACCGGGCTTTACCTTTTGAACAGCAAAAAGCGTCAGCGTTTCTTCGTCCAAATAGATGGAATAATCGTATACGCCGGATTCGCTGATGGCTTTTTTTAATTCCGGCCAAATGGCGTCGTGGCGTTTTTTATATTCGGCTTTGCAGCCCGGTTTTAATTTCATTTTAAAGGCTTTTTCCATGTTTTCCCTCATAGGATACGTTCTTAATAAAATAAGGCTGCCCCGAAAGAAACCTTACTCAAGGCAGCCTTATTGATCGATTATCGTAACATATTCAGCGCATTATAACCGCGTTGCCCATACGGCCATATTGTCTTTGTGGAAAGAATACGGTGCGCCGATAGAAATACATGCGGCCCCCGGAGCATCGGGATCGGCAATGGTTTTCAATACGCGGTCGGGATATTCGCCGTAAGCGGGAACTTTCAATTCCGTTCCGACCGTTGCCTTATACGTACCTTTGCACAAGCCGTCAACCATAGCGGCGGAAACATAGCCGAGATCGATAACGTCCCACAGGAACATATACGGACAAACACTGGCAAATTCATCATCGCTCGGAGAAGAAGGCATGTATGCTTTCATTTCCGAAGGCAATCCCAAACCGGTCAATTTAATGGGAGATTTGCTGGCTTTTAATACTTCACCGGCGGCCATCATACCGACTGTTGTGGGGGAAATAATAACGTCAACTTTTTTTTCGGAAACAAAGGCATTTGCTTGAGTTGTGGAAGTGGTAAGGATGTCGTCGCCGTACTTAATGTCAAGAGCGGGGTTTACCTTTCCGCTATACATAGGTTCTTTGAGCTCTTCTTTCATTGCGGCAATCCAGTTGTTTTGAACGGTTGTCGTAACGCCGGCAGACAAAACGCCCAAATTGATAACTTTGCCGTTATAAGAAGCCAACGCATCGGCGGCGGCTTTTTTCATGTTTCCGTCTTTCGGGTACGGAATGCCGAGCTTAATACAAACAGCGGCCTGTACAAGAGCCTGTCCCACTTCCTGCTGGCTGGCAGGATTGACGTGACCTTCTCTTTGATCACCTTTTAAGGCAGAGTCAAAAGAAATAATTCTTATGCCTTTTTGTTTTGCAAGTCCTATAACTTGGTCAAAGCCTTCCGCACCGTTTACGGAAATCGTTAAAGATTTGATACCCTGGTTCATCAATTCTTTAATCATTTGAACTTGCGCTGCAACGGTTGTTTCCGCAGGCGCTCTTTCAACGGATTTTTCTCCGGCGGCTTTCATATAGGTTTCAAAACCCTGATACATTAAGGTACCGAAAATATTTCCGGTACTCTTAAACATAACAACATGTGCATCCTTTACCGGGTTATCACCGGCAGCGTTCGCACCGGACTTCTTTGCGCATCCGACGAACATTGTTGTGCTCAGACACACCATAAAACACAACAAAACAGCAAAACCTTTTTTCATAGTGAAATTCCTCCTTCAAACTATGATTATATATTAAAAAGCATAAAAAGCTTTTTAACGATTTTTATGAACGCGCGCCGCAATGCGATCCCTCACAACGGGCAAACTCACCGTGATAATAAGAATCAAGCCGGTAATGATTTTGCGCGTATTGGCTTCGACGCCGAATAAACCGAGCATATAAAATAAGAAACCGTAAATCAGAGTTGCAATAAGGGGGCCGAAGATATTGCCCTTTCCGCCGGCCGTAGATACGCCGCCGAGCGCGCAAATGGCTATAACATCCAATTCCATGCCGATTCCCGCATTGGAATCTATGCCGGAGTACAAACCGATATAAAACAGAGAACACAAACCTGCCATAAATCCCATAAGAATAAACACGATTATTTTAATCAGTTTTATGCGTATCCCCGAATATTCGGCAGCTACGGCATTGTTTCCCATTGCATACACAATTCGACCGAAACGCGTTGCGTGCAACAGCAAGCCGAAAATCGTACCGACCAAAATAAAACACAACAGCGAAACCGGAATACCCGCAACCGAATCCCACGACAAAACCTTAAGCCATTTGGGATACGTATTTAACGATGCCGTTCCCATAATGACTTTTGCAATACCGCGAAACAACATGGAAGACGCAATCGTAACGATAACGGCGGGCATATGCAGTTTTGCAACCAACACGCCGTTAAAAAGACCGCACAGCATACCGGTAAGCAGGCCGCACGCAATGGCGATAAACGCGTTGCCGGCTGCCCTGTACACATATCCCATGACCATGGCGCATACAAGCATTATGGATGCAATCGAAACGTCTATATCGCCCAGCAGCAAAATAAAAATCATGCCGAAAACCATCATCGCCGGAATCATTGCGGATTGAACAATCATTGCCAGCGAACCCGATGCAAAATAAATGTAAGGAATATAAACCATCATTAAGATGTTCAAAAGCAAAAATACATATACAAGTATCATTTCCCAACTAAGAAAAAACGAATTCTTTTTCGTTAAAACCGTATTCATTTTTTTTCCTTTATATAACCCTACTGTGCAAAACATGTTTTTCCGCAATTTGCTGCGTTAAAATATTTACAATAACAGCGATAATAACAATGCTTCCCTGTAAAGCATTCGTCCACAAGCTCATGCCCGGAAGCATACTTAAAAAAGCGCTCACAAGCGTCATCATAATAAATGCCGTTACAACACATTTAAAGCTGCCGTGTCCGCCGGTAATACTTACTCCGCCCAAAACACAAATAGCGATAACGTCCATTTCTATGCCGATTCCTATGTTCGGCGCAAATGATTTATAGTTTGCCGAATATAAAATACCGGTAAGCCCCGCAAGACCGCCCATTATCATATAGGCGAGAATTTTTATTTTCGACGTCTTAATACCCGCAATACGCGAAGACGTTTCGTTACTTCCGACTGCGTACAAACGGCGGCCGTATTTTGTATAAGAAAGGAATACCGACATAAGAACGGACAACACCAATAAAAACCATACTATTGAATATAATCCGATTTGTGCTCCGGCAAGATTTGCAAAGGCGTCCGTGTATTGAGAACTGGTAACCCATTTTCCGCCCGATGAAAGATATGTAAGGCCGCGATAAATATTCATTGTCGCCAAAGTTGCAACTATAGGCTGTATACGGAGCATCCCTACCAAAAACCCGTTCACAAAACCGCAAAACAAGCCTATCGCAATTGCAAACAGAACAAGCCAAATAACGGGAATTTCGGGATGGTTTACCATAATTAAAGACGTTATCATGCCTGAAAGCGATAATTCGGCCCCTATCGACAAATCGATGCCGCCGGTTAAAATAACGGCCATCATGCCGAGTACGAGAATACCGACAACACTGTAGTTGCGTATCGTTAAATGAACCGTTCCGAGCTGAAACAACGACGGCGTTAGAAAAACGGCCAATACAAGCAGCACGGTAATTGCGCCCAATAAGCCTATTTGCCGGTTATCAATCAGTTTTTTTATCTTCATACCGCCTCCTGCCTGTGCTGTTCATTAACGGAAGTAATGGCTGCCCGCAGTATTTTTTCCTGATCCGCCTCATCGCGTTCGAGTTCTGCCGTAACGCGGCCGTTTTTCATAACGATTATTCTGTCCGCCATTCCCAAAACTTCAGGCATTTCGGACGAAATCATAATTATCGCATAACCGGAAGCCGCAAGTTCGTTCATTATCGTATATATCGAATATTTAGCGCCGACATCGATGCCCTTTGTCGGTTCATCCACGATTAATACTTTCAGCTTGGAGCGCAGCAGTTTGGCAAGCGCGACTTTTTGCTGGTTGCCGCCGGACAAAAAAGACGGCGCGGTTTCAACGCTGCTCGCTTTAACCGCTATTTTTTTACATAAAACATCTGCGTCGGCTTTTTCTTTTGCACGGTTAAGGAAAAGATGCAGTTTTCGGTACTCGATTAAATTAGACAGCGTAATGTTTTGATAAATCGGCATTTCCAGCACAAGGCCCTGCAAGTGCCTGTCTTCGGGCAGCAGTCCGATTCCCTGCTTTAAAGCATCCTGAGGATTGCGGCACACTATCTTTTTGCCGTTCAGTTTAATGCATCCGGAATCGGGGTGCAAAACGCCGTAAATCGCCTGCATAACTTCGGTTCTTCCCGCACCGATAAGGCCGGTTAAAGCGACGATTTCGCCCTTCCGTACCGAGAAAGAGACGTTTTTAAAGTAGCCGGTTAAGCCCAAATTTTCGGCTTCAAATACCGTTTCGCCGATAACGGCGGTTTTCGGCGGATACATTTGTTCCAGTTTTCGGCCGACCATGGCTTCAATAAGTTTCGCATTGGAAATCTCGTTCACCAGCCAGGTTCCTATATAACCCGAGTCGCGGAACACGGTTACCCGCGAAGCAAGACGGTACATGTCTTCGAATTTATGCGTGATAAAAATAATCGAAACGCCCGAATCTCTGAGCTTTTCGACAATCCGGTACAAATCTTCGCATTCGTGCTGCGTTAACGAAGCGGTCGGCTCATCCATAATCAAAATGCGCGCATTTTTGGATAAAGCTTTCGCAATTTCAACCAACTGCTGCTTTGCAACCGACAGCGTACCCATGCGCGCTTCAACGTCTATGTCGGAACCGAGCTGGTCGAGCAGCGCTTTTGCCCGTTTGTGCATTTCCTTCCATTTGTAAAAGCCGAACTTGTTTTTAAGTTCCTGTCCCATAAAAATGTTTTCGGTTACGCTCAAATCGGGAAATGCGGTAACGGTTTGATAAATAACGGCGACGCCGAGCTTTTGCGCTTCGAGCGGCGTTTTAATCACAACCGGCTTCGAATCGAAAAAGATTTCTCCTTCGTCGCATTGATAAACGCCGGTAATAACTTTAATCAAGGTCGATTTTCCCGCGCCGTTTTCGCCCATAAGCGCGTGTACTTCGCCTTCGCGTAAGTCGAAGCGGACGTTGTCGAGCGCCTTAACGCCGGGAAAAACCTTTGTGATGTTTTTTAATTCAAGGACGATTTTGTCGCTCACTTTAATTTTCTCCCTTTGATGCAAATAAAGCTTTGCGGTACTTTTCGTCGGGGCGGTTCATGATGTGGCGTACCGTCTGCACATCCAGCAAATTAATACCGCCGGCGGCAATCGCACCCAGCCGAATAAAAGCCGCTTTTTCCGCCGTAAGCGTAATATTTTCCGCTTCGCGGGCCGAAGCGCCGAGCGCGACAAAGCCGTGGTTTTGCATATAAATGCACTTCGGCACGCTGCCGTATTCGGAAATATATGTATCGATTTGTTTTTTTATTTCGCGCGCAAGCGGAATTCCCGGATCGGTATACGGAATAAAAACCGACTCTTCTCCCAACAATACAATTTCATCGGGGTACATCCGCCCCCGCAGGTTTTCCGGGAAGGTTTTGGAACAGGTAAGGCGGTTTATATTGCACGGATGCGTGTGCGCTATAAAACGTACGCCTTCATAGCTGAGGCACAGTGCGTGCATTAAAGCTTCAACCGACGGCCGTTTTGTTTCTTCCGGATTTATCTTTGCCGTATTAAAAAGCTTTTTCAATTCGTCTTCGCAAACGTTTTGTTTTTCCAGCAAATCCAAAACGGTTTGTTTTTTAAGCCGCACAAAGCCGTCTTCGTTTATGGAACTCATTTCAAAGCCGCTGGCTTTTAAATAATATGAACCGTCCGGCAGCAGGGCGGATGTATTTCCTTCGCCGATTATAACCAAATTGCGTTCGGATTTCCCCAAATTTCGGGACATTTGCGTAAGTTCCCGCAAAATATCTTCATTCGTTTTTTCGGACATATTTGTATTCTCGCCTTGCATTCAAACGCGCTTTGAAGTAACTTCTTTATCGTATGCTTCAACCAGCGTGCTCATTTCTCTGTCGGAAGGGATTCCGCAGCGGCGGCAGTATTCATTCCATAAAATACTGAACGGCAGCGTTTTTGCCGCTTCAAACAAAGCCAAGCGTTCAAAATAGTTGCCGCAGTCTTCGCTTTGCGTAAGCCGCTTGCGCGGCAGCAGCAATGCCGCCAAAAGACCTTTTTGCGCCGAGCGGCAGCCCAGCGTCCATGCACCGATACGGTTTATCGATCCGTCAAAAAAGTCGAGACCGATGTGAATGTCTTTCATGCGGCCGCTGTTTACGATTTCTTCGCACATAAGGCGCAGTTCGTCGTTTAAAATAACCACGTGATCCGAATCCCAGCGCATCGGGCGCGATAGGTGCAAAAAGATTTCTTTAATAAAAAGCATAATGGCCGACAATTTATCCGCAACGTTTTCCATCGGATGGAAGTGCCCCATGTCGAGGGTGAGCAGTTTGCCGCGCGTTATCGCATAGCCCATATAAAATTCGTGCGAACCGGCAACATAGGCTTCCGAGCCGATTCCGAACACCTTGGATTCCACCGAATCTTTTAAATACGTTTCCGGAATTTTTTCGGCGTATATTTCGTCCAAAGAAGCGCACAGTATTTCCCGGTACGCCTTTCTGTCGGCCGGAAGATCTTTCATGCCGTCGGCAATCCACAAATTGTGAATGCACGGATCGCCCTGTTTTTTACCGAAAAAGGCGCCGATTTCGCGGCAGCGCTTTGCGTGTTCGATCCAAAAATCACGAATTCCCTTGTCTTTTGAACACAGCGTCAAACCTTCGGCTTTCGGATGCGAAAAAAAGGTCGAGTTAAAATCGATTTTTAAACCCTTCGACAAAGCCCAATCGAGCCAACTTTCAAAAAAAGCCGGTTCCAAAGCGTCGCGGTCGGCGGGTTTTTTGCCGCCGAAATCCGCATAGTTTGCATGAAGATTTATGCGGTAGGTACCGGGCACAAGCGACATAACCTTTTCTATATCGCGGCGCAGCTCATCTATTGTGCGCGCCTTGCCCGGATAATTGCCCGTTACCTGAATGCCCCCGCCGGACAATTCGCTGCCGGCTTTTTCAAAACCGCCGACATCGTCGCCTTGCCAGCAATGCAGCGACACGGGCGTTTCTTTGAGAATGTGTAAAACCTTTTCGGTATCTACGTCATATTGCGCATATGTTTCTTTTGCATATTCATACAATTGATTTTGATTCATTTCTCCCCCTATAAAAACAGCCGATTTTTTGACAGCCGTATCGTAGAATTTTATCATCATCCGGACATCACGCCTTGACAAAAAAATCAAAAAATAGCACAATTTCGTCAAGAGGCTTATGTACCGGCTTTTTGCCCAAAATTATTGGAAAGAAAAAAATATTCCCTTCCACCTCGAATTTCGGGATAATCAAGCGCCGTTTCCCGTACACAGCCATGATTTTCATGAACTCGTCTTCATTTACAGCGGAAATGCCGTACATTTAACAAAGTACGGAAACTACGAAATTCAAGAAGGCGATATTTTAAGTATAAAACCGGGTCAATGCCACGGCTTTAAAAAAATGAACAACCTCGTTCTTATGAATATTTTTATAAGATCGGCTTTTTTAGCGCAGGGCGCCTTTCATTTGGGGAACACAGCCGCTTACGCCGCCTTATTCGAACAGAATGCAAAAACGGCGGGAAATAGCCCTCCGCTGCATTTTCACTTACCCAAAGCGCAATCGTTTGAAGCACGTTCGTTGATTGAATCCATGCGCCGTGAAATGGACGGGGTTCTCGCAGGATATGTAACGCAGGCAACCGCGTTTTTTTTGCAGCTTTTGGTTTTGTGCGTTCGTGCCTATGAAAATGAAGGAAAAACGGCCGACAGCGCTTCGGTGCGCCTTATCGATTATATCGAAAAAAATTTTCTTAAAAATATCAGTACGCGGGATTTAATGCTTGTAAGCGGTTTGTCGGCAAGCAGTATGCTGCGCACGTGCAAGCGGGTTACCGGCTGCAGTCCGGCGGAATATCAAAAAAAATTGCGCATGTTGTCGGCTATAGACGATTTGGTTCAAAGCGATAAATCCGTTACGCAAATCGCCCTCGATGCCGGATATAACGACAGCAATTATTTTTCGCGCTTGTTTAAAAAATTCGTCAACCTCACCCCATCCGAATACCGCGCGCAAAAACGACAGGGTTAAAGCTAAATTTGAAATATACAAAAAGAGGCCGATAAAATACGGATTTCGGGTTTTTCAAAACTCGAAATCTTCCGATGTTTCGCGCCGTATTGAATGTCGGATTTTTGAGCGCGGATAAAACAACACAACGGCGGGGCCGCGGGCCGGTCGCTTTGAGCGTTTTTCTCGGGTGATTTTGCCCTAAAAGCTCAACCGCGACAAGAGCCCTCGAGTCCCGCTAAAACGTGTGTTTTATCACAAATAAGGTAAAATCCGACATTCATATTAAAAACAAATTTGCCGAAAAACCCGTTTTTTAGTACATTTAGAGGAAACACGGATTTCTCCGCAATTTCATTTTATAAAGGAGTGCTGTAATGGCAACCCATCAATTTCAAACGGAAGTAAATCAGCTTCTTAAACTTATCATTCACTCTTTATACTCGAACAAAGACATTTTTTTACGCGAAATCGTATCGAACGCGTCGGACGCCTTGGACAAGCTCAAATATCTTACGGTTTCCAAAGACGAATATAAACAGGTTCGCTTTGATCCGCGCATAGACATTTTCTTTGACGAAAACAAAAAAACGCTTACGGTACAGGACAGCGGCATCGGTATGGACGAAAGCGACTTGAACGCCAACTTGGGAACCATCGCCCGGTCCGGCACAAAGGCCTTTTTGGAACAACTTGAAAAGGACGTTCAAAAAGATTCCGCCCTCATCGGCCAATTCGGTGTCGGCTTTTATTCGGCTTTTATGGCCTCTTCCCGCATAGACGTTATTACGCGCAAAGCCGGAAAAACGGCGGACGGAAAGTTCAATCCGTTGTACCGCTGGTCGAGCACGGGAACGGAATCTTATGACTTGGAAGAAATAAAGGCCGATTCGGAAGACGCAAAACGTTACGGTTTGGATAAAGAAGACGCACACGGAACGGTTGTCATTATGACGCTGAACGGCGAAAGTTCGGAATATGCAAGCCGCTGGAAAGTCGAAGAATTGGTTAAGCGCTATTCCGACCACATCGCCTTCCCCATTTACCTTCATTACGTTCAAAAAAAATACGACGACAAGGGAAAAGAAACCGGCAGCGAAAACAAAACCGAACAGATAAACAGCGCAAGCGCTTTGTGGAAGCGGCC
Organism: uncultured Treponema sp.; assembly: GCA_905372025.1. Taxonomy (GTDB): domain Bacteria; phylum Spirochaetota; class Spirochaetia; order Treponematales; family Treponemataceae; genus Treponema_C. The sequence goes on along the minus strand of CAJPNP010000011.1, from coordinate 27,896 downwards.
GAAAAGCGAATTGAAAAAAGAAGATTACGACAACTTTTATAAAACACTTTCCCACGATACGGCCGATCCGCTTATGTACGTGCACACGCACGCCGAAGGAACGCAGGAATACACGACGCTGTTTTATGTTCCCGAACGCGCGCCCTTCGATATGTACCAAGCCGACTATAAAAGCGGCGTAAAGCTGTATGTTAAGCGCGTTTTCATTACCGACGACGAAAAAGAACTGCTTCCGCCTTATTTGCGTTTTGTGCGCGGAATTATCGATTCGGAAGATTTGCCGCTGAACGTAAGCCGCGAAATTCTGCAGCAAAACCGCATTTTAACGGCAATAAAAACCGCATCGGTTAAAAAGCTTTTAAGCGAATTCAAAAAACTGGCCGAAAACGCCAAAAAAGAAGCGCCGTCCGACGGTAATGCGGCCGCGGACAAGAAGGCTGAGGCCGGTAAAAACGATAAAAAAGCGGCGGCAAAAACCGCAGCCGATATATGGAATACTTTTGTGTCGCAGTACAACCGCCCGCTCAAAGAGGGCTTGTATTCCGATTTTGCAAACCGCGACGAACTGTGCGAAATTATCCGATTTAAAAGTACTGCACCCGAAGGAACCGGCGAAAACAAATGGACGAGCTTTGCCGATTACGTTCAGCGCATGAAAAGCGGCCAAAAAGCGATTTATTACATCACCGGCAACGACGAACAAAACCTGCGCAATTCGCCGCTTTTGGAAGCATACAAAGCGAAAGGGTTTGAAGTTCTCATCATGGCCGACGAAATCGACGACATCGTTTTCCCCTCGCTGGGTAAATACAAGGATTTCGACTTAAAAGCCGTCAACCGTGCAGGCAGCGACGAAGAACTCGGCGTCGACAAAAAAGAAGCGGAAAAAAAGGAAAAGGAATTCAAACCCCTTACCGAAAAAATAAAAAAAGCGCTCGGAAACCGCGTAAAAGACGTGCATCTTTCCAAACGCTTGTCGGATTCGCCGAGCTGCATTGTCGTAGACGAAAACGATCCCTCGCTCCAGCTTGAACGGATGATGAAGGCGATGGGCCAAGCCGGCATGGGCGATGTAAAACCGATTTTGGAAGTAAACGGCGAACACCCCTTGGTCGCGTCGCTGAAAGACTGCGAAGACGAACAGCGCATCGCCGACATATCGGGCGTACTTTTGGACCAAGCGCTTTTGGTAAGCGGCGCGGAATTAAAAGACCCGGCGGATTTCGTTAAAAAGCTGAACCGGCTTTTAACGCACGCATAAAATCCGTTATTTTTTCCAAAAGCCGGGCATAAAGAAAATGAGCATCGTATACAGTTCCAAACGCCCGGCAAGCATCGCAAAGGAAAACCAGTATTTTGCTGCCGCCGAAAAAAAGCCGAAGTTATGCACGGGACCGACCAGACCGAAGCCCGGCCCGATATTGCCCACAAGGGCGAGGGACGCGGTAAGTGAAGTAAGAACATCGGCTCCGTCGCAGGCGGCGGCAACAGCCGTAAGCATCAGCATAAAAAAATACAAAAACATAAAGGCGGCAACGCTGTATACGACGTCTTTTCGCCCCGCTCTTTTATTCAAATGAATGCTGAAAACGCCGTGCGGGTGCAGCAAGCGCTTTACTTCAATTCCCATCTGCTTGCCCATAATAACCCAGCGGATAACTTTTATGCCGCCGGCCGTCGAGCCGGAACAGCCGCCGATAAACATAAGAACGCACAAAACAATCTGCGCCGCGGGGTGCCATAACGCATAATCGACGGTCGTAAAGCCGGTTGTCGAAATAATCGAAGCGACGTGAAAAGACGCATGCCGAAAAGCCGTTCCGAACGAATCGTATTGCGGCATAATAAACGGAACGATCAGGACGGTCGCAATAAAAATAACCGCGGCATATACTTTTAATTCGGTATTTTGCAAAAATTCTATGCCGTGCCCGACCAGCACGCGGTAATACAAACTGAAGTTTACGCCGGCAAGAATCATAAAAATCGTGCAAATCCATTCGGCGCCGACGCTGCGGTACGAACCGATACTCGCATTGCGCGAGCTGAAGCCGCCGGTTCCGACGGTCGCAAAGCTGTGACCGAGCGCATCGAAAAAATCCATGCCGGCGCACATAAGCAATACGGTTTGAACAAGCGTCAGCGCAATATAGATAAACCACAAAATTTTCGCCGTTACCGTAATTTTCGGCGTGATTTTTCCCTTTTCGGGGCCGGTCGTTTCGGCCTTTATAAGCTGAAAGCCGCCGACACCCAAAATAGGCAAAAGCGCGACGGTTAAGGCGACGATTCCCATACCGCCGAGCCAATGCATTTGCATTCGCCACAAATTGATCGAACGCGGCAGGCTTTCGACTTCGGATAAAATCGTCGCGCCGGTCGTCGTAAAGCCCGAAACGCTTTCGAACAGGGCGTCGTCAAAAGCGGGAATACAACCCGACAGCAAAAAAGGCAGCGCACCGAAAAAACACGCTCCCAGCCACGAAAAAGCAACGACGATAAATCCCGTGCGTGAATTCAGCTTAAAAACCGACCCGCGCGTAAGACAAAACAAAACTGTTTCAAAAACGATGCATACGGCGGCCGGAATTGCAAAAGCGGAAATAACCGCGTATTCGCCATACACAAGGGCGGCTGTAAGCGGAATGCACATCGTAAGCGAAATAAGCGCCAAAAGAACGCCGACGATACGGACAACCGAAAGGAACATCAGTTTCCCACCCCGAATAAATCCATCGTGCGCTGAACGTCTTTTGTATACGTAAGCATTACGAGGCGGTCGCCGGCTTCAAAAACAGTATTTCCGTACGGAACAACAAACTGTTTTGTTCCCTGTTCCTGCACAAGCAGCACAACAAACGAACCGGGAACCGCAACATCTTTGAGTTCTTTACCCAAAACCGGCGCCGACGGAGGAAGAACGGCTTCGATTATTTCGAATTCGCCTTCGGCAAGCGTATGAATGCCGGTAACGCCCTTGCCGCGCAAATGGCTTAAAATCGTATCGACAACGGCGTCTTTTATCGGAACGGCGACATCTATGCCGATATTGCGTGCAATGGCCGCATAGTTACCGCTTTGCACCAAACAGACGGCTTTTTTTACGCCGAGCGTTTTCATATATGCCGATGTAACCATATTCAATTCATGGTTGTTCGTTGCGGCAATAACCAAATCGAAGGAACTTATGTCTTCTTCTTCTATAAAACTTTCGTCGGTAACGTCGGCGTTGTACACTGTTGCGGACGCAAAGCGCGCGGATGCTTCTTTTGCCCGTTTGTAATCCGCTTCGATTATAACAAATTCCTGGCTTGTTTTTTCTTTTTTACCGAAAAACGAAAACGGAAAAAAATGTTTTTTTCGGACAATCAACTGTTCGGCGATCCCCGTTCCGATTCTGCCCGCACCGACTAAAGCGATTTTTTTAAGTACGTCCATCTTTGAACCGCACAGGTGCAAAAATTCGGGCAAATCGGCTTTGCGCAACACAAAACCGATTCTGCTTCCCGCCTTAAGCACGGTGGCTCCGGTGGGAAGAAAGGTTTTTTCGTCTTCTTCTATAAAACCGACCAAAAAAGCGGTCGACGTAAGTTTTCGTAAATTTTGAATGCGTTTTCCGTCGAGCGGGCTTTTTTCTTCGATGTACAAAGAAACCAATTCAAAATCGCAATTTTCAAAATCAACGACTTCAGTAACGGCTCCGTGTTCTACGGCGGTTACAATCGCTTCGGCGGCTTCAACGTCGGGATGTACCATAAAGTCAATGCCGTACAAGGGTCGGGCGTCTTCCCTGTTTATTTTTTTTTCTTTGCCGGCGATGTCTGCATAGTAGTCGTAATTACGCACGCGGGCGATTTTAATGATGTTCGGATACACCGAATCGACAAGCGAACAGGTTATCATATTCAATTCGTCGGATTCGGTTACCGCGACAAGGGCGTCGGCTTTCGCAATGCCGGCTTCTTCAAGCGTAGTTAAATTGTTGCCGGTCGCCTGAATTACCATGCAATCCAAGCGGTTCGAAACAAAGCGCACGGTTTCTTCGTTGCTTTCGATGATGACAACGTCGTTTTTTTCGGAAATCAAGCGCCGGGCAAGCTGAACGCCCGTAAAGCCTGCGCCGATAATAATGATTTTCATTCGGTACCCGCATTCGAATTGAGTTTGGAAACTTTTCGTTTGGAAAGGCCTTTAAAAGATGCGGCGGCTGCCGAAGTTAAAACGACGGCGGCGGCTGCTTCGGCAAGGGTGTTGGACACAAGAACCGCCCACATAAGTGCCGGCGGTATGGCTTCGGCAAAAACCAGCGCGCCGAGCACAAAAAACGCGTGAACCGTCGTTCCCAAAAAGGCGGTAAGGGCGATAATCAATACGTCGAAGGCGGCGCTGCGGCGACGGTTTAAAAACGAAAGTCCCTTGTACAGAAAAAAAACGCACAGCGCAAACAATAAACGCGGCAAAACCGATATAAGCGGATTTTGAAAAAACGGATCGATAGGTCCCGCCGGCGATACGACGGCATACACCAAAGACGACAAACCGAACACAAAAGCGACGCCCAAGCCCGCCCACAAACCGGCAAGGCCTTTTGCATCGGTAAGGCAAACCGCCAAAATTACCGGAACATGCAAAACGGTGATTGCCGCACCGGAAAACCACGGAATAAAGCCGAGCCGTGTTGCGGTCAGCAATACCGTAAGCGCGCCGAGCGCGCCGGCTAAAGCCACCGTTTTATTTGTCCGGTTTTGTGCAAAAGAAGATTTTTCCGAGCCTTTCATACCTTGATTGTAGCACAAGAAACCGAAAAATAAAAGCGCATTGCCCTGCAACAAATTGAACGGTGCATTGCATATTTTTAAATAGTTTGTTAAAGTTTATTTTACAGCTCCGGATTGCCGAAGGCCCCTGTCGCCCCGACGGGAACGCCGGTCGGATATCTTCGCTTCGCTTTATATAAGGAGTTCGCCATGCCTAAAACCCTGATTATTCTTGCCCATCCCGATCTTTCTCAATCCGTCGTCAACAAACAGTGGGCGGCCGCGCTCAAGCAACACGCCGACCGCTTTACCGTTCATGAACTCTACGCCGCCTATCCGCAGGGCAAGATCGACGTGACCGCCGAGCAAAAACTGATAGAGGCCCACGGCGCTCTGGTGTGGCAGTTTCCCGTGTACTGGTTTAACTGCCCGCCGCTTTTAAAACAGTGGTTCGACGAAGTGTTGACTCATGGGTGGGCATACGGTTCGAAGGGCAAAGCATTAACGGACAGAAAAATCGCTCTTGCCGTCTCGTTCGGTGCACCTGCCGAAGACTACCGCGCAGACGGTGCCGTCAGCTGCAGCGTTGCCGACGTGCTACGCCCCTTTGAACTTACGGCAAAATACTGCGGCGCCGACTACCGCCCGCCGTTTGCCTTCCATACGGTAGACAGCAATGCCGGATACAGCGAAGCCGCCCGAAAGACGGTAGAGCAAAGCGCTGCGGATTATTTAGCCTGGCTGGAAACATTGCAACTGGCCTAATACTTCTATAAATACCCGTATTTTTTCAGCGTATTAAAACCTTGGGTTTATTTTATATTTTTATAGTTTGGAGGCTATATGAAAACATCTCGGTTTTTGCAAACAGCGGCATATGCGCTTTTTGCAATTGTATTCCTGTTCGTTTCGTGCGGCGGAAAATCCGTTAAAGACGGCACGTACACGGCTGCCATCGGCGGTATGAACGGCGACGTTGAAGTCAGCGTTACGATCGAAGGCAAAAAGATTACCCGCGTCGAAGTAACAAACGATGCGGAAACACCCGGCATCGGCACGCGCTTAAAAGACATCGACGGAAACATCGTAACGGCCGGCGGTCTTTCTCCGGTAGACGTTATTCCGCAGCGTATTGTTGAAAACCAAAGCACTAACGTCGATATCGTAACCGGCGCCACAATTACTTCGCGCGCGATTATGGCTGCAGTATCCGACTGCTTAACGCAAGCCGGCGCAAAACCCGCCGATTGGAGCAAAAAGCAAAAACCCGCTAAAGCTCCGTCGAATGCGAGCGCGGATGTCGTCGTTGTAGGCGGCGGCGGAGCGGGTCTTGCAGCCGCAATCGCAGCGGGACAACAAGGCAAATCGGTTATTATCGTCGAAAAAACCGGTGAAGTCGGCGGTGACACCCTCGTGTGCGGCGCCATTTACAATGCAGCCGATGAAGAATTGCAAAAAAAGGTTACGATGTCGGATTCGGTAAAACCGACGATCGAAGCCGCCCTCGCGGAAAAACCCGTGAGCGACGAACACGCAGCCCTTCAAGCGGCGGTACGCGCGCAGTGGAATGCGTACAAAGCAAGCGGACGCAAAGATTTGTTCGATTCGAAAGAATGGTACGCGCTGCAAACATGGAACGGCGGCGATAAGGCCGCAAACCTTGAGCTTGTCAAAACGCTCGCATATAACGCGTACGACGGCTTAAAGTGGATCGAAAGCCTCGGTATGCGCTTTTCCGACAAGATTGCGCAGGGCGCAGGCTCTTTGTGGCAGCGCACGCATACGAGTGTTATGAAACTCGGCACGGGCTTTCTTTCGACCTACATCGACAATATCGAAAAAATGGACAACGTTTCGCTCATGGTCGAAACGACGGCAAAATCGCTCGTTAAAGAAAACGACAGAGTTACCGGCGTCGTATGTGCCGATAGAAACGGAAACCAATTTACGATTTCCGCAAAAGACGGCGTTATCCTTTCGACCGGTGGTTTCGGCGCTAACAGCAAAATGGTGCAGCAGTACAACACCTCCGGTAAATGGAGCGACTTGAGCAAAGTCGGAACGACGAACCGCTTTTCCGCTTCGCAGGGCGACGGTATAACCATGGCAACCGCTGCGGGTGCCGCCCTTGCCGACATGGAACAAATTCAGCTTTTGTACCTCGGTAATTTGCAGGACGGTCAAATTTCGAAATACACGCTGCGTGCGGCAAACGGCACCGATCAAAACATCTTTGTAAATAAAGAAGGCAAACGCTTTACAAACGAAGGCGGCCGCCGTGACAATATCTGTCTTGCCGTTTTCAACCAGCCTGAACAGTTTTACTACGTTCTCGAATGTGCAGACGGCGATAAATACAAAGACATCAACGATCCGTCTTGGCGGAGCGCCGACGGCTTTACCTTTGAGTACTGCGAAGAGAACGGCTTTATGTATAAAGCCGACACGCTCGACGAAATGGCCGCAAAGCTCGGCATGGACGCCGCCGTTCTTAAAGCGACCGTCGATACGTTTAACGCGAGCGTCGCATCCGGCCGCGACGAATTCGGCAGAACGCTCTATTCGGTAAAGCTTGAACACGGCCCGTGGATTGCAACGCCCCGCAAAGCGTGCATCCACCACACAATGGGCGGCGTAGCCATCGACAAAGATGCGCGCGTGCTCGACGCAAACGGTAAAGCGATTCCCGGCTTGTACGCCGCAGGCGAAGTTACCGGCGACATTCACGGCGCGAACCGCCTCGGCGGTAACGCGGTCGTAGATACGGTCGTATTCGGCAAACTTGCCGGCGACACCGTCGTCGTGGACGCAAAATAACATTACAGCGGCTGTATCGCGGTTCGCGCAAGATTGTATTGCTTTTCGCGCGAATCGTAGTGCAGCTCGCCCTATTAAAAATAACCGGATCATCCGCAAAATCGGCCGCTATTATATAAAAAAATATATAAAATTCCGTTTTTCTATTTACTTGAATTTCCGTTCCGTGATATAATAAATCATATTCAACACACACATCTTCACATTAAGGACGAATTATGGCACTGCGAAAAAAAATCGTGCAGCTTGCACACATGGTCGGCGGAATAACGGGCGTTATTAACAAAATAGACGAAAACGCGCCCGAATATTATTCCCTTGAATGCTGCGTATCGGACGAACAGGCGGACGTTGCCCTTGTTATGGGACTGCGCAAACCCCGTACAATAGAATACATAGCAAAAAAAGCAAAACTGAGCGTCGAAAAAGCTCATAAACTGGCAATGGAATTGGCACAAATCGGCGTATGCCGCGTTTCACACAACGAAAAAGGTGTGGAAGAATTTTTTGTCAACATTTACGCTCCCGGCATCTTGGAAATGATGGTAAATAACGCCGACTTGCTGGAAAAATATCCGCAAATCGGCCGCGCCTTTGAAGAATACACGCGCTTGCGGATTGCTCCTTTGGCACCGCTTTTGCCTCCGGGAATGGGTATGATGCGCGTTATTCCGATTCAAACGGCAATAGATGCGAACACAAAAGCCGTTCCTTATGAAAAGCTTTCCTATTACCTCGATAAATACGATATCTTTTCCGTTTCGGATTGTTCCTGCCGTTCTTCAAGACGCGTTCTTAATCAAGGCTGCGGTCACTTGGAAAAAGACATGTGCATTCACATGGGAACAGGCGCCGAATACTATATTCGTACCGGTCGTTCGCGCCAAGTAACGAGAAAAGAAGTTGAAGAGATTTTAAAAAAAGCCGAAGAAGACGGTCTTATGCACCAAATGCCCAATATCGAAGGTTTGGGCGATTCGGCCGCTATTTGTAACTGTTGCGCGTGTTCCTGTTTTGCGATGCGCGCGGCAACTATGTTCAATACACCCGATACGGTGCGTTCAAACTACGTTTCGCAGCCGGATCACGAAAAATGCGTGGCCTGCGGTCAATGCGTCGAAAACTGTCCGACAAACGCGCTTCGCCTCGGACAAAAACTGTGTACCAAAACCCCGCTTAAAAAGATAAAAACAAAAAGCTCCAGAGACCGCATTTGGTCTAAAAAGAACTGGAACCCGGATTACCGCGAAAACCGCAAAGACGTTGTCGAAACGGGAACATCGCCGTGTAAAACGGCTTGCCCCGCACACATTGCGGTTCAAGGCTACATTAAACTCGCCGCGCAGGGAAAATACAAAGACGCGCTCGAGCTTATCCGCAAAGAAAATCCGCTTCCGGCCGTATGCGGCCGCATTTGCCCGCGCAAGTGCGAAAGCGAATGTACGCGCGGCGACATAGACGATCCTATCGCCATCGACGAAATTAAAAAGTTCATCGCCGAACAGGATTTGGACAAAAACCGCCGCTTCATTCCGGCTAAAAAGCACAATTACGGAAAACCCGTTGCCGTTATCGGTTCGGGTCCGGCCGGCCTTTCGTGCGCTTATTATCTTGCCGAAGACGGCTACAAGGTTACCGTTTTTGAAAAACTGTCAAAACCGGGCGGCATGCTGACCGTCGGCATTCCTTCTTTCCGCTTGGAAAAAAACGTCGTCGAAGCCGAAATCGACATTCTTAAAGAAATGGGCGTCGTTTTTAAAACGAATACCGAAGTCGGAAAAGATGTTTCTCTGGACGATTTGCGCAAACAGGGTTTTAAAGCCTTTTACCTTGCAATCGGAGCGCAGGGCGGACGAAAACTCGGCCTTGAAAACGAAGATGCGAAGGGTGTTATTGCCGGAGTTGAATTCCTGCGCGATGTAAACCTCGGCAAAAAAAACGCTCTTCACGGCAAGATTATTGTTATCGGCGGCGGAAATGTTGCCATCGACGTTGCACGGACGGCCGTCCGCGAAGGCGCGGAAAGCGTTGCAATGTACTGTTTGGAAGCGCGGAACGAAATGCCCGCTTTGAATGAAGAAATCGAAGAAGCTTTGGAAGAAGACATCGTTATCAATAACTCGTGGGGCCCCAAACGCATTATAAGCAAAGACGGCAAAGTTACCGGCATTGAACTGAAAAAGTGCGTTTCCGTGTTCGATAAAGATAAAAAATTCAATCCGAAATACGACGAAAACAAAACGATTACCGTCGATGCCGACTTCGTGCTGCTTTCCGTCGGACAAAGCATTGATTGGGGCGGATTGCTCAAAGACAGCGCGGTTGTACTGAACCGCAATAATACGGCGCAAGCCGATTCATTTACCTATCAAACCGCGCAAAGCGACGTTTTTGTCGGCGGCGATGCGTACACGGGACCGAAGTTTGCGATAGACGCAATCGCAGCGGGCAAACAGGCGGCAATTTCCATACACCGTTTTGTACAGCCGGGACAAAGCCTGGTCTACGGCCGCGACAGGCGCGAATATATCGCTTTGGACAAACAAAATATCGTTGTCGAAAGCTACGATACGACTCGACGCCAGCTTGCCGGCCATAACGCGAAAAACCGCAAAACGTTCAAAGATACGCGCGTAACCTTTACCGAAGAGCAGCTCAAAAAAGAAACCGAACGCTGTTTGGGCTGCGGTGCGGTTCAAGTCGATCAATACATGTGTGTCGGCTGCGGACAGTGCACGACAAAGTGCAAATTCGACGCCATCTCTTTGGTAAAAAAATACAATAATTTTGCGCCGGTTTATGAAAAACTGCCGCTTGTCGTAGCAAAATATGCGGTGCGGCGCAGCGGAAAAATCGCCGTATCGTCGATTAAGCGCATATTTACGCAAAACTGAGGTTTTTTATGCATGAGCTTGGAGTCGTGTGCGAAGTTTTAAAAACCGTGCAGGAAATAGTCGACGAACAAAAACTTTCAAAAGTTGAAAAAATCGTTTTGCAAGTAGGCGAACTTTCGGGTGTCGTTCCTTCTTATCTTGAAGACTGTTTCCCCGCCGCCGCGTACAAAACGTTCTTTGAAAACACACAACTTGAATTGGAAGTTATTCCGGGTGAGGTTAAATGTAAAGACTGCGGTGAAATATTCAACGGGTTTAAATACAATTTAAAGTGCCCGAAGTGCAACGGCGAACGTTTGGAACCGCTGAGCGGCAGAGAATTTTTGATTAAAGAAATCGTTGCCTGTTAAACACGCAAGCTTACTTCGCCGGAAAGCAATTCATGCCGCTTTCCGGCGGAATCTTCAACAATAAGGTGGGCATCGTCGGTTATTTCGCGGGCGGTTGCTTCGTACATCCCTTGCGGCGAAATAACCCTTATGCGTTTTCCCAAAATAAACGAGCGGTTTTTATATTCGTCCATCAATGCGCGCTTGTCGGTTTTGCCGGAAAACGCATCGAAGATATTCGAAACAACCGATGCGGCCAGAGCGTTTCTGTCCGCGTCGGAATCTTCGGTGATATAACCGGCTATATCGCGCAATTCGTCGGGAAAATCGGTTTGACCTTTGCACACGTTTATGCCGACTCCCGCAACAAGCGCGCCGATTTTTTTTCCGCGCATAAAACCTTCGGTTAAAATGCCGCAGGCTTTTTTTTCGTTTACAAAAACGTCGTTTACCCATTTTATGCGGCCGTCTATACCCAAAGCGTTTAAAGAGCGGCACACGCATACGGCGGCAAAAGCGGTCATCAATGAAGTATCGGCGCTTTTCGCCGCTTCGGCTGTGCTTTTACGTTCCAAAATATCGGGAACGTAAATAAGGCTCAGATATATTCCGCTTCCGGCGGGCGAAAAAAAGCTTTTGCCCGAACGGCCGCGCCCGCCGCTTTGTTCTTCGGCAATCAAAACCGTCCCGTGCAGCGCAGCAGGATCTTCAGCCGCCGAATTTTCGGCGCAGGATAAACGCCGCTTTGCTTCGGAATTCGTCGAGTCGATTGTTTTAAAAACGGTAATCTTTCCGGCACACAGCGCCGATATGTGCGGCGGCAAAAAACGCTCTACGTCCCGCGCGTCAAGCGACTTCAATTATGAGTTCCCAAATGGAAACAGGATTCGGCCGCGAAGGTGCACAGTATGCCCGAGTCGGGCTTTCCGAAAAACGGTAATTTTTTTATCGATTCGGTTATCGCATCGGAGGTTTTCGTTTCGGCGACAATCAGCACCGCTTCTTTTTCGGGAACAATCTGTATGCCGAAAAAATTCATATCCTGTTCGGTTCCCGTTCCTCTCGCATCGATAATCGTTCCGCCGGGAGCGCCCGCTTTTCGTGCGGCTTGCATAACGGCCTCCCCGTATCCCGATTTTACAATAACGCAAATAAGCGTATGTTCCGATTTTTTTGACATATCGAGTTTCTCCGTTAAAAGGCTGAATACGATGCCGGTGCAATCTTTATGCTGCGCTTCCGCTTTTTCCCAAGAGTTGCGTATGCATGACAATACCTCGGACGAAGCAAAAAATCCGATTATCGATTTTTCGGTCGCGCCTAAACCCAGTTTTTGCAGCAAGACGGGACCTGCGGTTCCGCGCCCCGAAAAAACAATAAGTTTTTGCGCCCCGCATTCGCAAACATTCGACACAAAACTTTCCGTGTATTGTTCGGGAATAATCGCAACCGCAAGCTTTTCCATACGGTATATATTACAGCAAGCCGAATATATTCGCAACCAAAACCGAACTTATTTTTGCGGCTTTTTTTTCTTCGTACACTTCTTCGGTATTTTCGGCCATGTCGGAAATACAGCGGATAACTACGAACGGAATTCCGGTCAAAAAACACACTTGTGCAATTGAAGCGCCTTCCATTTCAACGCAGGCGGCATCGCACAACGAACGGATTTCTTTTTTGCGCTGTGCGGAATTGACAAAAACGTCGCCGGAAGCGATACGGCCTTCAACAAGCGCCGATGAAAAAGCGCATTCCTTCCACGCCTTTTTTGTAGCTTCAATAAGAAAAGCGTCGGCTTTAAAATCGACTGTTTTTAAACCGGGAACTTCGCAGGGTTTATAACCGAAGCCGGTCGCATCCACATCGTGATGTATGCAGTAAGAGGACACGACAACATCGAATACGTGCAAACCTTCTTTTAAGCCGCCGGCAACCCCCGTATTGATTACGTGCGTTACCCCGAAGCATTCAATTAATAAAGTCGTGCACATTGCGGCATTTACCTTGCCCACCCCGCTTTGTACGACAACGGCTTCTTTACCGCGGATCTTTCCCGTATAAAACAAAAGGCAGCCTTTTTTAACCGTCTCAATTTCGGTAAGAATTTCTTTCAAATATTCGATTTCAACATTCATTGCACCGATAATGCCTATTTTCATAGCAAACTCCTTTTTCTTCGTATGTTTTACAAAAAAACGTAAAAAAAAGCAATAAATGCGAAAAAAGTATTGACATTTTTTTTACATTTTCGTATATTATCCTCAGCAGCAACAATCATAAAAGGGTCGCTTTTCCTCCTCCTTTAGCGGCCCTTTTTTTATTTTAAAATATATCTTTTTTTTGTACGCTCTTTTATCGACTGCGGCCGTCCCGCACATCAAGCCATTTTTCCGTTTCTTCGACCGTAAGATCGCGTAAACCGGTTTCCATTTTTTTTTCTTTTCCGCGCAAAACAAATGAAAAACCCTTTACGGACAGCTCCGGGAATTCCTTTTTAAGCTCTTTTAATATACGTTTTTGGTGCATGTTAAAAAGCTGTATCCAGCCGGGATGATCGGTTTCTATATGCAGTAAATCGTTCTTTAAATCCGTAATGCGGCTGTGCGCGGCAAGTTTTTCGCCGCCGCTTATTTTTTGCAAAATGTTTTTCCAGCCTCTTTCCAAATCGGCTCCGCCTTGAGGTGCCTTGGAAAAAATATCGGTAAAAATCGAGTCCAATAGATCGGAGGCCTTTTGTACAAGGAAATCTTGGTGATTCATATTTTTAAAAAGAATTTACTTAATCGATAAATTTTTTAGCGTTTCTCTATTCCCACCATTCGCCAGACGTTAAATCTACCGGACCGCTCGTATCCTTGGTGACTGAAAAATAGATTGGGCTACATTTATATTGTTTCTTTCCTTCCATTTTTGGTGTTCTAAAAAAAGCTTGTAAATGATGTATTAACTGCATATCGTTGAATTTTATGGGAAGTTTAAAACTGTACTTTATTTCCAAATTCTCGTCTTTAACAACAGGGCTTTCCGTTATAGAAAGATCTAATGACAGAGTTGTTATTTTCTTATTAACGTCTTTTTCATCTGCGATATTAATAAAAACAGTATAATAGTCGCCTTCAGAAAAAATCTCTTCCGCCTTTCTTCCATCAGGTAAATTATTGGGAAGTTTAACTTTTCCGGATATTTGAACCAATTCTTCTTCCTCTATTGTTTTTACCTTTTCGTGATTTGTGAGATCCGCGTGCAAAACAGTTTTACTTCCCTCTTCTATTTTTAAAGATTTTGTTCCGTCTGGCACTCTGCTAAAGCCTTGTGCAGTATAAAAACAAAATAAATCTCCCGACGAAACCGTATTTTCTTTTTGTAAATAAATTAAACTCAAATCCCAGTTAGCAAAATGAAGATTTTGTGAATAAACAGCAATACCGCTATCGGAAATTTTTGCCCATCCGCCAGAGTAAGTCCTGCTTTCTATCTTATCCGGAAGATGATGTACTTGAAGTTTTTTTCCTACTAATTCATTCGGACATTTTATCGTAATTGCAAAATTTTTTTCTTTTTCCGTATTATTTTTAGTATCACCGCCCGCTGCATTTTGACAAGCGTTTAAAACAAAGAGAATAACCATAGTAATAAATACTGTTATTCCAGAAAAAATTTTTTTTTGGTTTTTCATCTTTCACCACCTTTTTATAATTCAAGTCTAAATCAATTTAATCTTTTTTACAAGTTTCTTTTATATAAAATTTTAACTTTTATGTTTTTATTTTGTCTCCGTTAAAACACCGTTTTTTACTTCATATACCTTTGTCGAACTTCTCTTATAGCGCGCGTAGGGTTCTTCGGGCAAAAAGGTACAAAAAAGCTGATCGTATTGGGGAAGCAGCGCGGTTATGCGTTCTCGTTTTGCAATATCCAGTTCCAAAAGAACATCGTCCATAAGTAAAACGGGCTTTTTCGAAACGGTTTCGGTATATAAAACGGCTTGGCATACCCTGAGCAAAATGGCCGCAAGGCGCCGCTGGCCGGTCGATGCGGTCGGAATAAACGGCTGCTGATGCCGCATAAAACGGATCCTGTCGCGGTGCGGCCCGCTTAAAGTCGTTTTCATTACAATATCGCTTTGCCGTTTTTCCTGAAGCAGCGCGAGGATTTCTTCTTCCTTTTTTTCTTTCCACGACGAATCGTAGGCGATCGAAACTTTGTCGATTCCCGTAACTTCTTCGTATAAGGGCGCAAAAATTCGATTGAAGCGGAACAGCGCTTCGTTCCGCTTTTTAACAATCGTAAGACCGTTTTTTGCCAATTCGATATCGTAAATATCGAGCATATCACTGCGTTCTTCGCGCAAAAGCATGTTGCGTATTTTCAGTATTTTTTTGTATTTGCGCAAAACGTCTATGTATAAAACGTCGTACATCGATAAAGACTGATCGATAAAAAAACGCCGCCGTTCCGGCTCACCGACGGCAAAATCCAAATCGTCGTGGCAAAAAAGAACGCAAGGTATTGTCTGTATTAAATCTTTGCGGTCGGTTAAAATTTTTCCGTTTTTTAACAGCTTTTTTTTTCCGGCGCTTTTTGTGTATTGAAGGGCAATCGTATCGGCTTTGCCGTTTTCGTCTTTATAAAATCCGCGTATGCCGTAAGAATCTTCGCCCGAACGGATAATCTCCGCATCGTTTTTTGTGCGGAAAGACGATCCGTACGAAATCATATACAAAGATTCTAATATATTTGTTTTACCCTGTCCGTTTTCACCCGTTAAAAAAACTTCCGGAGCAAAAAGATCTATAACGGCATCTTTTATATTGCGAAAACCGACCGGAGATACCGATAAAAAAGGCACAAATTTTATTCCGCTTGCATCGGCATTATGATATGGAAAAAGTCCTGAGCCGGTTCGGGTTTCAGCGTAATCGCTTTCATATACTCGGTAAACTCAAAGGTTATATATTCCGTATCGATTACCTTCATCGGTTCTTCCACATACACATAATTCAGCGCAATTGTTATATTTTCGCCCGCATAGCGGCACGGAATTTCTTCTTTTGCCGTTCCTATTTCGGACTCTTGTGCCGTTATCGTGAGCATGCCTTCCGAAAGGTCGAAATACACACGGCGCGATTTTTGTTCAACCAAAAGACCTACACGGCGTAAAGCGTCGAGCAAATCTCTGCGGTTTATTTGAAACTTTTTATCTTGTGTTTCCGGAATAACGCGCTGATAATTCGGAAACTGACCGTCGATTAAAACCGATGCAAAGCTGTAATTGCCGAATTTAAAATATACCATTTTGTTTAAAACGGCCATCGAAAGATTGCCTTCGGAAGGAAGCCGTTTTAAAATAATGTTTAAAATTTTCGGAGGAACGATTGCCGGCTGAAAATCCGCAATGCCGGCGCATAAAGGTTTTGCCGAATACGCAAGACGTCGCCCGTCGGTGGCAACCATGACGAGATTTTCCTCTTTTTTTTCAAAATATACACCGTTCATAAAATAGCGCGTTTCATCGTCGGAAACGGCAAAAATCGTTTGCGTAATCATCGCCTTAAATTCCATAGCGGGTACTTCAAACCACGGAATGTTTTGTTCGGAAGCAAATTCGGGAAACTTATCGCTCGCCATACTTTTCAATTGGAAGCGGACTTTTTTCGTTATGGGCTTTATGACAACGTTTATATCTTTTTGTGAAAATTCCACATCGCCGGAAGGAAGCGTATTTAATATACTGATGAATTTATCGCAAAAAACGGTTGTCGTTCCTTCTTCTTCGACTTCAACGGGAATTTTCGTTTCGAAATTGACTTTTATATCGGTAGCTTTTATCGTAAGCGAATTGTGTTCGGCTATAAACAACACGTTTGAAAGAATTGAAAGTGCGTTTTTTGTGGAAATTATTTCCTGTGCAATTCCTATTTCTTTAAGTATTGCATCTCTGTCGAATGTGAATTTCATAGTTCCTCCGTTTTTGTATTATTATATATATTTTATATATAATAGTAACAGTAATAATAAGACTTGTGTAAAAGTGGATACTTTATGTATTTTATTCTTTTACAACAAATTACGTGTTTAATAAGCCGTTATTGTTTTTATCAGAATATCCACATATCAACAAGACACTACAGTTTTCAATACGGCATCAACAACATAATAGCATATTTTACACAACTTGTGTATCTTATTTTTTATAATCCTTTATATTTTTTATAAGATATTGAATTTTTGAATCCAATTTTGAATCGGTAATGATTGCTTCGCGGATTTTTTGACACGAATGCATAACGGTTGTGTGATCTCTTCCGCCGAATTCAATGCCGAGCTCCGTCGTGGAAAATTCGGTCAATTCTTGCGCCAAATACATGGCAATTTGCCGGGGCAAAACAACGTTTTTTGTGCGCTTTTTTCCGCGTATATCGGAAAGCGAAATATTAAAGTCGTCGGAAACGACCCGCTGTATAATGTCTATATTTATATTTTCGGGCTGTGCCGAAGAGAATTTGTCGCGCAGCTGCTGACGCGCAATGTCCAGCGTTATTTTATTTTGTACCAATTCGGCATAGGCTATTATTTTGGTAAGACAGGATTCCAAATCGCGCACGTTTGTTTCGACGTTTTGCGCAATCAAATCTATCACTTCGTCGGGAATAAACGATATAAACTGCGACGAAGACTGCGAGCGCATGTATTCGAGCTTTTTTTCCAAAATAGCGCGCCGGGTTTCGTATTTGGGCGGCTGCAAATCGACGTTCAGTCCTCGCTCGAAACGGGAACGCAGCCGTTCGGTCAGGTTTTTTAATTCCGATATGGGACGGTCGCAGGTAAAAACGATTTGTTTAAATGAATTGTATAAGGTATCGAAGGTATAAAAAAGTTCTTCCTGCGTTCCTTCTTTATTTTGCAAAAAGTGAATGTCGTCTATTAAAAGAACATCTACCGAACGGTATTTGTTTTTGAATTTTTGCGCGGTTTTTTCGTTTAAGGACTGAATAAACTCGTTCGTAAAATTTTCGGCGGTAATATATATGACTTTTAAATTGCCCGTCTGATAAACGGCGTTCCCTATCGCTTGAATTAAGTGTGTTTTTCCCAAACCGACGCCGCCGTAAATGAGAATGGGATTGTACGTTCGGCCGGGGTTTTTTGAAATGGCAAGGGCCGCGTTATATGCAAACGAATTGTTTTCTCCCATAACGAAGGTATCGAACGTATAGTCTTCGCGCAAGTCGGGATGTTTTTTAATTTTTTTCGTATCGGCGGCGTCGGTTTGGCTTTTTTGTTGATTGTGTTGGGGCCGGTTGTCGGCTTTTTTGCTTGTATCGGCCGATTCGTCCGGAGCGCGTATAATAAATTCAAGTTTAAGCGATTTGCCCGACAATTCATGCAGTTTTTTTTGCACGGCGGCCGCATATCCGCGCGAAACAAAGTTATCTTCCAAAAATTTTGAAGGGCACGCGGCTACGATAGCGGATTCTTTTGAATTTACATATTCGACGGGCGAAAACCACATGTCGAATTCCTGAAGACGTTTTTTTGAAGAAAATTCTTCTTTGAGCTGCTCTATACCTTCATGCCAAAAGGCCGAATAATCCCATGTAGCCATAGCACGTCATTATAACCTGCCTTTACTTTTTTCCGCAATATGACTATAATGGAATTACTGCTTTTTATACCTCTTTTTTAAGGATTTTTCATGAGTGCTGGTTATTCGGCTCAAAACATTCAAGTTTTAAAAGGCCTTGAGGCTGTCCGCAAACGTCCCGGTATGTACATCGGTTCTACCGGTCCCGACGGTCTTCATCACTTGGTCTATGAAGTTGTGGATAACTCCATAGACGAAGCGATGGCCGGCCAATGCGACCGCATTACCGTAGTCCTGGAACCGGACGATATTGTGCGCGTCGAAGACAACGGCCGCGGTATACCCGTAGACATTCACCCGACCGAAGGCATAAGCGCATTGGAATTGGTTTTAACGCGCCTTCATGCCGGCGGAAAATTCGATAAGGGCTCTTATAAAGTTTCCGGCGGTTTGCACGGTGTTGGTGTTTCGTGTGTAAATGCACTGTCTTTATGGCTCGAAGCCTTTGTCGAAAAAGACGGAAAAAAATACTACCAAAAATATGCAGCGGGCAAATCTCTTGCACCCGTAAAAGAAATCGGTACGACGGATAAAAATGGAACAACCATCCGCTGGAAGGCCGACCCTTCAATTTTTACCGAAACGACGACATACGCTTTTGACGTGCTTGCGATGCGTTTGCGCGAACTTGCCTTTTTGAACGGCAATATAACGATTGTGTTCCGCGACGAACGGCTTACGACGCCGCGGGAAAAAGTGTATCAATTCGACGGCGGTATCCGCCAATTTGTTTCGTATTTAAATGAAGGCAAGGCCGTTATTCCGGCCGACCCGATTTTTATCGAAGGCAGCCGCGACGACATTGTTGTCGAACTTGCGGTTCAATACAACGACGGATACAACGAAAATATTTTATCTTTTGTAAACGATATAAACACAAAAGAGGGCGGCACCCACTTGGACGGTTTAAAGTCGGCGCTTACAAAAGTTATGAACGAGTTTTTAAAAAACAACGCAAAACTTTTAAAAAAGCTCGACAAAGAAGAAAAGCTGACCGGTGAAGACGTTCGAGCAGGTCTTACCTCCGTTTTATCGGTAAAGGTACCCGAACCGCAGTTTGAAGGCCAAACGAAAACAAAGCTGGGCAACACCGACGTTCGCGGCATTGTCGATTCTTTGGCTTACGAACAGCTTATTTTGTTTTTTGAGCAAAACCCCAAAGTTATAGATTTGATTTTGGAAAAGTGCGTAGGAGAGGCGGCAGCCCGCATTGCGGCGCGCAAAGCAAAAGAAGCGACGCGACGCAAAAGTTCTTTGGACAGCTTCGGGCTTCCCGGAAAACTCGCCGACTGCTCTTTAAAAGATCCTTCAAAATGCGAAGTGTACATAGTGGAAGGAGATTCCGCAGGCGGTTCGGCAAAAAAAGGCCGCGACAGTAAAACGCAGGCGATTTTACCTTTGTGGGGTAAAATGCTGAACGTCGAGCGCACGCGCATAGACAAAGTTGTCAACAACGAAAAATTGCAGCCGGTTATCGCGTCTTTGGGAACAGGCATCGGCAAAGATTTTAATATCGAAAAAATACGTTATCATAAAATTATTATTATGGCCGATGCCGATGTTGACGGTTCGCACATACGTACGCTGCTTTTAACATTTTTTTTCCGCTATATGCCCGAATTGATTGAAAAGGGTTTTGTGTATCTTGCGATGCCGCCTTTGTATAAAATCATGTTTAACAAAAAAGAGTGGTATGTGTACGACGATGCCGAACGCGACAAAGTTTTTGCCGAAATCGGGCGCGATTCGGAAAAAATCAGCGTGCAGCGCTATAAAGGTTTGGGTGAAATGGACGGAACCCAATTGTGGGAAACAACGATGGATCCTGCGCGCAGAAAAATGATGAAGGTAACGCTTCCCGATGCGGTTGAAGCCGACCGTATATTTAGTACGCTGATGGGCGAAGAGGTTGAACCGCGCCGGAAATTTATTGAAGAAAATGCCGTTTACGCAAATCTGGACGTATAAGGAAAAATGAAGGAATATTGATGGAAGAACAAAAAACACCGGAAGGCGGCGTATTAATTTCGGTTCCTATTGAAACGGAAATGAAGCGCGCATATATAGATTATTCAATGTCCGTTATCGTAAGCCGCGCTTTGCCCGACGTCCGCGACGGATTAAAGCCCGTTCACCGGCGCATTTTGTATTCCATGGAAGAACGCAATCTGCGCTATTCCGGCCCGACGCGAAAGTGTGCAAAGATAGTCGGTGATGTGCTGGGAAGTTATCACCCGCACGGAGACGCTTCCGTGTACGACGCGCTTGTCCGCTTGGGACAGGACTTTTCGCTTCGTTATCCGGTCATCCATCCGCAGGGAAACTTCGGTACAATCGGCGGCGATCCTGCCGCAGCTTACCGCTATACCGAAGCCAAAATGGCAAGACTTGCCGAAACGATGGTTGAAGACATCAAAAAAGAAACCGTCGATTTTATTCCGAACTTTGACGAATCCACGGTCGAGCCGACCGTTTTGCCGGCAAAGTTTCCCTTTTTGCTTGCAAACGGTTCTTCCGGTATTGCGGTCGGTATGGCGACAAATATGCCGCCGCACAATTTACGCGAAATTGCCGCAGCCGTTGCCGCATACATCGACAACAACGATATTTCAATAGACGAACTTTCAAAACACATAAAGGGTCCCGACTTCCCCACAGGCGGCGTAATCTACGGCCGCAAAGGCATTAAACAAGCTTTTAAAACCGGCAAGGGCAGAATAATCGTGCGCGGCCGCTTTAATATTGAAGTTGATAAAAAAGGCCGCGAAAGTATCGTGTTTACCGAAGTTCCGTATCAGGTAAACACAACCGTGCTGTGTAGCCGCATCGGCGAGCTTGCGCGCGAAAAGGTCATTGACGGTATAGCGGCCATAAACGACGAAACGTCCGACCGCGCCGGCTTGCGCATCGTTATCGAGCTTAAACGCGGTTCCATCGCCAAAGTCGTATTGAATCAGCTTTTTGCAAAAACCGCGCTGCAATCTTCATTCAGCGTAAACAACCTTGCGCTCGTAAAAGGCCGGCCGGAAGTTTTAACTTTAAAGTCTTTGGTTGCCTATTTTGTCGAGCACCGCAACGAAGTCGTAACACGGCGTATCCGCTTTGATTTACGTAAAGCCGAAGAGCGCGCCCACATCCTGCGCGCCCTCATCGTTGCTATCGATAACATCGACGAAGTTATAAAAATCATACGCTCGTCGCGCGATACGCAAACGGCAAAAGAAGCGCTTTCGAAACGCTTCGGTTTTGACGACGTTCAGTCGCAGGCGATTGTCGATATGCAGCTTAAGCGCCTCACAAGCCTCGAAATCGAAACGCTCAAAAAAGAATTGGAAGAGCTGGAACTTTTTATCGAAAAATGCAAAGATCTTCTCGCGCATCCGGAAAAAATCCTTCAGCTTGTAAAAAATGAAACGCTTGAACTTGCCGAAAAATTCGGCGACGACCGGCGCACGGACATCGTTTCTGACGAGGTTGAAGAAATCAATATCGAAGACCTTATCAAAGAAGAAGATATGGTCATATTGATTTCGCGCTTGGGGTATATAAAGAGCGTTCCCGTTACCGCCTATAAAAATCAAGGCAAGGGCGGCAAGGGTTCGAACAGCGCAAAACTCGTTGAAGACGATTACATAAAACAGCTTTTTGTCGCGTCCACCCACGACTACATTGTCTTTATTTCGACCGAGGGAAAAGCCTATTGGATTAAGGTTCACGAAATTCCTGAAGCCGGCCGCGCATCCCGCGGTTCTCATATAAAAAGCCTTTTGGCGATCGGAGCAAACGAAGAAATCGCTACGGTTGTGTCGCTGCGCGAATTCAGCGAAGAACACCACTTGTTTATGGCGACCGCAAACGGCGTTATTAAAAAGGTTAAAACCGCCGATTTTAAAAACGCAAAAACCCGCGGCATTATTGCAATCAACCTCGATGCCGGCGATAAAATCGTTTCGGCGATTCTCACCGGCGGAAGCGACGATTTGGCGCTTGCCTCCCGCCGCGGAAAAGTGCTGCGTATAACCGAAACGTCGGTGCGCCCGATGGGACGTTCTTCGCGCGGCGTTTCCGGCTTAAAACTTGCAGTCGGGGACGAATTAACCGCCGCCGTCCGCGTCGATACAAATGCAAATATGCTTTTGCTTACCGAATCCGGCTACGGAAAACGCGTCGATTTCGACCAATTTTCGGTGCATTCACGCGGAACGCAGGGACAAATCGGCTACAATGTAAACGACAAAACCGGCGAGGTTGTCGGAGTCATTGCCGTTGCCGGTACCGACGAAGTGATGTGTATAACCAGTCAGGGAAAGACCCTCAAACTTGCGGCCTCCGCAATAAGTCAACAAGGGCGCGCAAGCCAAGGCGTATGCATCCTTAAAATCGATTCACCCGACTTTGTCATCGGTGTAGACCGCGTCGAAAAAGAAGAAGAATAGAGACAAAGAACAGATGTTCAAAATAAAACACCTGTTTGTTTTTCTAAAACATGGTCTATCAGTTCGGCTTTAATCCTTGGGCGCATCCTGAAAAAGTTTTTTTCTTTTCCCTTTGAAACAAAAAAGGTGAAAATGCGCTATTCTGCTTTTTCTTTAGCCGTCCGCCTCTTTGTGCTTATTTTGATTGTGTATGAGATTGTAAAGCGGTTTTATCTTTAAGCAACTGCTTTTTAGTTGCTTAAAGATAAAAACTATGGTATACTTTATACGTGAGTAAATTTGATAAGTTGCTTGCAAGATTTTTATTAAAACCGAAGGATTTTTCTTACACTGAATTAAGAAGGTTATTAAAAAAATTCGGTTATGATGAATTTCAAAAAGGGAAAACTTCCGGTTCTCGAGTATGCTTTGTACACAAGGAATCAAAGCATATTCTTCAACTTCACAAACCTCATCCTGAAAACATTTTGAAACAATATCAAATAGAACAAATTATCAAGGTGCTTACAGAGCAAGGAGATATAAAATGAAAAACGTGTTGATATATAATGATTTTATCGGTTCCGTTGACTTTAGTGCGGATGACGAAGTTTTTTTCGGCAAAGTGGAAGGCATAGATGATTTGGTTTCTTTTGAAGGCTCTTCCGTTTCGGAACTGAAAGCCGCCTTTGAATCTTCCGTTGATGATTATATCGAGTTTTGTAAAAAGAGTAATAAACAGCCGGAGAAATCTTATAAAGGCAGTTTTAATGTAAGAATGCCGCAAGAAATTCATATGCAGGCAAAACGCCTTGCACTTATGAACGGAATATCGTTGAATCAATTTGTTCAGCGGGCTGTTGAAGAAAGCATAAACCGAGAAATGGCTCTTATAAAATAGAATCATCCGATTTTATTCCGAGGTCGTTTTATTACAAGTGGAAATTTAATTCACATGGATGTTTCTTCGGGAATATTACGGTGGATGTTTACCGGATTGACGGCAAGGTCTTGTTTTGTATCGAAAGAATAACATTTGATAAAAACATTTTCATCGCTGCCGAAATCACCGGATAATAATCAATCGTTTTTTCATATTCATCCTAAAATGTTTCACGTGAAACATTTTGTTCGAGGGCGCGGTTGCGGCCCTCCCGGGTGAAAACTTAAACCCAAATATTTAAGACCGATGCTGAAAAGCCCGCAAAAAGAGAAATTTGTGCCGCCGAAAGCAGCAAAAAAAAGTAAGATGAAGCGTTTAAGAAGATTTTTAAGAAAAAACCTCTGCGTTGACGCGGTTTTGCTGCACTGCGCGGTGAGCTTCACTGTTTTGTTTGGAATATATGCAGCCGCAATAATCTTGGCGGTATAGACCGTATTCAGCAGAAATTTCTAGAGAGCGTTTATAACCGTTTTGTTTTTTAAAATCGGCATACAGATAGCGCGGGGCTGCGCGGTTCTGTCCAAATGGCGCGTTGGATGGATTAGAAGTGTCGGGCGAAGCTTCGGGCGTATTAGGAGCGTAGGGCGACGAAGCGCGGACGGCGCTTAATTCCTGTTCAAGGGCGGCTCCGATTGCGTTGATTTTTTCGCTGTCTTTGTGCGGGCTGATCGAAAGCGTTGTCGTAAAATAATCGAAGCCGTTTTCAAGCGCGTACAAAGCCGCTTTTTTCATGCGCAGCCGATAACAGGCGAAGCAGCGTTCGCCGCGCTCGGATTCTTGTGCCCGGTCGGGAAATTCTTCGATATTGACGGCTGCAAAAAAATCGCCGGGATTGTAATCGGCACGGACAAGATCGATTGCTGTATCCGGTATATCCGTTTGAAAAAGTTTGTCTGCCCCTTCCGTTTTTTGTTTGTTTTGACGGCGGTTCAAAAAGAAAGCAAGTTCGTCGAGCCTGCGTACGTATTCCGTTTGAGGGTGAATGTTCGGATTGTAATAAAAAATCATAATTTTAAAATGGTCGGCGAGGCGTTCCAGCACAGCCGAAGAGCAGGGGCCGCAGCACGCGTGGAGCAAAAGGCGCGGTTTTTTGTGTGCAAGGTCGGGTGAACGTGCGATGTGCTCCAGTTCTAAAGTAAAAAGCGTGTCAAAGTTTTGTTTTGTTGCCACGGGTTTTTTATTCTCCTATTATTTTTACCAACACCCGTTTTTTGCGCTTGCCGTCGAATTCGCCGTAAAAAATCTGTTCCCACGGACCTAAGTGAAGCTTTCCTTCGGTAACAGCGACGACTACTTCGCGCCCCATAATTTGACGCTTCATGTGGGCGTCCGCGTTTGTTTCGCCGACATTATGCCGATAAGACGAAACCGGTTCGTGCGGCGCAAGCTTTTCAAGCCATACGTCAAAGTCGTGATGAAGACCGCTTTCGTCATCGTTTATAAAGACGCTTGCGGTAATGTGCATGGCGTTTGCCAAAACCAAGCCTTCGCGTATACCCGACTCAGCAAGCAGGCGTTCAACCGTCGGTGTAATATTGATAAATTCGCGTTCCTTTGAGGTATTAAACCACAGTTCTTTTGTAAAGCTTTTCATACAAACAGTATACTTCGTAATATCGGAAGCGGCAAGGGCTCGCACGGCAAAATCCTTGCGAGGCAGCCTGACAGATTTGCTAAAAATGTCATCGTTCCGGTGAGCGCCGCCGTTCAAATGTCTCGCAGAGAATTTATAAAAGCGATAGGTAAAAAAGTAAAAAATGTGATGTGAGTAAAAATAAAGTTTCTTTTGTACCGAGTCTGTACAAGGCGGGTATTTTTTTGTATGATGAATATATGGATAAATTAAAAGTATTGTTGCCGAAAGGCCGAATTTACGATAATGTTGCCGAGTTGTTTGCCGGAGCCGGCATTTCGATAAAGCTGCCCGAGCGGGCATACCGGCCGGTTGTCAATCAGGACGACTTGGAAGCAAAGGTGATGAAGCCTCAAAATATCGGCAAGCTGCTGGAATTCGGGGCGCACGACTGCGGGTTCACCGGACGCGATTGGGTTGAAGAAACCGAAGCCGATGTCGAAGAGATTTTGGACTTGGGCTTCGATCCGGTGCGCATTGTAGCTGCCGTTCCGGCAGACTTAAAAGATGAGGATTTAAAATCAAAACGCCTTATCGTCGCGACCGAATACAAACATGTTGCGCACCGCTGGCTTACAGAAAAAAAACTTGAAGCGGTTATTTTCCGCACATACGGGGCCACGGAAGTTTTTCCGCCGGATGATGCGGATATGATTATTGATAATACGGCGACCGGCCGTACCCTTGCCGAAAACGGGCTGCGCATTGTCGAAACGATACTGAACAGTTCCACGCGCTTTTTTGCGTCCAAGGCCGCAATGGCGGATCCCGTAAAAAAGCAAAAAATCCTCAAATTGAAAATGCTGTTTGAAGCCGTGCTGAACGCTCACGGGCGCGTTATGCTTGAAATGAACGTCAGCGCCGAAAATTTCGACAAGCTTGTGCATGCGCTTCCTTCCATGAGAAGCCCGACCATATCGCCGCTTTATTCGGGAAATACCGCCGCTTCGTCCGGTGCAAATGCCTTAAATTCCGCCGGCTATGCCGTAAAGATTGCGGTAAAACAAAGCGAAGTTCCCGCCTTGCTGCCGCGTTTAAAAGAGCTGGGCGCAACCGATATTTTGGAGTATGAACTGCGGAAGGTACTCGCGTAAAATGAACAGAACGGCCTTTATAGAGCGGCGGACCGCCGAAACGGACATATCGCTTTCTCTTAACGTGGACGGCACGGGTGTATGTAATGTCGATTGTCCCGTCGGTTTTTTTACGCACATGCTGCACTCGTTTTGCAAACACGGCTTGTTCGATCTTTCCGGTACGCTGAAAGGCGATTTGGAAGTCGATCAGCACCACTTGCTCGAAGATACGGGAATCGTTTTAGGCAGCGCATTTGCGCAAGCGCTCGGTTCGTGTGCGGGGATTTACCGCGCAGGATCCTGCCTGTACCCGATGGATGAAACATTGGGCCGTGCCGCGGTCGATTTCGGCGGGCGTTCCTATCTTGTATGTGAAGCGAATTTAACCGGAACTCCGCTTGTAAGCCGCGCGCCGGACGGAAAGGAAACGCTGTTTCAAACCGATTGTTTTGAAGATTTTTGGCAGGGCTTTGTAAGCACGGCAAAGTGTTCTTTGCACCTTGATGCGCTGCGCGGCAGAAGCGATCATCATAAAATGGAAGCGCTGTTTAAAGCCGCTTCGCGCGCGATCCGCGAAGCCGTTGCCCCGGACAGCCGGCGCGGAAACGCGATTCCTTCAACAAAAGGCATTATCGTATAATGAAAGCTTTAATTCAGCGCGTTCTTTCAGCTTCCGTTTGCGTTGACGGTGAATGCTGCGCTTCAATATCGCGCGGATTCCTTGTTTTTTTAGGCGTAACTCATGCCGACACAAAAGAAATTGCCGAAAAAACGGCGGAAAAAATCCGAAAGCTGCGTATTTTTGAAGATGAAAACGGAAAGACGAATTTATCGATAGAAGATGTTACGGGCGAGCTTTTGGTTGTATCGCAGTTTACGCTGTACGCGGACTGTAACCGCGGCAACCGGCCGGGCTTTGAAAA
Source organism: uncultured Treponema sp. (assembly GCA_905372025.1). Classification (GTDB taxonomy): domain Bacteria; phylum Spirochaetota; class Spirochaetia; order Treponematales; family Treponemataceae; genus Treponema_C. The sequence continues at coordinate 461 of CAJPNP010000011.1, read as the reverse complement.
CGCGGCCGAGCCTGCTTATGCAAAAAACATATATGAATATTTTTTGTCGTGCTGCGAAAGCCGCTTTGCAAAGGTTGCTCACGGCATTTTTGGCGCCGACATGAAAGTTTCGCTCGTCAACGACGGTCCGTTTACGATAATGCTGGAGATGGACTAGAAAATTTTTTTGTTAAAGATATGGGAGTGCTTTATATCTTCAATTCTTTTTCAAATTTCGTATATGCAGATAAATAGTATTTTTAGACAGATTTAAAAGATCCGCAACTTGTTCAACCGAATTTTTATAACTGAAAATATTTTCGTAAAATAATATCGTAATAATTTCTTTATTTTTATTGTGTAATGCAATGTCTTCATTACGCCATACGTTCTTTTTTGCCTCTTCAACTCGTGAAATAATTATATCTTCCGAATTGGAAGCCAACATTTCCGCGTTGTTCCGGATATTTCCCTGGAAGTTA
>CAJPNP010000010.1 GCA_905372025.1 uncultured Treponema sp. | reverse complement strand
TCCGTAAGCCGAATCAGCTCCGAATAGATTTCGCTGTCTAAAAATTCTTTTAAAGCATTTATTTCTTTTGCCATATAAAAGCCTCTCAATAGTCAAGTAGTATCAATGTTCCCCTATTATATCACTTTTAACCTCTGTCTTCTATATTCTACGTCAGGACAGTTTTTTACGCTTTTATTATGGATAGAAAAATACCGTAAAACCATATATAATTTGATTATGAAGAAAATCTTACATTTCTTAATTTTGCCTATGAAAAAAAGCTGATAAAGGAAAATCCTGTAGACCTTATATAAGTCAAGATCCGATAGGGTTCGCAGGAAATAATCCTACATTATACGCTTTCGTAAAAAATGTAAATACGGAAATGGATGTATTGGGGTTGGATGAAAACGATATTGCCACAAAACTCGTTCTAGTTAGAGCCGGCATTTCCGCCTCCACGATTTACGGGCTATTCTAACATAAATCGGAAACGGTTGTAATAGGTCATTACCGATATTTATGCGGGTAATTTTTGTTCGTGCCAGCTCCAAGTATTCCATTTCTTAATCTTCCCGATTGATATTATCTTAATAACGTAGTACAAAAGACAAGAGTATTCATAAGAATGATAATTTAGATAACAGCTAAGGAGAATTTGATATGGGAATGATTGCAAACTATCAACTCATAAGTGATAGAGACTTAAAAAAACTTATGACCGAAAAAGACATTGCGGATTTTACGGAAGAACTGCAAGAAGCCGAAGACTGTATTTTATTCGACATGGATAAAATGTGGGACGTTTTACATTTTGTACTTACCGGTGTTTCAGCAGGAAAGCCGATAGAGGGTAATCCGCTCAGTGAAGCAATTGTCGGAGTAAATTCTTTCGAAGAATGCGAAGATTTTATTGGATATACAAAAAAGGAAAACATACGATTAATCGTGAAAAAATTAAATGAAACCGATATTGATTCTCTTTTGGAAAACTTCAGTATGCAAAAATGTAAGGAAAATAAACTGTATCCGAATATCTGGGATTATGAAGATGAAAAAGAAGAAATTATAGATGAACTTAAATGTGCATTTGCCGGACTTAAAGATTTTTATAACGAAGCAGCCCAAGCAGGTCAAAATGTTTTGGTTTCCATTTATTAAAACAAGAAGCTCAATAACAAATACAAAAACGGCACTATACCGCCGCAGCTATCAAAGCAGCGTGAGAAGCAATCGAGCTTGGAGTATGGCAGAAAATGAAACACTATAGGGATTTAATAAACGGCCTTAACCGGTATACGATATCCGTACATGGAATGAAGATCAAACGACAAAAACAACAACTTGACTTTTAATCCGGCCGCTTACTTGATAGCGTTCCTCATAATTAAAACAATAATGCCGATTGTCGAAAAAATTAAAACGGGCGCCACGCCAAGCGGAAGCCAAGATACATACTCTTTCCACTAGGGTCGCCGTGGTTCCGTATGCCTACAGTGCATGCTCTTGCACTGTCACGCCAACGGCCGCCGCGTACAATACGGCGATTACCCGATGCGGCACCTTGAGGATCGGTAACAATAGCTTCTCTCTTATAAGCGTTATCGTTTAATGTAGGGTCATCATTATACCAATCAAAACACCATTCCACGACATTTCCCGACATATCATGTAAACCAAGTACATTCGCCCTTTTTTCTCCTACAGGATGGGTTTTGTTTCCTGAATTACCATTATACCACGCAACCTCTCCTGTTTCAGTCGTGTTCCACTTATCTTTTGCTCCGCTTGCACTGTTAAGTTTGGTAAGCCATACATCGCCGTATTGTACCGCATTTGTTTTATCACTTCCCTGCCAGCGGGCCGCATATTCCCATTCGGCTTCGGTAGGAAGACGGAAGCCTTTTTTATCCATATCGGCATAGGCATTATCACAAATAAACACGTCCCCTTCTTTCGCTGTTGCGTCTTTTAATACCGTAGTATCGTCTTTACTTTTACGGTATACGCAGTCGGCATCGGAGTCTGTCGTCTTTTCCGTATACGCATTACACCATACTATGCAATCCCGCCAGCTTACACAAGTTACAGGCTGCTCTTCATCATTTCCGGTTCCGTCACTGCCTTTTTTCCCCGGATTGGCAAACTGATACCCTTTCCCGGTAGCCCAATCGTAGACTTCTTTCCAACGTTTATACGTTACCTCCGTTTTACCGAGCACATAGGGGCTTAACTTTACCTTGCGGCCGTCAATAAATACGCCTTTCCACTTATCTTCATTTCCGGGTAAGGAGTCAAGACTGGGAGCAACGCCTTCGGTGCCGGTTGTCGGAGGTATTATTTTTACAAATCCTGCATTTTCCAAAGATCTTGCATCCGCAGGTGTTGAGGGCGTTCGGGCACCGCCATTCCTACGGCTTCGGGAACCGGTACCCGCGTATCCACCCGCACTATTTGAACAGCCGGTAAACATAAGTGCCGTTGCAATAAATGCGGCTGCAACAAGCGCTGCCGCTGCCTTAAAGGCATATGCCTTTATACTGTGAGTTTTAAACTTTGCCATAGACGCCTCTTTTTAACTGATAATTTTGTAAAAAGAAGTGTACTGTTTTTATCGGTACGCCTCTCTGTCATTACGGTACAGTATAACCCGTTTCTCCGCAGATTTCAACGTTTTAAGGGCGTTTTTTGTTTTTCGACAGATGTCCTATTCTCTTATATAGTCTTCTATGTATCTTGAAGCGACTGCCCCGTCGGCGCAAGCGGTAACGATTTGGCGCAAGGCCTTGGTGCGCACATCTCCTACGGCAAAAACGCCAGGAATATTCGTGCGTGTCGATTCGTCGGCAACGATATAGCCGCTATCATCGAGTTCCACGGCGTCTTTAAATAAAGCCGTGTTTGGGAGCCGGCCGACGGCAACGAACAAACCGCTGCATTCGATATCTGAAGTTTCGCCCGATTCGACGTTTTGCACGGTAATGCCGGTAAGCGTTTTATCGTACAGCAGTTTTGAAACAACGGAATTCCACACGAGATGCACATTGCCGGCAGCTTTTAAAGCGTTCATATAAACGGCCGATGCACGCAATTCTCCCCGGCGGTGAATAAGGTACACTTCTTTGCAAATATTGCTCAAATAAAGCGCATCGGCAACCGCCGAGTTTCCGCCGCCGACTACCGCGACCGTTTTGTTTTTATAAAACATGCCGTCACAGGTGGCGCAATACGCAACGCCTTTTCCGGCAAGCTGCATTTCTTCGGGAAGCCCCAATTTTTTCGCTTCGGCTCCCGTTGCAATAATCACGGTTTTCGCTTCGAATACGCCTTCGGAACTGTCTATCTTTTTTATCTTCGATTTTAAATCGGCGGATTTTACTTCGGCGAGGACGGTTTGCGCACCGAAGCGCTCGGCACCCGCTTTCATTTTTTGTCCGAGCGTAAAGCCGTCTATGCCTTCTTCAAAACCGGGATAATTATCAACGATATTCGTCGCGGCCATTTGCCCGCCCGGCGACAGCTTTTCAAGTACGACGGCGGAAAGCCCCGAACGCACGCAGTACAAAGCCGCCGTATAGCCGCCCGGCCCGCCGCCGATTATTGCAACATCGTATATCATTAAAATCCCTGCCCTTTAAGCCATTCATCCACTTGCGCTTTGGAAGCCGGCTCGCTTATGTACGGCCCGTTTTTACCGCTGCGGAACACCGAAAGGGTCGGCAGCGCGGCGATATTATATTTTTTGCCCGTATCGGGGGCTTTATCGACATCTATCTTTACCGTATCGAACAAAGCCGCGTTTTTTTCCGCAATAACTTCCAAGGCGGGCGCAAGACGTTTGCAGTCGCCGCACCACGGAGCGTAAAAATCCACGAGCACCGGCTTTGACGCCTTCAATACGACTTCATCGAATTCTTTTTCGGTTATTTCTCTTACCATGACAACCTCCCTATGGGTAATGCCGTTGTTATTCGTTATACTATTGTACGAAAATACTGCGCTTTGAACAAGTGACTTTATCACTTTCCCGGAAATTCAGTATGAACAAAAATCGATAAAAAGCTACCTGTAACTAAATATAATAAAAAAAGGTTTATGTGAATATGAAACGGATATTTTTTGTTTTATGCGCTTTGTTGTTCGGCACGGGTTTGCTTGTTGCAAGTCCCGATTTGGCCAAATATTTGGAAAACGATTTGGAACTGCAAAGGCTCGCGCTGGAAGTAAAAAAAGCGGAACTTTCCTCGCAGGAAACGTCGATCGACAACGGTTTAAGCGTAAAGCTTTCGACGGGAACGGCCGTTTTTACAAACGAAAACGGCACCCCCTCCGTTTCTTTTTCGCCGTCGGCAACGGCCGCCCTTCCCGCCTTATCGAATTTAAAGCTGAACGTTTCTTCGTCCGTAAAAATTGCCGGCGGACAAAAGGCTTCCGACAATACAAAGTTTTCACTGTCGGCGGACATTATTTCCGGCAGCACAATTGCGCGCAAGCTGAAACTTATGAACGCTGAGCGGACGTTTTTAAACGCAAAACGCACACTGCAAAACAGGGCTTTGGAAGCCGAAAAAGAATTTTACACGCAATTGAAAGCGCTTTTTACGGGCGAAAACGATATTATTCAGGCACAAAAAACCTTGTACGACAATACGCTCAAGTTTGAAGAAATAAAAGCGAAGGGCTATTCAAAATCGTCTTCGAATTACCGCCAAGCCGAACTGCAAGTGCTTTCGGACACGCACACTGTGGAAACGAAGATCCGCGCGCTCGAGCACGACTACGCCGTTTTTGCGGCAAAATGCGGCGCACGTTTTGAAGCCGGCCAAAAAGCGCGCGATTTTTTGCCCGACAGTATTCAATCGGTGGAAGCCGTCGACATCGCGTCCTTAAAAAAAGAAAACTATAAAAAAATAGAAGAAGCCGAATGGACTCATTCCTACAACACGCTTGCGAGGACGGCCGATAAAAACTTTACGCTCGGCGCAAGCGCCGGTTATACGATACAAAATTCTCATGTGTCGTCTTCGGGTACAAAGGCGGACACGGTTGACGCGGGAGTGAGCGCGGGTTTATACGGATTGAGCCTCGATGCGGGCGTATCGGTTCCGGTAGGAAAATCACATTCACCGGTGTATACGTTTTCGGCAAGCGTCGATTTGAACGCATTTAAAAAGGCAAAGCTCGGTTCGGATAAAAACGCGTATTCGCAGCAGCAGGAACTTATTGCGATACAATCGGCTTCCGACGCATACGATACTTCTATTGTAGATCAAACGCAAGCGCTGAACGACATACGCTGGGCAAAGGAAACGAACCGGCAAACCTACGATATGTACGTTCAGCTTGAAAAAGACATGGCTTCATATTTTAAAGACGGAATCATTACGGAAAGCGAATATTTGACTTCGTTCGCAAACAAAGAACTGTACCGCATCCGGCTGCTTATCAACGACATCGATTTAATCATCTACAACAATACGACAAAACTGCTGTTTTGCTGGGACGACGAAATTCAATAAACGCAATACGCGAAGACATGGTCGAAGGCTGTGCGGTAAGCCAGCCGGTCGGCAATCGATATATTTATACCTTTAGGACTTAAAAAATGGCGGAAACTATTATCCGAATGGAAAACGTTACAAAATTGTACGAAATGGGAGAAAGCGTCGTGCACGCCCTGCGCGGCATAAGCTTCAGCATAAAACAGGGCGAATTCGTTTCGATAATGGGGCCGTCCGGTTCGGGAAAATCGACCTGTATGAACATGATAGGCTGTCTTGACCGGCCGACAAGCGGCATACTGGAAATCGGCGGCAAAGAAACGGCAAAGATGACGGAAAAAGAACTCGCCGCCCTGCGCAATAAAACGATCGGCTTTGTGTTCCAGCAGTATCACTTGCTTCCGAGCATGACGATTCTCGAAAACGTTATGCTTCCCTTGCGCTATCAGGGCGTCGAACGGGCAAAACGAATTGAACTTGCAAAAGAAGCCTTGGAGCTTGTCGATATGGGGAACAGACTTTCGCACCGGCCGAACGAACTTTCAGGCGGACAAAAGCAGCGCGTTGCCGTTGCGCGCGCGACGGTAACAAAACCGCACATTATTCTGGCCGATGAGCCGACCGGCGCTTTGGACAGCAAAACGGGCGCACAGGTTCTTAAGCTCTTTAAAAAAATCAACGAAGGCGGAACGACCATCGTCATCGTTACCCACGACCCGGGAATCGGCGCAAGCACGAATCGGTGCATAAAAATTTTTGACGGGAATATTCAGTCCGACCAAGAACAGGTTCCCGTCATGCCTTTCAAAGACACGTCCGGCAAAGCGGATCGGGCGGACGAAACTGATAAAGCGGAAAAAGACTCTGTTTGAAGATTTTACGAATGCGCTGCAGAATTTCAAAAGGCTTGGCCGCTTCACTATTTGCATTTTTTGAATTATACTGAAAGCTATGATACGCGGTATTTTATTCGATGTTGACGGTGTACTTATAAATTCGGAAGAAACAATTGCTCAAGCGTGTATTGAGTTTTTCAAACGGCGCGGCGTACATGCCGTTCCTGCAGACTTTGCTCCCTTTATAGGGGCGGGCGAAAACCGCTTTATAGGCGGGGTTGCCGAAAAATACGGTTTAAAAATAGATATCGACGCTGCAAAAATTGAAGCGTACGGTATCTATGATGAACTGATTTCCGGTACCGACTGCGCTATGAAAGGCACTGCCGACTTTATCCGCAATGCGCAAAAAGCGGGCATTAAAACGGCTTTGGCGACAAGCGCCGATAAAATCAAGTTGGACGTTAATTTAAAAGCAATCGGTTTTTCGATTGACGACTTCGATTATGCGGTGTGGGGCAATAAGGTAACGCATAAAAAGCCCGACCCTGAAATTTACCTTACGGCGGCTGCAGGTCTCGGTTTGAACGCATGCGATTGCCTTGTCGTTGAAGATGCCGTAAACGGGGTTCAAGCTGCCAAGGCCGCAGGTTCTTTGTGTATCGGTCTTTTAGGTTCTTTTTCCGAAGCCGAACTGAAACGGGCGGGAACCGACATTGTTTTAAAGGATTTAAGCTTTTTTGAATCCTTTTGTTCGCAAAACGAATTCAATGCATCCTTAAAACGCCTATTAAACGGTTGATGCGCCGACGCGGCTGCACGCTGATGCGGCACTTCACTATTTGCATTTTTTGAATTATACTGAAAGCCATGGATTACGGCTTTTTAAGAATTGCCTGCGCAAGTCCCGCAATCAAACTTGCCGACTGCGCGTCGAACGCCGATTCTCTCGCCCGTGCCGTTCAAAAAGGCGAGCAGGACGGCGCCGAATGTATGGTATTCCCCGAACTTTCTCTTACCGGCTGCACGTGCGCAAATCTTTTTTTGCAGGAAAGCCTTTTGCGCAAGGTTCCCGAAGCGCTTGTTTCTCTTGCGCGCAAAACCGAACATACGCGCGTTTTGTTTGCGGTCGGCGCACCGCTTTTATATAAGGGCTTTTTAACTAATTGCGCCGTTTTTATAAAAAGCGGGCGCATTTTGGCGGCGGTTCCGAAAACCTTTGCCGGTTTTGCAAATGCCGGCATTCCGCAAGGCGGCGATACGCGTTATTTTCAAAGTGCACTCTCGCTTGAACCGGGCGCCGTCATCGAAATAGGAAAGCAGAGTGCCGCGCGCAGCGGCGCGCTCTGCGGCAAGCAAAGCGACGAGCCCCGCAACGTTCCCTTCGGCACGGATATTTTGATTAAAATGAACAAAGCGGTAAGGCGCTCCGACGGTTCGGATTTAACCGTATATATAGGCGCGCAAATAGGCGCCGATGTATATGCGGCAAAGAATGCGGCGCAAACGCCCGCCCTGTCGCTCGTACGGGAAAGCGCCCATGTTGTTCTTAATCTTGCAGCCGAAGCCGAAGGAGCCGGCAAAGCCGAAAAACGCCGTTCCTTCATCGCGGTGCAGTCCGAAAATCCGCCCTGCGCATATGCGTACGCAAACGCGGGCCGCGGCGAATCGACAACCGATTACGTATTTTCCGCCCATAACATAATCGCCGAAAACGGTTCGGTTTTAGCCGAATCCGATTTATACACCGACGGCTACATCGTTCGGGATATAGATATTGAAGGCACCGAAGCCGAAAGACGGCAAAAAACGGCAGCAGGTATTTTTTCGGCAAAAAACTTCCGCATTATAGAAGCCGGTGAACAAAAAGTTTCCGGTACCAGCACATCTTCGCGTAAAACGGCGGCGGCAAAACCGCGGCCATTCGCCTTGCTGCGCGCAATACCGAAAACGCCCTTTGTTCCCGAAACACAAAAAGCGCGCGAAAAGCGCTGCAAAGAAGTTGCGGCAATACAGGCACACGGCCTTGCGTCCCGCCTTGAACATACGGGTATAAAGAGTGCCGTTATAGGACTTTCGGGCGGCTTGGATTCGACCTTGGCGCTTTTAACCGCGATCGCATCTTTTAAAATTCTTTCGCTGCCGCTCACTTCGATAACGGCCGTATCGATGCCCGGCTTCGGCACAAGCGGCCGCACAAAAAACAACGCCGCCCTCCTCGCCTCCCTTACGGGTGTAACGTTCAAAGAAATCGATATACGCGAAGCGGTAAAAATCCATTTAAAAGACATAGACTGCGATGAAAACGTTCATGACACGGTATACGAAAACGCACAGGCGCGCGAACGCACGCAGATTCTCATGGACCTTGCAAATAAAAACAAGGCGCTCGTTATAGGAACGGGAGATCTTTCCGAAACCGCGCTCGGCTGGATGACCTACGGCGGCGACCATTTGTCGATGTACGCCGTAAACGTTTCGGTTCCGAAAACACTCATACAAGCGCTTGTCCGGCACCATGCCGAGCCTGAAAACGCGGCCTTTTTTTGCGCCGACAAAACAAGGGCGGCAGAACTTTCCGCCGCTTTACTCGACATTGTAAACACACCGGTAAGTCCGGAGCTGCTTCCGGCAAAAAACGGTAAGATCGCGCAAAAAACGGAAGAGCTTTTGGGGCCCTACGAACTGCACGACTTTTTTTTGTATTATGCGGTGCGCCGCGCTTTCAGCCCCGCAAAAATTCTCTTTTTGGCGCAGCATGCCTTCGGCAAAAAATACGAACGGAGCAAAATACTCGACACGCTCATCATTTTTTACCGGCGGTTTTTCAGCCAGCAGTTTAAAAGATCGTGCATGAGCGACGGCGTATCCACCGGATCCGTTTCGCTTTCACCGCGGGGAGCGTGGAACATGCCCAGCGACGCGTCAAGCGCGCAATGGCTTTCGGAAGCGGAAAAGTTAAAAACGGAAAAACAAACGGAGCCGAATAAAAATGTACGGACTTAAACGAAAAATCGCCGGAATTCTTTGCATATGTCTTTTCCCGGTTTTTATGTACGCACAAATTCGTTTTGAGGATTATATTCAAAAAGTTAAAGAGGCTGCTTTTAATAATGAACCCTTTGCCGACAGTTTAAGCGGTTTGCAATATATTGTTCCTTCCGGGCATTGGATATACCAAGTGCTTTACGCCTTGTCGCTTGAAGACGGAACCGTTCCCGCAACAAATCAAAGTCCGCTCACCGCAGGAGAATTGGAACAGTATTTCCGCGGCATCGAGTATGACAATTTAAGTCCCTACGGCAAAAGACTCTATGAAAACACGCAAAAATGGTTTGCAAGCGTACGCATCCCCGAAAAAAAATTCCCGCTGAGTCTTTCCGTATCTCCGTCGCTGAGCCTCGCCCTGTTTTACCGAAACCGCGATGCGTCCGTATCGTATCCCGAATTCGATTACCGCGATATTCCTCCCCTATTAAACTTTCCGCTTTCTCTTACGGCGCAAAATTACGCACATGCGGTATACGACTTGTCTGTGTCTCAAAGAATGAATGCGGCGAATTCCGCGCACAGGTTTGTAAATATTCCCCTCGATAAAAAACTGACAGGAGAACGTGAGGACGATATAGACGGCACGCTATCAAAGTATTCATATCTCAGCTTGGGCTATCCGGCCGCCCAAGGAAGTTTTTGGAATTTCAAAATAGGCCGCGGCGGAATAAATGTCGGGAAAACGCAAACGCCGAGCATTATTTTATCGGATTCTATGGAAACGGCGACATATGCCCAATTCACCTTATTCGGGCCGAATATAAAATTTTCAACGAATATTATGCAGCTTGCGGTTTCAAAATACCTGTATTTTCACGAACTAGATTTCAGACCTTTTAAGCGGCTGAAAATTACCGCAATCGAAGGCGTTATGGTAAACGCACCTCTTGAGTTGACGTATTTAAATCCAGTAGAATTTATTCACGGTTTAGAGTCGTGGGGCGCATACAAAGATTACAATCACGACATCGGCAATAGCACTCTCAATGAGAGCAACTCGCGCGTCGGAAGTCTTTTAGCCCTTGCCGCGGAATTTAATCCGTGGAAATACGGCCGCCTGTATGTACTATTCCAAATGAATGAATTTCAGCTTCCGAGCGAAAAAAAGTCGGTTCCGAATTCACTAGGCTTGCAAGGCGGCTTAGACATACAGATCCCTTCGCAAAACGGATACTGGACCGCAAACCTCGAAGGCCTATGGACATCTCCGTATATGTACCGGCTTAGAAATAAAAACTGGTCGTTTTGTATGAATCGCCGCGGATTTCACGGAAGCGGACAATTCCAATGGACGGGAACGCCTTTCGGTCCGGACAGCATCATGGGGCAAATAACGGCAGGCTTTACGGTTCCGGCAAAATGGGAATGCAAAGCTTTTTACCGATTTTTGGTTCAAGGAGAATTACATAAGGCAACGGAAGCAAATGAACACGGCTTTTGGAAAAAATTCCCGGGGCAGGATCAGGACGGCAATGAGGACAATGATATGGAAAAAGCAATCGCGATGGCAAGCGTTAAAACGCCGAGCGGTATTCCGCAATACACACACAGAATCGGCATCGAAGGTTTTTATACGCCCGCAAATCTTCCTTTAGAATTCAAAGGATATACGGGTGTAAGCTGCATTATAAATCAAAACAATACGTATAAACCTCAGCCGCAATTTGCATACGAAGCTGCCGTATCTTGCGAATGGTTTATACTGGGGGGACGAAAAACGTTTTTGCAATAATCTTGCAAAATTTTTATAGGAGGAGCGATAAAAAGCGCCGCCTAAAATAGCGTCGTCGCTTTTTATACCGAGTTTGCGTTGCAACTCGTTTATTTATAGGAGGAAGTATGAACAATTTTACCTATTGGACGCCGACAAAAGTTATTTTCGGAAAAGACGCGGAAAAGCAAACGGGTAAGCTCGTTAAAGCACAAAACTGCAAAAAAGTGCTCGTACATTTCGGCGGACAAAGCGCCGAAAAATCCGGACTTTTGGACAAGATCCGTAAGTCGTTGGAAAGCGAAAACATAAGCTACGTTACACTCGGCGGCGTTGTTCCCAACCCGCGTCTTTCGCTTGTGCGCGAAGGAATCGCTTTGTGTAAAAAAGAAGGCGTCGATTTTATCCTCGCCGTCGGCGGCGGCAGCGTTATCGATTCGGCAAAAGCGATAGGTTACGGAGTTGTAACGAAAGGAGACGTCTGGGACATTTATAGTAAAAAAATTGAGCCTGCAGGCTGCCTTCCCGTCGGTTCGGTTCTCACAATTGCGGCGGCCGGAAGCGAAATGAGCGATTCTTCGGTTATTACAAATGAAGACGGATGGCTCAAACGCGGTTACAGTTCCGACTACGCGCGCTGCCGTTTTGCCGTTATGAACCCCGAATTGACGGCAACCCTTAACGAATGGCAAACCATGAGCGGCTGTACCGACATCATTATGCATACGCTTGAGCGCTATTTTTACTCTTCCGACACGGCGGAACCCGAAAGTCTCCTTACCGACAATATTGCCGAAGGTTTGATAAAAGCCGTTATAAAAAGTTCGCACGTTTTGAAAAAAGAGCCTCAAAATTACGAAGCGCGCGCTCAGGTAATGTGGGCCGGCAGTTTGTCGCACAACGGGCTTACCGGATGCGGCAATAATGCGGGCGATTGGGCGACACACCAAATCGAGCATGAATTGAGCGGTATGTTCGACGTTACGCACGGCGCAGGTCTTGCCGCCGTATGGGCAAGCTGGGCGCGTTACGTGTATAAAGAAAACCCTGCGCGGTTTGCACAGCTAGCTGAAAACGTATTCGGCATTAAGGCCGCTTCGGCAGAACAGGGCGCGCTTGACGGCATAAAAGCGATGGAAGATTTTTTCCGTTCGATCGGTATGCCCGTGTCGCTTAAAGAACTGAAGGTCAACGCGGGCGAAGAGCAAATAGACACGATGGCTTTAAAATGTTCGTTTAACAAAACGCGCACGATCGGCACTTTTAAAAAGCTCGGCTACGAGGACCTCAAGCTCATTTATCAGGCGGCCGCAAAATAATGCACATTTTGGTTATCGACGGACAGGGCGGCGGTATCGGAAAACAGCTTGTCGAAGAAATCCGCAAAGCCCTGCCGGAAGCGTTCATAACGGCGGCGGGGACCAACAGCATTGCAACCTCCGCTATGATTAAGGCGGGAGCCGATAACGGAGCTACCGGTGAAAATGCAGTCATCGTCGGCTGCCGCAATGCGGACATTATCGCAGGGCCGATGGGAATCGTTATAGCCGATTCATTGCTCGGAGAAATAACCCCCGCAATGGCAGCTGCCGTCGGACAAAGTCCTGCGCTGCGCATTTTACTGCCGGTCAACCGCTGTAAAAATTTGATTATCGGTATTGCCGATATGGATATTGCTACAATGATAAAAAAAGCGGCTGAAGAAATAAAAAAAAACGTACAAAATGAATAATACCGGCTCAAAACACAGAGCGCTGCTTAACTTTTTCCGCACGTACCCCAAAACCGCCCTCGCCTTTTCAGGCGGTACGGATTCGGCTTATCTTTTATATGCGGCTTCAAAAAGCGGTGCGGACATTCGCCCTTATTTTATAAAAAGCCCCTTTCAGCCGCAGTTTGAATTGGAGGATGCCGAGCGTTTGTGTGTACTGTGCGGCATAATCTTAAATATTATTGAAGCGGATACCTTATCGGATGCGCGGATTGCGGAAAACACGGAACAGCGCTGTTATTATTGCAAAAAGCTGTTGTTTTCGCTTCTTAAACAGCGCGCGGCCGAAGACGGCTACACCTTTGTTATCGACGGCACAAACGCCTCCGACCGGGCATCGGACAGGCCGGGAATGCGGGCTTTGGAAGAACTGGGCATACGTTCTCCCTTACGCGAATGCGGTATCACAAAGGCTGACGTGCGTACACTGTCAAAAAAAGCGCGTTTGTTTACATGGAACAAAAGCTCTTATGCGTGCTTGGCGACACGTATTCCCTGCGGAACGCCCATACGGGAAGAAAAACTGCGCCTTATCGAAAAATCGGAAAACGCTCTTGCCCGCTTAGGCTTCAGCGATTTTAGGATTCGGCTTGACGGAAATGCCGCCCGTATAGAAGTACCGGCTCGGTACATGAAAAAGGTTGTACAAAAAAGGGAAACGATACGTTCACTTTTGGCGGACGATTTTTCCGTCGTTGTGTTGGATTTAAAGGAGCGGTAAAATGGCTGCACAGGATATTTTGACGATTTTGGAACAAGTCGAATCGGGAAAACTTTCGGCGCGCGATGCTCATCTTTTATTGAAAAAAAAGCCCTTTGACGATTTGGGCTTTGCAAAACCCGATCATCACCGTGCAATAAGGCAGGGAGAAGCTGAAGTTATTTACGGGGAAGGGAAAACAGCCGAACAAATCGCTTCGATAGCCGACTCTCTTTCGGCAAACGGTGCCGCTTCGCTGCTTATAACCCGCTTGTCCGCAGAAAAAGCCGCAATACTGGCGCAAACGCATAAGATACGCTACGATACAATCAGCCGTCTTGGTATTATCGGCGCAATGCCCGAAGCCGAAGGAAAAGGAAACATCGTAGTGGCCTCTGCCGGTACAAGCGATATGAGCGTTGCCGAAGAAGCAGCTCTTACCGCCGAGTTTTTCGGCAACAAGGTTGTGCGCCTTTACGATGTCGGAGTTGCCGGCTTGCACCGCCTGCTTTCCAATCTTGACTGCATTATGAGCGCTCGCGTTATTATCGCCGTTGCCGGTATGGAAGGAGCCCTCGCAAGCGTTATAGGAGGCTTGGCCGATTGTCCGGTTATTGCGGTTCCGACAAGCGTCGGCTACGGCGCTTCATTTAAGGGTCTTGCAGCCCTTTTGGCTATGCTCAATTCCTGTGCAAGCGGCGTCAGTGTAGTAAATATAGACAACGGATTCGGAGCCGGTTACCTTGCCGGTATGATAAACCGTATCGAACGATAAAAATCGGCGGAAAAAATTAAAAGGAGGAATGATAGATGAAAACCTTATATCTTGAATGCGCAATGGGCGCTTCGGGCGATATGCTTGCAGGAGCCCTTTTGGAATTGATTCCCGACAGCGTGGCTTTTTGTAAAAAGCTGAACGACATCGGCTTGGAGGCTGTCCGTTTTTCCGCCGAAAAAAGTATAAAATGCGGTATAACCGGAACAAAATTCAAGGTCTTTGTACACGGCGAAGAAGAAAAAAGTATCGACGTACCCGACCGTCCGCATACACACGAACACTCACATGACCATACTCATTCTCACGACCATGAACATTCACATGACCACGAGCATTCGCACTCACACGAGCATTCGTCCTTTGCCGATATAAAAAAACGCATTGCCGCCTTAAAAGTCAGCGATAAAATCAAAGTCGATATTGAAGCGGTTTACGCCTTAATCGCAGAGGCTGAAAGTTACGTTCATAATACAAGTATCGACAACATCCATTTTCACGAAGTAGGAACCGCCGATGCTTTGGCCGATATAACTGCCGTTTGTATGCTTATCGACAGCCTTTGCCCCGATACAATAATCGCTTCTCCCGTTAATGTCGGAAGCGGACATGTTCACTGCGCCCACGGCATTCTTCCCGTCCCCGCCCCCGCCACAGCCCGTATTTTGCGCGGCATTCCCGTATATGCCGGAGCGGTGCAAAGCGAATTATGTACGCCGACGGGGGCCGCTCTGCTCGCTCATTTTGTAACAAGCTTTGAAAAGCTTCCCGCAATGCGGGTTTCCGCAATCGGTTACGGCATGGGCTCAAAGGATTTTCCGCAGGCAAACTGTCTTCGTGCCTTTTTAGGAGAGAGCACGGAAAAAGCGGAAAATATCGAACAAATAATCGAGCTTTCCTGCAATATAGACGATATGACGGGCGAAGCCCTTGCCTTTGCCGCGGAAATCTTATTTGAAAACGGCGCCCTGGACGTTTTTACAACCCCGATCGGCATGAAAAAGTCGCGTCCTGCCGTAATGTTCACCTGCCTTTGCCTGCCTGCCGACAGTTCCCGCATAACGGATCTCATACTCCGCCATACCGGTACGCTCGGTGTACGTGAAAAATCCTGTTTGCGCCACAAACTCCCCCGAAGTGAAAAAACGGTACAAACGCCCTACGGCAGCGTGCGCATAAAAACCGCTCAAAGCGAGGGCATAAAAAAAACCAAAATCGAATACGAGGATGCGGCCCGCATTGCACGCAGTCAAAACATTCCCCTTGCAGACGTGTATAGAAATATAGAAAAAACAACCGGTTTTCAATAAATAAGTATTTTCTTACGCTATGCTTGACCGCTTTACCTATTCCGTTTATAATTACTTTGCCCTTGTATGCATGAAGCTTGCAAGTTTTCCGAGAAAGGATGAGATCGGCACACATTCCAAATCCATAATTCTACACAATCTTAGCATGGAGCTATAGGCGAAAGATGAATCGGCCGCCATTAATGTATTTTTTATTTTCAACGGAGGCCGTTATGAAAAAAATTTTCAGTATTATTATTTTAGTTGTTACTTTTGCCTGTCTTAATGCAAAAGATATCATCGTAACCGATATGCGCGGTGTAAACGTTTCCGTTCCGGATAATCTTGAACGTATTGCGACCATAAGCGACGGTTTTGTTGAAGGAGTTATGACTCACTTAGGCGTCATAAATAAGGTAACGGTTATCGGGTCATGGTCGATGAAGCGCGACTATAAATACAGTTTTACAACGGTCGGCGGAGAAGAATATACGCTGCGCGGTTGGAATACTATGAAATATCTGCACCCGTGGCTGAACGACTTACCCTGCATAAATTCGCCCCAGGGCAATATTATAAATTACGAAACGCTTGCAAGTGCAAATCCCCAGCTGGTTATCCTTCGTGTCGGTGATTGTACCTTGCGCGGCGCAAATCCCGAATCCGTTGAAAAAACGATCGGTACGATTGAAGCATTGGGAATTCCGCTCGTAGTGATTTTTTCTCCGAATTATTACAATAAAGCCGAGCTTTCTTCGATGAGGGAAGAAATGCGGGTTCTCGGCGATATATTCGGTCAAAGAGAAAAAGCGTTAAAATTATTTGATTATTTGGACGCAACCGAAAAAATGATCCGCAAACGAACCGCCTCTATAAAAGAAAAAAACAAAGTCAGTATGCTTTATTTGGGATTAAATCCGAATGTAAGAAAAAAAGGCGCAGCCGGTTCCGTTTCCGGAGTCAACACGCCCGAATCATACATAATCGAAGGGATCGCAAATGCAAAAAACGCCTTTACCGGCAAGGGTTCAGGCGTCATCATGAGTGCCGAACAATTATACTCATTGAATCCGGATGTAATCGTGCTTCCTACATCAAACGGTTATCACCCTCCGCGCGAATTATATGAATCACCCGATTTTCAAATTTTGCAGGAATTAAAAGCCGTAAAAAACAAACGGGTTTACGCAATGCCCTGGTCGCCGATGAATTGTGCCCGCCGCGTTGAATACCCTATAGATATGATGATTATTGCAAAAGCGGCGTATCCCGATAAATTTAAAGACATTAAAGTTCATACATTTGTTTTACAGTTTTATAAAGACGTATATAACGTAAGCGATAAAGATGCCGAGGCATTGCGAAGCGAACAGATATTGGACTGGACTGTAGAATATGATTTTTAATTCGGCTGCAATAAAGCAAAAAAAACTTTTTATTGCTTTATTGCTTCTTATGCTTATTGTATGCATTGTCTATGCACTGACAGCCGGAAATTATGACATTTCTCTAAAAAAAATCGGAGAAATCCTGCTTTTTAAATTTTTCGGCCGAAAAAGCGATACCATAACGAAGATGGATGAAATCGTTTTTTGGACAATACGGTTTCCCCGCGTTTTAAATGCAATGTTCATAGGCTTTGCTCTTTCGGCTGCAGGAACCGCATATCAGGGCTGTTTTCGCAATCCTCTTGTAGAGCCATTTATTTTGGGAGCTTCGTCGGGAGCAGCCTTCGGTGCCGCAGTCGGCATTGTTTTTAATACATTCTTTTTAAGTATTTCGGTCAGTGCATTTATCTTTTCGCTTGCAGCGGTAGCGATTTCTTATTTGCTTGCGCGAAATAAAAACGGAGTACCGGTTGTAGCCCTTATTTTGTCGGGTGTTATAGTCGGTTCGATATTTTCCGCCTTTGTTTCGCTTATCAAATATGTAAGTGAAGATACGCAATTGCGTGAAATAACATTTTGGATGATGGGCGGATTATATTATTCAACATGGAATGATATACGATTAAATGCGCCCATCATATCGGCAGGCTTTTTTTTAATTTGGATTCTTTCGTGGAAACTCAACCTTTTATCTTTAGGAGACCGCGATGCGCAAAGTTTGGGTATTCATCCGGAACGCTATAAATTTATTTTTATTGTTTTAGCGACCCTGCTTACTTCCGTATCCGTTTCGGGGGCGGGAATTATCGCATGGATAGGTTTAATGATGCCTCATGCGGCACGGCTTTTGATGGGACCGGACAATCGTTTTGTCGTTCCCGTGTCGGCAATATTGGGCGCCTTATATTTAATCCTTTGCGATACGGCCGCGCGGACCATTACAACCGCTGAAGTTCCCGTCGGAATCATCACATCAATCGCGGGAGCCCCCTTTTTGTTATTCCTTTTGCGCTCGAACCGTAAAGAGTTGTTAAAATGAACGAATTTATGCTTCAATCTTCCGAACTGGAATTCTCATACACAAATGTCCCTATTCTTCAAAAAGTAAGCGTAAATGTACGCAGAGGCGCTTTATGCGGTTTTTTAGGACCCAACGGCAGCGGAAAAACCACTTTTTTTAAATGCTGTTTGAATTTTTTAAAACCCCATGCCGGAGAAATCTTTATCGATAATCACAATTCTTTAGAACTGAAACCGGCTCAGATGGCCCGCTGCGTATCATACGTTCCGCAGGATACCGCCGTTTCCTTTGCTTTCAGCGTTTTGGAACTGGTTTTAATGGGGCGCACGCCTCATATGGGCGGAATATTCGGAGTTGCAAAAAAAGATTACGATGCGGCATACGAAGCTATTGAAGCGGTCGGCTTAAAAGCATTCATACATACACCCGTTACCGAATTAAGCGGCGGTCAGCGGCAGCTTGTTTTTATAGCCCGTGCATTGGCGCAAAAAACGCCGCTTATGATTTTGGATGAACCGGCATCCGCTCTTGACTTTAAAAATCAAATCCTCCTGTGGCGACTGCTCACGGATATAGTAAAAACGGGAAGAACCGTTATCGTCTGTACTCATGACCCGAACCATATTTTATGGTTTTGTACCGATGTCGTTGCGTTTTATGACGGGAAGGTTGAAGCGCAAGGCATAGTCGATTCAACGATGAAACAAAATTTATTATCCCGCTTGTACGGAGATGATTGCCGAATTCACACAATAGGAGATGATAAAGTTATCTATCCGAAACGGTACCGATGACCGACAGTATAATACAAGCCGAACATATCGATTACACATATCCCGAAGAAAACACCGGCCCCGCCCTGCAAGATATAAATTTTTGTGCAAAAAAAGGCGAGTTTATAGCCTTTATAGGAAGCAACGGAAGCGGAAAAACAACGTTTGCACGACATATTAACGGCTTGCTTAAAATTCAAAGCGGAACATTAAAAACCGCCGGCTTTGATGTAAGCAATCCCGATTGTTTATGGGAACTGCGAAAACACTGCGGTATGGTATTTCAAAATCCCGATAATCAATTCGTTTCGCCGCTTATCGAAGAAGACACGGCCTTCGGTCTTGAAAACTACGATTGGCCGCCCGACGAAATTCCGGGTTTGGTACATAAAGCTTTGGAACAAGTCGGCTTGGCAGGTTACGAAAAAAAATCTCCGTCCATGCTTTCAGGCGGGCAAAAACAAAAACTCGCCCTTGCAGGGGTACTCGTTATGAATCCTGACATCGTCATTTTCGATGAAGCGACTTCTATGCTCGACCCCTGCGGTAAAAACGAGGTTATGAATACAATCCGCAAAATGAATGCCGAAAAAAATAAAACGGTAATTATCATAACACATTCACCGGAAGAAGCCGCCCTCGCCGACCGTATCCTTGTTTTTAAAGAAGGCCGTATCATTGCCGACGGAAAGCCGCGCGATATTTTTTCCGATAAAAATCTGATGCACTCGGCCGGTTTGGAACCGCCCTTAAGTGTGCGCTTTTGCCTTGATTTGAAAAAAAACGGTATCGAACTTACAAACTGTCCGCTAAACGCGGATGAATTGGCGGAGCAATTATGTGCATTGATGTAAAAAATATTTCATATACATATTTAAAGAACAGCGAATTCGAACACAAAGCTCTGCAAAACATCGGCATAACAATAAAACAAGGCGATTTTTTAGGCATTATGGGAACAACCGGAAGCGGTAAAACAACCTTTTTACAGTGTCTTGCCGGTTTAATCACACCCGACACGGGTTCGATAGAATACGCTCAAATAAAAGCCAAAACGGGATTTATATTTCAATATCCGGAACATCAGCTTTTTGCTTCAACCGTTTTTGCAGACATTGCGTTCGGATTAAAAAAATACAAGCTGCCTCCGGAACAAGTGAAAGAAAAAGTGTATGCGGCAATGCAGCAGGTGAATTTGGATCCTGAAATATTTTCGGAACGCTTTCCGTACTCATTGTCGGGCGGAGAAAAACGCAAGGCGGCTATTGCAGGCGTTCTCGTATCCGAACCCGATATATTGCTGCTGGACGAACCCGCTTCAGGCCTTGATTCGGCTTCGCGTAAAAGCATATTCGGCTGCATTAAAAACATACACAAAAAAGGCAAAACCATTGTAATGATTTCTCACGACCCGGACTGTCTTGCCGAATATTGCAGCCGCATTGCCGTATTTAAAAACGGGCATATAGTAAAATGCGGTACGCCGCAAAGCATATTGTCCGATACGACCCTGTTAAAAGAAAGCGGAGTTGAAACATCGGTTCCGTCAAAAATCGTACAAGCCTGTGCCGAAAAAGGTATACAGCTTAAACCGCACATCGGGTATAAAAGTCTGCTCGATGAAGTCGTTTTACAAATACAAAAAAAAGGCAGCGGTCAATGCACGGCATAAACATCGGAACATTTTACAGCGGCAGCTCTTTTATGCACGGATTGGCGGCACAAACAAAAATCGTTTCGTTACTTTTTTTTATTGCTGCGGAAGTGTGTACGCAAAATATCATGGGTTTTGTAATATTATCGATACCCGTATTTTTTTCGATTGTATTGTCGAACACCCCGCCGCGTCTTTTATTTTACGGTCTCAAAAACACCCTGATGTTTTTATGCCTTATTTTTATCCTAAACACTCTTTTTTACGGCGGGAACGGCAGTTTGTGGAGCTTCGGCATTATACATATTACAAAGGACGGTATTGTGCAGGGGCTTCGAATAGTATGCCGCATTATCCACATCGTTATAGTTTCTTCCGTTATAAATACGACAACCGCTCCTAAAAAAATAAGCGACGCTTTGTGCCGTCTTCTTTTTCCACTGCGTTTTTTTAAAATTCCGATTGAAACCTTTGCCCTGATGATAAACATTGCCGTACAATTTATACCCGTCATTTCAGCGGAAACCGAAAAAATTATAAGCGCACAAAAAATGCGCCTCTCTTTTTCGGACACCAAGCCGGGCTTCTGGGCCGCAAAGCATAGGCTCCGAGTGCAAAATGTTTTGCAGGGGAAAAATATTCTCCCCCTTATTCTGCCTGTTTTTTTGGCGGCGTTTCAGCGCGCGGATGAATTGGCAATCGCAATGGAAGCGCGCGGGTACAGAGGGGAACGGAAGCGGAAAATTCCGCGTGAAAAAAAACGTTTATGCGATTACGCCGTCATGACGGGTTCAGCTTTGTTTTGTTTTATCGCAATGCTGTTTTTCAAAGCAGCTTAAGCAACACAGGTGCCTATGCGTAATCTTTGATAAGGAAGCAGGCTGTATACAGCTTAATATACAAGAGGATTTTCGGACTGTCCTGAGAGCGTATTACTTTTCGGGCAATCCCGCCTCATAATTTTAAGGAGGATTTTATGTCTTTTTCAAAACGAATCGTTTTCAGTGCCGTATGTATAGCACTCTGTGTTGTACTGCCTATGGCATTCCACGCAATTCCCGGCGGGGGAAGCGTATTTTTGCCCATGCATATTCCCGTTCTTTTATGCGGACTTATCTGCGGCTGGCCCTTCGGTCTTGCATGCGGCTTGGCAGGCCCGCTTTTGTCAAGCCTATTAACCGGTATGCCTCCCGCAGCATATTTACCCAAAATGCTGTGTGAACTTGCCGTATACGGATTTGCAAGCGGTTTATTTGCAAAACATATTTATACAAAGAATTTTTTTGCCGATATGTATATAAGCCTTATCGCATCCATGCTTTTAGGACGCATTATTGCAGGCATACTGAGTGCATTGATTTTTGCCTCCGGTAAATACTCGATGGCGGCATGGACAACCGCATACTTTGTAAAATCGTTCCCCGGAATTATCATTCAAATTGTTTTAATTCCGCTCATCGTTTTTGCATTGGAAAAATCAAAGTTGATTCCGAAACGTTACTAAAAAAAGCAGCCTGCTTCAACTCTACGGCGGAGGAGATAATTTGTGGATAAAAAAACGGTTAAAGACTTCTTTGATAATCTTGCAAAGGATTGGGACAGTTTTGAGCAACCGAATTCCGCCGTTATAGAAAAAATTCTCGATTATGCCGGCATCCGAAGCGGCTGTTCCGTTTTGGATGTCGCCTGCGGAACCGGTATTTTATTCCCCTATTACCTTAAACGCAATCCGCTTTCAATCACTGCCGTCGATTTATCGGAAAAAATGTGTGCCGCGGCTCAAAAAAAGTGTACCGATAAACGTACAAATATCATCTGTGCCGACATTCTCGACACAAACACTGTTGTGTATAAAGCGGAACGCTGTCTTGTATTTAACGCTTTCCCGCACTTGGGAAACACAAAAGATGCAGTGCAGGCTTTGTGCCGTCATCTTGTTCCCGGAGGTATTTTAACCGTCGCACATTCGGAAAGCCGCGAATCAATCAATAACCGCCACAAAGAAAAGGCTTTTTCCGTTTCCGAGCCGCTTCCGCCCGCAATCGATTTAGCCGATATTTTTTCCGAGCGCTTAGAAATCATTCACGCCTTCGAAAATGAATCTATGTACATCGTGTCCGGCCGTGTGTAAAAACCGAAATGTTATGTATCCCGCTTTGCCCTTTGCAGCTGACGGATAGCGTGTGCTTCGTAATACGGCTTAAATTGAGCTAATTGTTCTTTTGTTTGCTTCGGACAATCTTCATCATGTATAGGTCTTGCATTCCATATAATTTCTTTTTCGGCGGCCGTCAAAGGCGGGAGTTCTTTGAGTTCATCTAAGGTCATAGTTACGATAGTACTCATCGGTTTCCTCCTTATCCGCTTTTCTTGCGGATATAATTCGTATCCGACTGTTGACTTCCACATATACAACAAAAAGTATATCTTCAACCCTGCCTATCACATTCCAACGCTCTTCATATATTGTTGAATGTTCCGTATCATATTTATCAAGGCGTTTTTCATCAAGAAAAACCCGCACTGCAAGTTCAAAGGAAATACCGTCGTGCTTTTTCTTGTTTATACGGTTTTTATCCTCATCCCATTCAAATGTCATAGGCTTCCCATATTAAATGTACACCGATTCTCGCAATTTGTCTATAAAGAATTATAAAAAATCTTTTACCGAATCCGGTACAAAGCCCCGTCCGAAGTTATGATATTTTCCCCGGCAAGGGCGGAAGCGGCTTTTTCCAAAAGTTCGGGATCTATGTTTTCTTTGCGCGCGATGTCATACAAGGCACAGCCTGATGCCGAATTTACAAGGGAACGGACAATCGCCCCGCGCGCTTGGCGTAAAGAACCTTCAAAGCGCGACTGTTTTGTGTAGTGGCGGCTTTTGCGCGACGGATTTTCCACCTTTTTTTTAAGCGCCGCCCCGTAATCCATAAGCGCATAGTACCAGAGCCTCGGATTTTCGCGGTATAAGGTTTTTTCTATAAGCGGAAGTAAATCCTTATCGGCAACGCCCTTTGTGTTTTCATGCGGAAAGAAAAAAAAGATATACACGGAACGTATGTTCGTTTCTATAAATACTTCCGGCTTATTAAAGGCGAAAGTACATACCGCCCGTGCCGTATAGGGTCCGATGCCCGGAAGAGCGTCCAATTCGTCCGCCGTGTCGGGAAAGGTGCCGCCCTTTGCAATGCGTTCGCTTATAAGACGGCAGGCTTGCTGCAAAAACCGCGCGCGGCGGTTATAGCCCAACCCGCTCCATAAAGCAAGCACTTCCGATAAAGAAGCCGAAGCGAGACTTTGTGCATCCGGGAAACGCTTGAGCCACGCTTCGTATTTGGGAAGGACGCGCTCGGTTTGCGTTTGCTGAAGCATAATTTCGGACACAAGAATTTCATACGGATTTTCCGTATGCCGCCACGGAAAATCGCGGGCCGATCCGGCGTAAAAATCCAAAACACTGCAACGGAATTCCCGTACGGCTTTGTCGTCGATTTTTATACAGCCGGTTTCGCTGCAGCCGATTCCGCCTCGGTCGGGGTAAAAATCTTTTTTCACATCTTCAAGCATCGGACGAAACAATAAGTCCTTTTTTTATCAATTCCTGAAGTATAATATCGGTAATTTCTTCCGGATTGTATTTTGACGTATCGATCAGCAAATCGGCGCAAGAATAATCGCCGTTGTCGATGTTATACAAACATTTATAGCGGCCGGAATCTTCGGCATCGCGCAGTGCGGTAAAATCCTTTATGGCTTGCAGATCCCCGCCTTCGCGCTTAAAGATCCGCTGAGCGCGCACGTTTTCGTCGGCATCGAGGTACACCTTTAAATCGGCTTCTTTAAGCATCCACACGGCAAGGCGCGAAGCGAGCACGCAGGATTCCTTGCGCGCAAGTTCCACTTGCCGGCTGTCGATCGCTTGATCGAAACGGTCGTCCGTTTTCGCCTTTTCTATAATTTCGGGCAAACTCAGCCCCGTTTCGCATGAAAGATTTCGGAACGTAAAGTTTATTACGGCAATGTCGAGTTTTTCGGCGAGCAGCTTGCTTACGGTCGTGTTGCCGCAGCCGCTTTTCCCCGATATCGCAATGCGCAGTTCTTTGCCTTCAGGAATCTTCCACTTCATGCCTTAAAAATAGCAAAAAAAAACCTTTTGTGCAATCGCCGCACTTGCAGGTAACCATGCACGAGTGCATATAATCCCGGTACGCTTGCCCTTCAGCCTATGCGCGCAACCGAATCGCGCAAAATCAAACGCACGGGAAAATGAACATCCTGTTTTTCTACGGGCTGTTTTTTTATAAGCTTTACAAGCATATCGACGGCGGCGCAGCCGCGCTGAAACACATCCTGATAAACCGTTGTAAGAGAAGGATTTACAACCTTCGCATAAATATTGTCGTCGAATCCCGCTATGGAAAGATCTTCGGGAATGCGCAAACCCTGTTTTTGAAAGTACGCTAAAGCTTCGGCCGCATAATAGTCGGCGGAAAAAAACAAAGCCGTAAAAGGCCTTTTATCCGTGCATAAAAAATTATAAACGTCCGTCCGTTCGGCGCAGTCTTTCGACAGCGGAACGAAATGCTTTTCGGGATTCTTTATGCCGCTGTCCGTCAAAGCCTGCATAAAACCTTCCAAACGGTCGCGATCGCCGCCGACGGGATCTTTGCGGTCGGCTAAAAACGCTATCGCCGAGTGCCCCATTTCGCGCAAATACCAAGTCATCTGATAGGTTCCCAGCCAATCATCCAAGCCGATATTATGATAAACCAATCCGTCGTCATCAAAATAACAATCGATAAAAACAAGGGGCACATCGGTTTTTTTTCGGACAACGGAACAGATTTCGGTCGGAACCCAAAAAAGCAGCAAGCCGTCGAGCTTCCAATTTTGAATGAGCTTAAAAATTTCCTGCGGCTCCCGCGCCGCATACAGCATCATATAATAACCGCTTTCCCGGATTTTCCGTTCCAAGGCGCCGATCATCGCTCCGGTAAACGGATCTTCAAAAACGGTTTCATCGCTTCGCGGATCCATATAAACGATTACACCGATTATGCGCGAAACACTGTGCGCAAGCAGTACGGCACCCATATTCGGCGTATATTTTTCGGCTTCGATAGCGGATTGAATTTTTTTAAGTTTTGCGGCGGAAACCTTTGCCGTCCTTCCGTGTAACACATTGGAAACGGTAGTCGCACTGACTCCGGTTTTCGCCGCAATTTCTTTTATTGTCGCCACGTTTTTTTATTTTAAATAGCCGAGCCACTTTTGCTGTGCATTAATCATATGGTCAACCATAGGCTTAACGACTGACGCCCTGTTGACGACCGGGTTTGCAAGCAAAGCCTGAACGACAAGGTTTTTGTCCTTTTTCAAAACGGCTTCAGCGGTTAAATCGTACACGCCGCAGTAGTTCCGGAGCAAAGCCGCATAACCCTTGGGCAGTTTTTTAATCGGGATTCCGTTGACGCCGTTTTTATCTATAATGGCGGGAACTTCAACCGTAATCCACGAAGGAAGTTCTTCGATAAGCCCGTTGTTTTGAATATTCACCGCCGATTCTTCATAGCCGGAATTCGTGAGCATGCCGTCGATTATCGGAATAACGCGCTCGTGCGTTTCAAGCTTTATTTGCGCAAGTTTTTCGCGCAGTTCGACCTTATAGAATTCGTAAAAGTCGAGAATTCCGCGATGATCGACAAGATCCCACGCCCAGCCGATATATTCGCCGAAGTGGCTGTCTACCGTTATCGGAAGCAGGCGGTAGGTTTCCAAAATGAATTTATGCAGGCGCCGGTCGGCCCATTCGTAAGCGCTTTTTCCTTTTGACTGTTCGCGGTAAAAGCGTTCGGTTTCTTCGAATTTTCCGGTTTTGCGGTACATATCCCACACATCGCTGTAGCCGGCTTCGTAGTGAAAAAACTTATCGGCTTTTTTAAGCACTTCCGGATACAGGTTTTTGCCCGTTTTTTTATTTTTAATTTCGAGCATGCAGCTGAAGTGATTCAAGCCTGCCGCTTTAAAATAAATATCGTTGAGCTTCATATTGAGCATCGGCGGGAGCCATTTGCTGAGCCAGCCGATTTCGTGACACATGCCGACAAAATGCGCTTGCGGGAACGCCCGGTTTACGGCCGTACAAATCGCGGTCATCGGGTTTGAATAGTTGAAAATCCATGCGTCGGGGCAAATTTCAACCGCATCTTTTACGATTTCCAAAATCGGCGGAATAATGCGCAGCGAATGGAACACGCCGCCGGGGCCGCCGTTTTCGCCGTACACTTGGTGAATACCGAACTGCTGCGGCACCTTCCAGTCCTGATCCCACAGTTCAAAACGGTTGCCGACTTCAATCGACGAAATAATAAAATGCGCGCCTTTAAAAGCCGCTTTTCTGTCGAGCTCGGCTTTCACTTTAAAATCGAGCTTATTTTTTTGTATAAAAGCATGTGCCGTATCGTATACCGTTTTCAGCGTATGAGCGTTTATATCGTGCAGAACGATTTCGGTTCCTTTTAATACCTTGCTGCAAAAAATGTCGCCGAGCGTACCGTACCCGAACTGAGCACTGCCGGCACCGACTAAAACAATCTTCATATAAAAACCTCCATAAAGATGCCCATATTATTTTATTTATTTTATTGAACCTTCCACCATTCCCTTGATAATATAGCGCTGCGCAAAAAGATACAATACGATAATCGGAATCATCGCAAGCAGGGTTGACGTTAAAATCAAGTCCCACTGTTTTAAGTAAGCGCCGGCAAAAGATGTTACCGCAATCGGAATAGTTTGTACTTCTCCGTTGGAACCCAAAACCAAAAGCGGGAGCAGATAATCGTTCCATATCCAAATACCGTTGAGAATGAGCACCGTAACGATGATAGGCTGCAAAAGCGGAAAAACGATTTTGAAAAAAGTCATACCGCGCGAACAGCCGTCTATCGTTGCCGATTCTTCCAGTTCGTACGGAATGTTTTTTATAAATCCGTGAAAAATAAAAATCGAAAGCGGACAGCCGAATCCCAAATAGGCAAAAGCAATGCCGTGAACGGTTCCCAAAAGCCGTATATGCAAAAAATCGCCCATAATCCGCAGCCAGCGCACCAAAGGATACATAAGTACTTGAAAGGGAATAACCATCGCCGCCACAAAAAGCATAAAAATAAGGGCCGACCACTTTGTTCTGTTGCGCACAAGCACCCAAGCGCACATTGACGAAAAAATCACTATAACCGCAAGCGATACGGTCGTAATAATAACGCTGTCTACAAAGGCGCCCGGATAATCGACGGTGGCATTGCCGAAAATAAGACCGATATTCGTAAACAACTGTTTCCAATTTTCCGGCCAGCTTAACGCATTGCTTATAATTTCTTTTGACGTTTTTGCCGAATTGAGCACAACCATTGCAAACGGGACCATAAAAAGCACAAAAAGCAGGAGCGCAAAGATTTCGGCCAGAATTCGGCGCGTATACTTTTCTCCGCCGCGTATCACAGTTCCACCTCCCTGCGCTTATTCATATTTACCTGTATTAACGATACGATTACCAAAGCCAAAAATAAAATCACCGCCTTTGCCTGCGCTTCGGCCATGCGGTTCGCCGCCGCCGTATCGAAAATATTCATTGCCAAAAGCTGGCTGGCTTTAATCGGCGAACCGAGAAAGCGGGTGGCAGGTCCTCCGTTTGTAAGCGTAAAGTTCATATCGAATTGTTTAAATGACGAAGTGAGCGTTAAAAAAAGCGAAATCGTAAACGCATGCGCCATCATCGGAATAAGTATGCGGAAGATCCGCGTAAAATAACTTGCGCCGTCGACATTCGCCGCTTCCAAAAGCGAAGAAGGAATTCCCTGAATCGCCGCAACGAAAATGAGCATAATATATCCGGCGTACTGCCATGTATTTACAAAGGACATAACCCAAATAACCGTATTCGGGCGGCTTAAAAGCGAAGACTGCAAAAAACCGAAAGAAAGCTTGTTGCCGAGCAGCACCAGCGCATTATTTAAAATAAACTGCCAAATATAACCTAAAACGATTCCGCCTATAAGGTAGGGAACGAAAAAGCCCGCCCGATAAAAGTTGCGGAATCTAACCTTCGAAGTTACAAGAAGCGATAAAATAAAACCGACAATATTAACCGAAACGATGTTTATAAGCGTAAAGCCTATCGTAATTAAAAACGAATATAAAAAATCGGGAGCTGTAAAAAGATATTTAAAGTTTGCCAAACCGACAAACTGTACGCTGTCTCGCACGCCGTTCCAATCGGTCAGCGAATAATACAAGCCGAATCCGAACGGAATGACGATTATCATCGTAAAAGCAAACAGGCAGGGAGCAATAAATAAAATATTTACCGTGCGGCTCTGTTTCATCAGCATTTCCTTAAATCTAAAATATACTTAAAAATAATCGGCAGTAAAAACGGACTGCGCAAAGCCGACCGAACGGGGTCGGAAAAGCGAATTTCCGACCTCCCCGTTTTTTTACATATTCGGTAGTCCCGCGACGGCCTTTTTCATATCGGCTTTAAATTGCTCGATAGCGTCGGGGTTTTGGGCAAACAGGTCGAAGATGGGGCCGAACACGTTCCGTCCCGCACCGTCGGGCAGCATACCGAAAAATACGCCGTAGTTGCCGCCTCGGGCGTTCGCTTCCATGAGCGCGCGGCTCAACTGGCCTTCCGGCTGCAGTTTTACCGATTTAAAGGCGGGAATCATGCCCGCTTTTTTTACCAAAAATTCGTGTCCCTGGGGAGTTCTGGCCATGGAAGCCAAAAAGGCTTTTGCAGCTTCGGCGTTGGGACTCTTCGCGTTGACGCACCACCAGCTCGGGGCAAACAGGTACAAACCTTTTTCTTCTATATCGAGGAAGGCGTGCGGCGCATAACCGATTTTAAAAGTAACGCCCAGCTGCTTCAGGTTCGGATCCACCCAGTTGCCCTGATGCAAAAATGCCGCCTTGCCGCGCGCAAAGGCCGACACTTGATTGTCGTAACTGCCGTTTTGCAAAATGTTTTTGTCGGCGTATTTAAACAAAAGCTGCAGATATTTCGCATATTGGTCGAAGCGTTTTTCGTCCAGCTTGCCTTTCAGCGCCATCTTGATAATCGACGTATCGTCAAAAGCGAGGCCGCCGCCCCAATAGCAGGCCAAGTTATGCTGAGCCGCAACCCACCACATACCGCCGGCAACAGAGGCCGCCATCGATACGACCGAATCAAGTCCGAGTTCCGCCTTTTTCGAATCGATAAGTTTAAAAGCGTCTTCGTATGCTTTGCGGGTCGTCAGCTTTGCAGGATCGACGCCGGCTTTTTTCAAAATATCGGCATTGTAGGCCAAGCCGTATCCTTCGATTGCAACCGGAAAACCGTACACCTTTCCGTTTTGTTTAAATGCAAGGTCGGTATCCTTTACCCAGCTTTGATCGCTTAAATCGGCAATATAGTCTTTCCAAATATCGTAGCCGCCCTGCCCTTCAATTTGAAAAATGTCGGGCATGTTTCCGGACTGAGCTTTTGCCTTCAGCGTTCCGCCGTAATCGCCGCCGCCTCCGAGCGTTTCGACGCTTACCGGGATTCCCGTTGCAGCGGTATAATCTGCCGCATAGGAGTCGATCGCATCTTTTATTTCAACCTTCAGCTGAAACATTTTGACCGATGCTCCTTTTTTGGCGTCCTGCTTACCGCCCGCAAAACACAATGATGCGGCAAAAGCAAAAATGAAAAGTACGGTGAGTAGCTTTTTCATCACAACCTCCTACTTTGAAAACTTTTATAGGTGTTACGTAACACCTATTTATAAAAAGAATAAACCCGTTTTTCGTCTTTGTCAAGAAAAAATTTCAGTATATAAAATTAAAGGCTTTTTATATTTTTTTTTAATATACACCTGCAAAAATCAATGGTATAATTCAACATACTATGAGCGAATTATTACGGATGACCGGTATTTCAAAATCATTCGGGCAAGTAAGAGCGCTTGATAATGCGCAACTGAGCTTAAAATCGGGCGAAGTTCTTGCGCTTATGGGTGAAAACGGAGCGGGAAAATCCACTTTAATGAATATTCTCAGCGGCGCAATTACCAATTATACCGGTGATATTTTTATCGACGGCAAAAAAACCGTCATCGGCAGCCCCACGGCGGCTCAAAAACTCGGTATTGCAAAGATTCACCAGGAGTTGCAGCTCGTACGGGAAACGAGCATCGCCGAAAACATTTTTATGGGCAGAGAAAAGTGCAATCGATTCGGCTTTGTACGTAAAGCCGAAATGGAACAGGAAGCGCAAAAATATCTTGACATGCTGGAACTCCCGATAAAGGCGAACCGAAAAATCAAAAGCTTGCGGATAGGCGAACAGCAAATGGTCGAAATCGCAAAAGCGCTTTCGCTCAATGCGCGCATTTTGATTATGGACGAACCGACGTCGGCGATTTCAAAAACGGAAACGGAACACCTTTTTGCGGTAATAAAAAAGCTCGTTAAAGAAAATGTCGGTATCATTTATATTACACACCGTATGGAAGAAGTTTTTGCCGTAGCCGACGAATTGACGATAATGCGCGACGGTATGTATATTGCAACGCTTCCTGCAGCCGAAACGTCGCGGCAAAAAATAATTTCGCTTATGGTCGGGCGGGAAGTTTCCGAAGCCTACCCGCAAAAAAGTGCAGCAATCGGAAAAAAAATTCTCGAAGTTTCAAATCTCAATCTTCGGTTTTCACACAAACAAGGCGGGCAAAGCCGCAGTCTTTCGAATATCGATTTTACGCTGCACGAAGGAGAAATTTTAGGTTTTGCAGGCTTACTCGGCTCCGGCCGCACGGAACTTTTGGAATGTCTTTTCGGTTTACACCATGCAAACAGGAGCGGCGATATTATTATCGACGGAAAAAAAACGGAAATCCGTTCGCCCGGCGAAGCCATAAAGGCGGGAATCGCCTTTGCAACCGAAGACAGAAAGGGACAGGGTTTGGTGCTTTTACGCTCGATCGGCGAAAACATGTCTTTGGCAAAGCTTAAACAATTAAGCAGATTCAGCTTTATGAATTCAGTGCGAGAACAAACGGAATGGCTTGAGCAAATGGATACGATGCGCATAAAAGCGAGCGGGCATAAAACACTGTGCGGCACCTTATCCGGCGGGAATCAGCAAAAAGTGGTGCTGGGCCGCTGCCTCATGCTCAAGCCGAAAATACTTTTGCTTGACGAACCGACGCGCGGTATAGACGTCGGCGCAAAATACGAAATTTACGTGCTTATAAATAAATTGGCCGCACAAGGCATCGGCATTATTCTGGTATCGAGCGATTTGCCGGAAATTATGGGAATTTCGGACAGAATCATTACGCTGTGCGAAGGTGCCGTAACGGGAGAATTCGGGCGCGGTTCGGCAACGCAAGAGCAATTGCTGTATGCGGCGACCTTGCATTCAAAAAAGGAATAACGGGAGTAATTATGAATACATCGATTTTACAAAATAACGGTTTGCAGCATAACGGCGAAAAAAAATCGGTTTTGGAGCTTTTAAAACAATTCCAAAGCTATATAGCGCTTATAGCGATTTTTATTATTGCCTCTTTAATTTGCGTAAAAAACGGGCGCAACCTGTTTCTTGACGTGCGCAACCTCATGAACGTACTGCGCGCCGTCAGCGAAAACGGCATTATCGCGATCGGCATGACGATAATTATTTTGCTCGGCGACATTGATTTGTCCGTAGGTTCGGTTGTCGGCTTGATTTCGACCGGAAGCGCCGCCCTTATGGTAAACAACGGGCTGGGCTTTTTTCCGGCAATCGGTGTTTCTTTGCTTATCGGCGCCCTGTTCGGCTTATTTAACGGAACGGTTGTTACGCGCATGAAAATTCAAGCGTTCATCGTTACCCTTGCAACAATGAATATCGCACGCGGCTTGGCACGCTTTTGGTCGAACGGCATAGGCATTCCCCTTTCGTACGGATACGGAGAAGGACTTGCCCCGCCCCAGTTTGAATGGCTGCAAATGCGTATAGGCGGCGTCGTTCCCGTGCCTGCAATTATTTTTTTGGTTTTGATTTTCGTTTTTTCGATCGTTATGAATAAAATGCGCTTCGGCCGCCAAGTGTACGCCATCGGCGGAAACCCGACTGCGGCACACTTATCGGGCATTCACGTACAGCGCATAAAAACAATCGCCTTTGTCATAAGCGCAATGCTTGCTTCGGTCGCAGGCATGATTCACAGCGCACAAATAAGCCAGGGCGGACCGAACGAAGGACTCGGTTATGAATTAAACGCAATCGCCGCGGTTGCGATCGGCGGAACGAGTATGTCCGGCGGCAAGGGAACGATTTTCGGCACTATGATAGGCGCGCTGATTTTGGGAATGCTCGACAATATGCTCGGCTTAAAAGGCGTCAATTCAAACCTGCAGCTGGTTGTAAAAGGCTTATTGATTATTATTGCGGTGTTTGCACAGGCGACTAAAAAAGAAAACTGACGCAAATAAGGAAAGCCGATTGCCCAAATTAAAAAAAACTTTCAAAACGTTTCAAACTCAGCTGTTTTTAAACATGGGCATGCTGGTTGTAAGCGTTTTATTGTTTACGATTGCGGCCGGCAATTTTTTTTATTCGAAGGTTATGAACGAGCAAACGCAAGCCCACACTACCCGGCTTTTAACCCAAATTCAAACGATTTTGGACAATTATATTTATTCGATAGAGCAAATCATAACCTATCTTTCCGAAGACGAAACGGTTATTTCGTTTTTACGTTTGCACGGTTTTTACGATCAAGGCAGAATCGATTACGAAACCGAAGCCCGCGCGCATATGTACACGTACGTTAAAAACAATCCCGATTTAATCGGCGGAATTTTGATTGCCGGAGAAAACGGCATGTATATTTCAAATGAAATATACCGCATTTCGCGCAACAATCTTACGGAAGATTTTTGGTATAAACAGGCAATCGAAGGCGGCGGAAAAGATATTTTACAGCCGAAACCGATCGGACGCAATATCCGCCATTACCGCGATTACAGCAGCAGCGACACGGTAGCGGTAACAAGGGCCGTAAAAGACCCGGCAACGGGCAAAATACTCGGCGCCATATGCATCGATATGCGTTTAAAAGCCGTCGAACAATTTATAAACGGCATTACGCTCGGCAAAGCCGGTTATGCATTCGTTATAGACGAACATAATTCCATTGTATATGCGCCGATAAATGAAACGGTTTACCGTGTCGATACATCGGCGATAAAAGGAAATGCCGGCATACAAACCGTAAACGGCAGCGTATATCAAATTCTTTTTACAAAATCCGCTCTCACTTCGTGGAAAACCGTCGGCGTATTTAAAAACGAAGGCTTGCCGCTCCCGCTTATAACGCTGTATAAATATATAGCGGTTATAACCCTTATTTCCGTTTCGATGGCGGTTATTGTTTCGTTGGGTTTTTCGTATTCGTTTACGAACCCCATAAGCAAACTGCGCAAACTTATGAATTCGGCGGAACGGGGCGAACTTAACGTGCGCTTTAATGTGGAAGAATATTACGGAGAAATAGTACAGCTTGGAACCGGTTTTAATTCGATGATGAATAAAATCGAAAATCTGTTAAAACTCGTATACACCGAACAGCAGCAAAAACGCAAGGCCGAAATTCAAAGTTTGCAGGCGCAGATAAAACCGCATTTTTTATATAATACGCTCGATACGATCCGCTGGATGGCCGAAGATCACGACGCTTCCGACATTTCCAAACTGGTTACGGCGCTCACCACCTTGTTCAGAATCAGCTTAAGCAAGGGTAAAGACATAATCAACCTTGAGCAGGAATTGGAACACGTGCGCTCGTATTTGTATATTCAAAAAGAACGCTACGAAGACAAATTGAATTATACGATCGTCTGCGATCCGGCTTTGTACTGCTGTGAAATAACAAAACTGGTGCTGCAGCCCTTAGTCGAAAACGCAATTTATCACGGCATAAAGCAAAAAAAAGAAGGCGGTCATATCCGCATCGAAGTAAAAAAGGACGATGAAAAAAAGGGGCCGCTGCGCATTTGCATTTCGGATACGGGAGCCGGCATGAGCGAAAAAGAATGCCAGCGCATCAATAAAGCGCTGGCAGATTACAGCGCGCGGGAGTATACGGAAGGATACGGACTTTTTAACGTAAACAACCGCATACGTTTAACGTACGGAAACGATTACGGTCTGCATTACAGGAGGAACGATGAAGGCGGTATTACCGTAATCCTGTCAATTCCTTTTATAGCGCGTCCTAGGGGAAAAAAATGCTGAAAATGCTGATTGCCGAAGACGAACCCAAGATTTTGGCCGGCCTTCAAAAACAAATTGAAAACATGCAGCTCGATGTTGAAATAACGGATACGGCGCAGGACGGCGAAGAAGCTTTGGAAAAAGCAAAGCGCTGCAAACCGGATATTTTGCTTGTGGACATTTGTATGCCGTTTTTAAACGGGCTCGAACTTATCGAAAAGCTGTACGAAACCGGCGGGAATTTTAAAGTCATCGTTATTTCAGGCTACGGAGAATTCGAGTATGCGAAACGTTCGGTCGAGCTTTCCGTATATGCCTATATTTTAAAACCGGTCGATCTTGCCGAATTAAAATTAAAACTCGAACAGCTCATCGGCGAAATCAAAAAAGAAAAAAATAAAAACAAATATTTTGAGTTTGCGGTTGCGCAAACCGCAAAGCATAAAGATACGCTCATTCAAACCTTTTTGCACGATGCCGCCGTCGGCAAATATTCGCCCGAAGAAATAAAAGAACATTGCGCGTTTTTCGGCATAAATATAAATTTGGCGTATAATCTCGTGCTTATAAAAGTCCCCGCCGAAATCTACGAAATGCACCGGACAAACGAAATACTGCTTCCGCCGCAAATCGAAAGCGTTTTAAAACAATTGCTGAACGAACCTACGGACAGCTATTTGTTCCCCGACGACAGGGGCAATCTTTTGCTCTTGTACCGGCAAAATCCCGCGTACCGGCATTTGTGCAGCCGCATAAAAGACGCCGTAAAAGAAGAATTGGGCATAGGCATTCACACCGAATCGGTCGAATTGATTTCCCCCGAAATATTGAACGAAGCCTATGACGAACTTATCGGTTTATTATTCGACGATAAAAAATTTTCTCCGCTTGTTTTGCAGGCGTTAAATTATATCGCCAAAGGCTACACGCGGCACGATTTCGGCTTGGAAGAAACCGCCAAAAAAATCGGAATTACGCCCGCATATTTAAGCCGGTTGTTAAAAAATGAGTTGGGGACTTCGTTTTCGCATTACGTATCGCAACTGCGCATCCGACTGGCGCTCGAACTGATGAATAAGGGATTGCTTATTAAAGATGTCGCCTCCCGCTGCGGATTCGGCTCGCCGTTTTATTTCAGCACGGCATTTAAAAAAATATTGAACATGCCGCCGAACGAATACCGTATAAAAAAAACGGAAGGGAAAATGCCGGATGAAACATAATTACACCGTTTTGTTATTCGTCTTTATGCTGTGCGTGTTCGCCTTTTCGGTCGTCTTTCCGCTTGCGGGAAAGCGCTTAAAAAAAAGCAGCGGCAACGAAAAAAAAGAATACCTTATCGGCATAAGCCAAGCCAATTTGCTGGAGCAATGGCGTATAACGATGAATCGTGAAATAGAAGAAGAAGCCGCAAAACACTCCGACCTGCGCTGTATCTTTACCGACGCGGCAATGAACACCGACCGCCAGTTGGAAGACATACGCATGCTTATGGGATACGCGATCGATTTACTCATCGTATCCCCGAACGACAGCGATGCGCTCCGTCCCTATATAAGCGATATTCATAAAAAAATACCGGTAATAGTTTTGGACAGAGACATTATCGGCGAAGATTACAGTTTATATATAGGCCCCGACAATTACCGCATCGGCAAAATAGCCGGCGAATACCTTATCGGCCTGCTCGGCGCCAAAGGCGGAAACATAATCGAAATTTGCGGCCGTTCTGATTCTCCTTCGGCAAAGGAGCGCTCGCAAGGTTTTTACGACGCATTAAACGGTACGGACAACTGCCGCATAGTATGCCGGCTCACCGCAAATTGGATGCAGGATCAAGCCGAAGACAGGATGAAAGAATACTTGAGCCTTACCGACACGAATATCGACGTCGTATTCGCCCAAAACGATGCAATGGCTTACGGTGCGTATTCGGCAATGCAAAAAATGAGAACGGCGCCGGCTTTATGCGTCGGAGTTGACGGTTTGGACGGTCCGAAGGGCGGCAAAAAAATGGTAGAAAACG
Source organism: uncultured Treponema sp. (assembly GCA_905372025.1). Classification (GTDB taxonomy): domain Bacteria; phylum Spirochaetota; class Spirochaetia; order Treponematales; family Treponemataceae; genus Treponema_C. Next base: position 47,133 of record CAJPNP010000010.1, on the reverse strand, counting down.
GAATACTGAGCGCGACGCTTATTTGCCCGACCGGGGGCCGGCAAGCTATCGAATACGCGCTGCGAATGCTGCGCGGCGAAAAAAAATTCCCGCACAGCATTATCCTCAGCCCCTCACTCATCGTAAATAAATCATAAAATTGAATGTATTGTTCGTATTATTGAAAATCCGTTTCGACCGAACGCTGATACAATATCTTTAGGAGGAAAATATGAAAAAAACGGTAAAAACTTTTTTTGCGGTTATGCTTGCGCTTGCCGCAACAAGTTTATTGTTTGCAAAAGGCTCTTCGGACTCGGCAGCAGCCGGAGGCGGTAAAAAATTCGTCATCGGTATGGCCCAGTGTAATCTCGGAGAGCCCTGGCGCGTCGCCATGAACGCTCAAATAGCAGCCGCCGCAAAAAACTATCCGATGTTCGAAGTCATCTTTTCGGATGCGGCGCAGGACAATTCCAAGCAAATCGCCGACATTGAAAACTTCATTCAAATGCACGTAGACTTGCTTATTACCTCGCCGAACGAAGCAAAACCGCTGACGAACGTCATCAAACGCGCCTACGAAGCGGGCATTCCCGTTATCCTGCTCGACCGCAAAATCGAAGGGGATACCTACACGCAGTTTATCGGCGCGGATAACACGCTTATCGGACGCGAATGCGGCAAATACGTAGCGCAAACCCTTTTGCCCAACGGCGGAAACATCTGCGAAATCAAAGGTTTGGAAGGAACCTCCGGCGGCATCGAACGTGATAAAGGCTTCCGCGAAGGAATTAAAGCCAATCCCAAATGCAAAATCATCGCCGCAAACAATGCCGATTGGTTGCGTGAAAAAGCCATCACCATTGCCGAAGAAATGCTACAAGCACACGACAACATCGATTTGTTCTATTGTCTGAACGACCCGATGGCCGAAGGCGCATACATTGCCGCCAAAAATGCGGGCAGAGAAAAGAACATACTTTTTGTCGGCGTCGACGGACTTCCCACTCCCGACGGCGGCATAAAGAGCGTTATGGACGGAAGACTCAGCCTGTCCATGGTCTATCCCACCGGCGGCAAAGAAGCGATCGAAAGTGCCTACGCCCTGCTTGTCGAAGGCAAAAAACTCGATAAGATCGTTACGCTCGGCACGCAAACCATCACACCCAAAAACGCCGCGCAATTGTACAAAGAAATGGGCGGAAAATAAAACGCGCTCATTGCATCACATCGTAATTTAATTTAAGAGGGGGGGCTGAAACAAAAAGCCTGCGGCCCCCCTGTCTTCAGAGTATTTTGCTGGACACATGCGGGCTTTTTTCATATAATTGCAAGCTGAAAAGCTTTATGGAAAACGTGCGCTTTATATTCGGGCCGGTGCCCTCGCGCCGGTTGGGGCGTTCGCTCGGCGTAAGTCCCATTCCCGAAAAAACCTGCAATTATACCTGCACTTACTGTCAACTCGGCCGAACGCTGCACATGACCGGCGAGCGGCACATGTTTTATCCCGTTGAAGATATTATCGCCGAGCTGAAAAAACGCTTGGCGGAAGATACCGAATTCGACGTCATAAGCGTTGTCGGCGAAGGAGAACCGACCCTTTACAAAGGCTTGGGCGATTTACTCGACGGTATAAAAAAACTGACAAAGGCACCCGTCGCCGTCATTACGAACGGCGCCCTCCTTTCCGATCCGCAGGTGCGCTCCGAACTGTCGAAAGCCGACATCGTCCTTCCTTCGATGGACGCGTTCGACGAAAATTCGTGGAAAAAAATAGACCGCCCGCACGGCAAGCTCGACTTTAAGGCCGTTATGAGCGGGCTGCAAATCTTTTCGCACGAATACACGGGGCAGCTCTGGCTTGAAATCATGCTCATAGACGGAATCAACACATCCGACACGGCACTTAACGCGCTGAAAAAGCTTGCCGGCACGGTTCGCCACGACAGGCTGTATATCAATACGCCCGTGCGGCCCCCGGCGGAATCTTTTGTGTCCGCCCCGGCCGACGCCGTTATCGAAAAAGCCGTCAAACTGACCGGCGGCATCGCAATCAATCATCTGACGTCGGGCGCTTTTTCAAGCTATATAAAGGATACGTATGAAGCCGTCATAAGCATTATAAAACGGCACCCGATGAACCGCTTTGAAATCGAAAGTTTCGTTGCATCGCGGAAAGCCGATTCGTTTCCGCCGTGCGCCGATCTATTCAGCCGGCTCGAAAAAGACGCGCATGTACAAACAATCGATTACAAAGGAATAAAAACATATCGATATAAAAACAGGTAATATTGAAATAGGATGAACGGCGTGTTTCGAAAAACAATCGATAAAAATGCTCGCAACGAGGCTATGCCCGCATGCGGCGCGGTTGAGCTTTTTAAGCAAAATCACCTGAGAAAAACGCTCAAAGCGCCTCGCGGTCCGAGCCTCGCTTTTATGTTTTTTATCGCAATCTTTTAAATATCGAAACCCGCCGTTCTCTATATTGCAGAATTTATATTTATTGAACTATATTATTGAATTGAGGAGAAATCATGCAGCCGAAATTAAAACGCGTAGCGGCGATTCACGATTTGTCGGGTTTCGGGCGCGCTTCTTTAACGGTTATCATTCCGACCCTTTCCGTTATGGGCATTCAAGTGTGCCCCGTTCCGACGGCGGTGCTGTCGACCCATTCGGGAGGCTTTACCGATTACGCGTTTCACGATTTAACCGACGTCATGGGCGATTACGGCGCGCACTGGAAAAAGCTCGGTTTAAGTTTTGACTGCATTTATTCGGGCTTTTTGGGATCGCCGCGCCAAGCTGCGATCGTGTCATCCTTTATCGACGACTTTAAAACGGAGCGCACGCTGACGGTCGTCGATCCGGTGATGGGCGACAACGGCAGTTTGTATAATTCCGTTTCGAAAGATATGATTCCCGAAATGCGAAAGCTCATTGCAAAGGCCGACATTATCGTGCCCAATTTTACCGAAGCCGCCCTGCTTTTAAACACCGAGCAAAAAAACCGTCTTACAAAAACGCAGATGAAAGTTTGGCTGCAAAAACTTTCGGATATGGGGCCGGGCACTGTCGTTATCACAAGCGTTCCCGATAAAGAAAATTCCGATACCGTACACACAATCGCGTACGAAAAAGAAAGTGGTTCTTTTTGGAAAATATCGGCACAGCGGCTTCCTGGCATGTATCCGGGCACGGGCGACACATTCGCGTCGGTTATGATCGGAAGTCTTTTGCACGATGAAAGTTTGCCTGTTTCCATAGATAAGGCTGCACAGTTTATTTCGCAGTGCATACAATCGAGCCGCGGCTACGATTATCCGCACAAATACGGAATCCTCTTGGAAGGACAACTGCACACGCTCTTAAGCCCGTGGCACATTTCGAACTTTGAAGAATTGTAAGACAGCCAGAAATTCAGCATGAATGGGAATAGATAAAAAACAATGCATACAGCCATGCCTCTGCCCGCATACGGCATGGTTACACTTTTAGGGTAAAATTACCCAAGAAAAACGTGTAAAATGCCTCGCGGTCAGAGTCTTGCTAATACACAGCTTTATTTATCCCACATCATACCGATTCCCTTTTTCCGGAAAGGGCTGAATTTGTTCATCTTGAGTACGGATTAACTTTATGATAAAATAGCGGCCGTATGAAAAGCGTATTCGATAAAAATTTTTCCTCAATGATTTTATCCGCATCCGGCTGGCGTATGGTATTTGCCGCGTCGGGGGATGAAGAAGATTCCGCTGCCGAATTGACCGAAGAAAAAGCGGCGCTCGCCGTTTTAGCCGCCCAAGCCTTTGCGCAATACATTCAAAGCATAAAGGGAAAAGAAGCTCAAATCGTCGTCGGTACCGACACTCGGCCGACCGGGCCGGCGATTGCCGATTGTATGATCCGTGCTTTTTCGGCGATGAATGTAAAGGTACGTTTTGTCGGCATAAGCGCCGCGCCCGAAATAATGTCGTATGCAAAAAACGCCGACGCTTTTGCCTATATTTCGGCAAGCCACAACCCGATCGGGCACAACGGCATAAAATTCGGGCTTTCCGACGGAGGCGTTATTCCGGCAGAAGAGTCGGCAAAACTTATCGCTTCTTTTAAAAAATTGTGCGGCGCGGATAATCCCGAAGAAGATGCAAGGGCTTTGCTGCGTTCATGCCCCGAAGATGTTTTGAAAGCCGTTTACGCACAAAACGCACAAATAAAAAAAGAAGCCGTCGCGGCCTACGAATCTTTTACACGGCAGGTCGTCAGTGCCGAAAGCGATAAAGCAAAGCAAAGCGCATTTTTCGACAACATAAAAAATGCCGTAAAACAATCGCCCTTAGCCGTCGTATGCGACATGAACGGCAGCGCGCGCTGTCTTTCGATCGATTCATCCTTTTTGTGCGAAAACGGTATCGGCTTTTACGCGATAAATGCTCAGGCGGGAAAAATCGTGCACGCGATTATTCCCGAACCGGAAAACCTCATCTATTGCGCGCGCGAAATGGAACGTCTGCACAAAGAAGGCAAAAACGAAGTGCAGCTCGGCTACATGCCCGACTGCGACGGCGACCGCGGCAACATCGTGTATTGGGATCAAAAAGAGCAAAAAGCCCGCGTACTTGCAGCGCAGGAAGTTTTCGCCCTTTCGGTGCTTTCCGAACTCGCATTCCGCCGCTTTACAAAGGGTGAAGAAAAAACGGCCGTCGCCGTAAACGGGCCTACGTCCATGCGCATAAACGACATTGCGCAGGCTTTCGGCGCCGCCGTGTTCCGCTCCGAAGTGGGCGAAGCAAATGCCGTAAACCTCGCCCGCTCTTTGCGCGAAAAAGGATACATCGTTCCCATTTTGGGTGAAGGTTCGAACGGCGGCAATATAACCCATCCGGCGGCGGTCCGCGACCCTTTAAACACGCTTTTCGCGTTAATTAAATTGCTGACCATCCGCGACGCAAACGGTAAAAAGGGCTTGTTTCATCTGTGGTGCGCGCTTTCCGGCCGGGAAAGTTCATACCGCGACGATTTTACGCTTGCCGACATCATACAAACCCTTCCCGCCTACGCGACAACCGGCGTATCGGAAAAACGTGCGCTTTTGCACATAACGCAAACGGATCACGCACGGCTTAAGCGGAATTTTCAAAAAATGCTTTGCGCGCAATGGCGCGAAAAAGAAACGGATTTACGGGAACGTTACGGCATTATGTCTTGGGAAGCGGCCGCAACGGTCGGCATTAACGAAATCCTCAATCCTTCGGACTTCGGCGTATCGGGAAAAGGCGGTTTAAAAATCATCTTTAAAAACGGAGCCGGAGAAAACCTTGCCTATATGTGGATGCGCGGCAGCGGCACCGAACCGGTGTTCCGCATTATGTGCGACGTCAAAGGCGGCGACAAAAAGCTTGAAGCCGAACTTATCGATTGGGAAACGGCCATGCTTGTACAAGCGGACGCTATGTGATACAATTAAGTAGTAAAGTTACCTCTAAAAACTGCAGTTTTTAGAGGTAACTTTGAAAACTCGACAGGCGGTTTTATATGGGCGCAAGAGGCGAACTTTTTACGACGCAAATCGTATTGGAAAACAGGTCGTATTTTTTTAATGTAAAAGAAAACCGCACGGGCGATATTTTTTTACAGATTGTCGAAAGCAAAAATAAAAACGGCGAATCTTTCGACCGCCACCAAATCGCGGTCTTTGCCGAAGATATGCAAAAATATCTGAAAGGTTTTGAAGAAGCCCTCGCCTTCATCCAAAAGCAGGAAAAAGAAAAAAGCAAGCTCGCACTGCAAAAAAAGCAGGCAAAAAAAGCCGTGTATCGCACAAAGAGCCAAAACGCGTCCAAGGATTCCGCAGCCGAAAAAAAAGACTCCCCGGCGCGCACTGTTCCGAAGCGCACCGGCAGAGTCCACATCGTTTCCAAACGGAAAACGCAAACGGAAGATTAAAACAACAGCAAGCCTATGCGGTATGCCGCAAAGGCCAAAATCAGGGCAAAAAAGATATAGTACAGTGCGATGCCGACTGTCCATTTTTTGGAATGCGTTTCCTGTGCCGTTGCAGCTAAGGTCATTAAGCAGGGCATGTTAAAAAAGAACGCAAAAAGAAAGGCCAGCGCTTCCGGCTTGGATATAGCCGACAGCATGTCGGAACTCAAAGCGACGGTATCTACGGCGCTGCGCACTTCGACGGCTTGCCATATTGCCGACGAACTGAACAAAGATGCCAAAACGCCGAGCGCCGATTCCTTTCCCATCGCCGAGGCGACAAAGGCCATAAAAAGCTGCCACGGCAATCCGAAAAAGCGCGTAACCGGCTCTATAAAAGTTCCTATTTTATAAATAACGCTGTTGGAAATGTTCCCGCTCGGGCTGAACGAAAGCAGCCAAAATCCCACCGAAATCAATATGATAATGCTCAGTGCACGGCCGAACACGTCTCCCATTTTGTCAAAAACCGACAAAAACAGATTTTTCCAATGCGGCTTGTGGTACGGCGGAAGTTCCATAATCATGCCGGCCGCCGTTTTTCCTTTATACAAGGATTTTTTAAACAGATTGTACGTGATTATCAAATGCAAAAAAGCGACGGCAAACAAACTAAGCACGATAAAGATCGCTTGCGCGCCGAAAAAAGTTCCGCTTATAAAGCCGACGACGCCCCATGTTGCGCCGCAGGGAATAACCCACGAAAGCGCGATCGTCATTATGCGCTGCTGCCACGAATCGATAATTCTCGATCCGGTTACGCCGCCGATATTGCAGCCGAAGCTGACTAAAAACGGCATAACGGCTTTACCCTGCAGCCCGATTTTCGACATCGTGTTATCGAACACATACGATACGCGCGCCATGTAGCCGATGTCTTCCATAAAGCCGAACACCAAACTGATGCCGAACACAAAGCTTGCCATTTGAAAGGCAAAGGTAACCGCCGTCATAACGGCGCCGCACAGCAGCGATATAAGCACTTGCGATACGCCGAGCGCCAAAAGTCCCTTTGCGATAAGAGCTGAAAGTTTCGGGATTACAACCGCAAAGAGGCCCATAAACGGGAAACCTATCAGCATGGAAAGAATAAGGCCGAGCATAATAATACCGACTGCAAGCGGCTTTCCCCAGCGTTTGCTCGTCGCCAGTTTGTCGAAAGCGCTTCTTTTAAAGACCGTTTTTTCTTGACGGACGCAGGAAGCTATAAGCGAATCGATCCACTCGAATTTGCAGCTTCCCGTATCGAGGCTGCCGTTTGCAATATGCGCCGTAATTTCTTCTATTTTTTTTAAAACTTCGCGCGGAACGCCGTCTTCGACAATCCTGACGGCTTTTATATCTTTTTCGATAAGTTTTGCCGCAAGCCACATGCGCGAAAAAGCGCCTATGCCGTTTGCGGGAAGAAGCGCGGTTAAATCTTTATACGGTTTTCCGAGAACGCTTTCGTACGATTTTTCAAGCGAAGCGGTTTTTAAAGCGCTTTTTCCGTCGAATCGGTCCAAAAAGGCGAATAAATCCTTATATTGCGCCTTATCCGCCGCAACGATCGGAACAACCGGCACGCCGAGTTCTTTTTCAAAGCCGTTTATATCAACCGTTTTGCCTTGCTTTGCGGCAATGTCCATCATATTCATAAGCAAAACGACCGGAACGTTTATTCCGGCAAAATCGGCAAGCATAAACAAACTGCGGTTAAGCTGCGAAGCGTCCGCGATAAGGGCGACGGCATCGGCTTTGCCCGATGTGATGTATTCGCGTGTTATCACTTCTTCATCGGAATTGGCGGACAGTCCGTAGCTTCCGGGTAAATCGACAAAGGTGTAGCGCACGCCGTTTCGCACAAAATAACCTTCTTTTTTTTCGACGGTTTTACCCGGCCAATTTCCCACGTGCTGTTTTGCACCCGTTAAACCGTTAAACAGCGTGGACTTTCCCGAATTCGGCTGACCCAATAAAGCGATAGTAAGATTTTTCATTTGCTCAATACCTCCGCTGCAACTTTTTCGGCTTCCTTTCTGTTTAAGGCAATCAGCGTATCGCGCCCGTACAAAAGGATCGGCTGATTTTTGTTGTTTTGAACGATTGTAACTTCGCTGCCGACCGTTACTCCGATAGAGGTAATTCTGCTTTGAAAGTGATTGTCGCCGCCGATACCCGTAACGCGCGCATGCGTATCGGCTTTCAATTCGCTCAATTTGAACATAACATTTTCTCCTTTCTTTTACTATCCTTTTTTATCTAAAAAAAATCAAGTACTAAAGAAAACACTGTTCACCGATTGTATCGAAAGCCGTCTTGCGGTTATCTTATGGCTTTTATGCAAACGTTAAGCCGTCTTTGCCTTTGCCGACGTGAACGGTGCAGCCTTCGGGATAATCGCCTGCAAGGATTTTTTTCGCAAGCGGGTTTTCCAAATAGGTTTGAATAGCCCGTTTAACCGGCCGTGCTCCGAACAAAGGATCGTACCCCGTATCGGCAAGCCAGCGGACGGCATCGTCGGAAACCTCGAGCGTTTGGCGGCGTTCGGCAAAACGCTTGGCAAGGCGTTCCAATTGATTGCGCACAATCGCTTCCATGCAGCTTTTATCGAGGCGGCTGAACGTAATGATTTCGTCTATGCGGTTTAAAAATTCCGGCCGGAACTGCGCTTTTAAAAGCGCGTCGATTTGACCGGAAGCTTGGCGCAGCTTTTCGTTTGTATCCGCCTGCAAAATCAAATCGCTTCCCAAATTGCTGGTCATAATGATAATCGTGTTTTTAAAGTCCACGACGCGTCCCTGCCCGTCGGTCAAACGGCCGTCGTCGAGCACTTGCAAAAGTACGTTGAATACGTCGGTGTGCGCTTTTTCGATTTCGTCGAACAGCACGACGCTGTACGGACGCCGGCGTACCGCTTCGGTAAGTTGACCGCCCTCGTCGTAACCGACATAGCCGGGAGGCGCTCCGATAAGGCGGCTTACGCTGAATTTTTCCATGTACTCGCTCATGTCTATGCGGGTAAGCGCTTTTTCGTCGTTAAACAAAAAGTCGGCAAGCGTTTTTGCAAGCTCGGTTTTGCCGACGCCCGTCGGGCCGATAAATAAAAAGCTTCCCAAAGGACGGTTTTCGTCGCTTAAGCCGGCCCGGTTGCGCCTGATTGCATCGGCGACGGCTTTTACCGCTTCGTCCTGTCCGATGACGCGTTTGTGCAATACGCTTTCCAATTCCAAATATTTTTGCTTTTCGCCGGCAAGCATTTTGCTCACGGGTATCCCCGTCCACGTTGAAACGATGCGCGCAATGTCTTCTTCCGACACTTCCTGACGTAAAAGACTTTCGTCGGTGCCGGATGATTTACCGGAAGCCGCATCGCGTTCGCTGCTGACGGCTTGTTCAAGTTTGCGCTCGATTTCGGGTATGCGCCCGTATTTGATTTCGGCGGCTTTGTTCAAATTGCCTTCGCGCGTATAGCGGATTTCGTCCGTGTGCAGTTGCTCCAACTCTTCTTTGAGTTTACGCGAAGCATCTATGCGCTCCTTTTCGTTTTGCCACTGCATTTTCATCGCATCGCGTTTTGCGCTATGCTCCGCCAATTCTTTATTCAGTTTATCGAGGCGCACTTTGGACGCTTCGTCTTTTTCTTTGCTGAGCGCTTGTTTTTCGATTGTCAGCTGCAAAATTTTGCGCTCTTCCTGATCGAGTTCAGTCGGCTGGCTTTCGATTTCCATCTTCAGCTTACTCGCCGCTTCGTCAACCAAGTCGATGGCCTTATCCGGCAAAAAACGGTTTGTAATATAGCGGTTCGAAAGTACCGCCGCGGCAACGAGGGCGTCGTCGCGGATACGCACACCGTGGTGCACTTCGTACTTTTCCTGCAAGCCGCGCAAAATGGCGATGGTGTCTTCCACCGAAGGCTCGGCGCAATACACTTGCTGAAAGCGCCGTTCCAGCGCCGCATCTTTTTCGATGTATTTGCGGTACTCGTCCAAGGTGGTCGCTCCGACGGCGCGAAGTTCTCCGCGCGCAAGGGCGGGTTTTAACAAATTGGAAGCGTCCATCGAGCCTTCGCTCGCACCGGCGCCGACCAAGGTGTGCAATTCGTCGATAAACAAAATAATTTGCCCTTCGCTTTTTTGCACTTCGTTTATAACCGCTTTTAAGCGCTCTTCGAACTCGCCGCGGAATTTTGCGCCGGCAACCAAAGAGCCCAAATCCAAGGCTAAAAGCCGCTTGTTTTTTAAACTGTCCGGCACGTCGGAAGCGACAATGCGGCGGGCAAGCCCTTCGACTATTGCGGTTTTGCCGACGCCCGGCTCACCGATGAGCACGGGATTGTTTTTGGTGCGGCGGCACAGCACTTGCATAACGCGCCTTATTTCTTCGTCGCGCCCGATAACCGGATCGATTTTTTCCTGACGTGCAAGGGCGGTAAGATCTCGGCAATATTTGTCCAGCGCCTGCATAGTCGCTTCGGGGTCTTGATTGGTTACGCGCTGGTTGCCGCGCACGGCTTTAAGCGCTTCCAAAACCGAAGAGCGGGTAATACCGTTTTGCTTAAGCAGCGAAGCGCATCCTCCGTCCGAAGATGCGATTGCCAATAAAATATGTTCGGCCGAAAGATATTCGTCTTTTAATGCGGAAGCCTCCTGCTCCGCCTTTGCAAGTATTTTTGAAAATTCTGCCGACAAGCCCATTTGCACGTTGCCGTGCACTACCGGATAACGGTCGAGTAAGGTTTGCACTTGCCCCGCAAGTTGTGCCGGATCCGCGCCTATACGCTCGACGATCGGTGCGACAATGCCGCCTTCCTGGGTAAGCAGCGTGTACAGTACGTGTTCCGTACCGATTTCACTGTGATCTTTTTGCTGCGCAAGAGCGCTCGCGCTTTGCAGCGCATCCTGCACTTTCACTGTCATTTTATCGTAATTCATATAATAAATTTACGATTAAAAAAACGAAACGTCAAATAAAATCGAGCATGTCGTATTCGCCGTATTCGCAAAAGCAATTTTCGATTCGGGCGGATTCGATCAGTTCGAGCTTTTTGCCGCCTTTTTGAAAAAACTTAATTTCGCCGATTCCCGAACCGCAGCTCCACAAACGGTTATGGTATTTAAAGCTTTCCGGCGATTCGTAATGCATAAAAAGCGTATCGCTTTTTATGCAAAAAACGTCTATATCGAATAAATGTTTCGATGTTTCGGCACAAATAAGCCAATGCAAGTCTTCGGTACTTTCACGGAAGGTAAATTTAACGCGGCTTTTTTTGCTTAAAAAATTCAAGTCGAAAGCGTAGCGTATGCCTTCGTAATAAAAGACGGCCGTATACTGCGGCACATTATGCGCGCCCTTTGTTTTTGAGCATCCGCAGCCGACGGCAAAGCACGTATCTTTTAAGGGGCGGCCGCTTATATCGCTTACGGCGTTCGAAGATGCGACGTACATAAGCGGGCTGGTAAAATCGCGCCCCCAGAATTTGTCCGAATAGCCGAAGGATTTTTCGCTCGTAACAATATATTCTTCGTCGTTGTATACAACCTTTCCCTTATACGCGGTTTTTATTCCCTGCGCGTGCCAGTTTACACCGCCGAATGCGGAAGGGAATTCTTTTTGCATGCTTAAATCCCACGACATGCTGCCCGCATCGCTCATATATTCGGGATGCAAAAGCACGTCCTGTTCGCTCATAAAAACCGAACCGGTCAAACGATCGTCGGTAACGGTTAAAGAATTAAGGCGCAAATTCAATCGGCGGCGGTCGAATTGAAGGTCGGCAGCCGGATAAAATTCATGTATTTGCTTTGCGTTTTTCCCCCATGCACCGGCTTTAATCATAATGTACGACGGACAATATTTTTTTATCTTTTGTTCATACAGCTGTCCGAACACGGGCTCTTGGGGAGAGCGCGAAGGATTGATAATAAAAAATTCAATGAAAAAGCTTTTTCTGTCGCCCGTTTTAAGATTCAAGCCGCTGAAAACGTGGCGCCAGCACATAAAACCGTGCTTTTTATGCAAAGTGCTAAGCATTTTGCAATTTTTCCGTATAAAAGCTCTTTTCATCAAAATCCTCTTTACCCGATTATACGGACAACGGAATAATTATTCCAGTGGATTTATCGTATTTTCCGCATATAAGCGCATTTTTTGCACATTCCGCGCGACGGGCCAACGAAGAAGCGGCGTTTTGAAGGTCGGAAGAACCGGCGGAAAGCAATATGTTCAGCTTTTCTTCGCGCTCTTCGTCGAGAATACCGTACAGCGAACGCATAAAACCGGTAAAACCGCGGGCGGACGGAGAGCGCGGCTGCACTTCTTTGCTGTACGAGCCGGTGATCGCGCGTTCCAAAACATCCCCGCTTATACGCGCCGAAGACGATTCATCCAAAGATTGAACGAACGCATCCAAAGAACGCGCCGGATCGGGGTCGCGGTACGTAACAAAGGCGAACACCCGTTCCAATACGTCTGCGGAAGCAAAGGCGCCGTAGGCTCCGCCGACGGTGCGGATTTTTTCCCACAGCACATTGTTCGAAAACCAGTGCGCAAACAGGCTTTCGTATACGGCTTCTTTTGTACCGTATGCCGAAGCCGCAAACGAAGAAGCGGCAAAGCCCGTTTCGCACGGAAGCGTGTACACGCAAAGGTTTTTTGAACTTTCGTCGGTATTTTCTATGCGCCCCAAAGGCAAAAACGCTTCGACGCCCAAGCGCGAACAAAAGGTTGCCGAAGGGACTTTCGGCGAAGCGTATGCTTTTAAGCGCGCTTGAAGCGCTTTTTTAGCGCCGGGCAAACCTTCTTTATCGGCGGTAATATTCACGCAAATGCCGCTGCCGCGAAGTTTTTCGTGGATTGTTCGTAAAAGCCGTACCCTTTCCGCGCTTTCCATCGCGGCAATGCGTTTTGCCGTATACAGCTGACTTAATCCGCTCCATAATTCTTCAACCGATTTTGAACGGCTGAAATAGCGGGTGCAGCGGGAAAGCGTATACATATGCCCCGCCGGAACAATTGAAGATATAAAATCGTTGCGGTATTCGAGCGCGAGGTCTTTAATGCGTTTTTCATCGGAAAAATCGGGCGATTCAAAACAATCGAACAGTAAATCGACGCCTTCCTTGGCGTATTCGGCAAGCATTTTGACGCGCAAAAAAAGCCAATCGCGCCCGAGCAGAGAATCCCGCTCGGATTCGGGCAGTTTTGCCGCACGCGGCGTCATCGCCGACGTAAAAACCGAAGCGCCGAAGCCGCCGGTAATGAGCGCGCTTTTTGCCGCCGATGTCGCCCAATCCATGCCTTTAAAACCGACGTTCGTAAGAACTTGCGCGTAAAAAGGTAAAAACGGATACAGTTCCGGCTCCAGTTCGTCAACCGGCACGGCGGCGATAACGTACACGATGCCGTTTACCGCTTCGTTGTGCACAAAGGAGGGAATGTCCGCAATGACCGTGCGCTCGGTGTGAATGCAGTCTATTTTTTTTTCGAGGTCGCGCGGCTTTAAATGAGGAATGAGCGAACGCAGCTTTTCGTCGTCTTTGCTTTGATACGCGTGCAACGCTTTTTGTTTTTTTTCGATTTCGTCCCGGCTCAAAGTACACGAGGAACATTGTTTTTCATACGCTTTTTCGCGTTTTTTATCGTACTCTTCGTCGGGCACAACGGTGAGCAAAAGCCGGTGCGGATTATCCGAAAAGAGTTTTTTTACCAGCGCTTGCAGATAGGCTTTTCCGTCGGCAAGCGCAATACGGCTTTTAAGGCGCTCGAAAGCGGCCCGTGTTTTAAGCGACGAAAACGGATCTGTTCCGTTAAGCCAGCCGCGGAACGCACGCCGCATAAGAACGAGCGACCAGGGGCCCGAAGAACGCTGCACTTCGCGCTGCGAAAAATCGACCGACATTAAAGCGGCGCGCAAATCGTCGTCGGAAACGCCGTTTTGCGCAAGACCGGACAATACATCGTTAATACAGCGTTCAATCTTTACCTCGCCGCCTTTTTTAACGCCCCTCATACCGCACGAAAACAACAGGCGCGCAAGGTCGCATTCCAAGCCCGTGTTCGGCGCGATATCTTCGCCCAAGCCGGACTGCATTAAAGCCTTTGTAAGCGGAGAAGCGTCGTGTCCGGTAAGAATTTCGGAAAGCAAAACGGCTTGCATGTAAGAATCGGGAGAAGCGCTGTTTCCCAAAACCCAATTGAGAAGCACGGTTTCGTCCTTTTCGCCGCTTCCCGCAGGAGCGCTTGCGCGAACCGTTTGCGGTTTGTCGAACGAACAATCGTAAATGCTTTGTTCCAAAGCGTGCAAAGCGCCGCCGCCGCCGACCGAGCCGTCCTGCGCACGGAGATCTTTTAGAAAATGCGTTTCAATAAATTCAAGCTGCGTTTCGGTCGGAATATTCCCGTACAAAAAAAGGCGGCAGTGCGCGGGACCGTAATGTTCGGCATGAAAAGCCTTCAGCTTTTCGAGCGTCAGCGAGGGAATCTCGGCCGGATCGCCTCCCGAATCGAAGGCATACGGCGTTCCCGGAAAAGTATAGCGGATGACGCAATCGGATACGATGTCGTCGAAGCTCGAATAAGCGCCTTTCATCTCGTTATAGACGACGCCCTGCACCGAAACCTTTCCCGCATCGCCGACTTCAAAACGGTGCGCTTCCTGCGCGAAGGTTTCTTCCGAAAGCAGGGGATTGAAAACCGCATCGCCGTATACGGCCATCAAATTAAAATAATCGGCCTTAACCATCGAAGACGCCGGGTACAGCGTTTTATCGGGGAAGGTCATCGCATTTAAAAAGGTTTTTACGCTTTGATTGTTTAACTGCAAAAAGGGATCTTTTAAAGGATAGCGCTTCGAACCGCAGAGAACCGAATGTTCCAGCACATGGGCCGCCCCGTCGGAAGCCGCATTCAGCGTTTTAAAACCGAAGGCAAAGAGGTTTTCTTCATCGTCGTTAAAAAGATGAAACACTTCCATGCCCGTTTTTTTATGCCGGTACCAAAGCCCCTCCGATTTATATTCGGCGCATTCTTCGCGCTTTACAAGCTGCCAGGCGTCACACGTAGACATCGTCGTCCCTGCCTTTTATAACCAATTTTCCCTGCTCCCATGCGCGGCGCAGCGTGCCGAAAAAAGCGTCGGTAACTTCGTCCGCATCCCTTTTACGGATCGGCTTTTTAAGCTGCTCTTCTTCCAAAACGGAATCGCCCCTGCCCTTCGATACGTTCGTTAAAATTTTTTCGCGGAATTCTTCCGGTTTGCCCGCAATCAAAAGCGCAAGATCCCCGTCGCTCATGGCGCGAAGCGTTTCCTGAATGAACCGATCGTCGGCACGGATAATATCGTCGAGCGTAAACAGCCTTTTGCGCACATCGGCGCCGAGTTCCGCATCGTTTTCATCGAGCACGGACAATATGGATTTTTCGGATTCGGGATCCATTTTCTTTAAGATTTCGGCCAAAACACCGCGACCGTCCAGGGCGGTGCCCGTTTCCGTGCTCAGCGTCTGCGATTTTTCGCGCATGGCACGGTCGACCCGCCGCACAACTTCGGACGATATTGAAGAAAGTTTTGCCATACGGCCGATAATGTCTTTTTGGCGTTCACGGTCGAGCGATTTTATAAAAGCTGCGGCAAGTGCGGGCTTTAAGCGCGAAAGCACCAAAGCCTGTACCGGCGCCGATTCGTCCTTTAAAAGCTGAGAAAGGCGTTCGGCGCTTATTTCCTGCAAATAGTCGAACGGAGTGCCGTCAGGATAACTTACTGTTTTTTCGAGCATTGCCTGCGCTTTATCGGCACCGAAGGCTTTTTCCAAAATCGTGCGCGCCGTCTGTACGCCGCCCGATTGGCGCGAACGTTCCAAAAGCGATTGAAATTCGGCAAAAATAACGGATGCTTCATCCGGATCAACGCTCCGTATCGACGCGAGTTCGGGAATGATTTTTTCGGTTTGGTCGGCGGTTAAATGCGGCAATATTTTGGCGGCTTCGTTTACGCCGATAAGCAGCAAAAACTTTGCGACCCTGCGGTACACCGAATCGGCCCCGTTTGAGCCGCTGCCTGCTAAAGAAGCCGCACCGCTCTGCGCATTTTGCCGCGCTTGATTTTGCATTTGTTTTTCAGCGCCGCCGGCCGGCTTTGCCGATTTTAAAAGACCGTCGCGCTTCATAAGTTCATCCATATGCGTGCGTACTTTGCCGACGGTATCGTCTTTCGCACCCTGCGCGGTTTTAGTATACGCTTGAATGCGCTTATCGTTAAGATTCATACTTCGATATGATAACAGTTTGCGGAATAACAGGCAAGGGTTGAAAGAATAACTGCATTTTCCCTTTTGTTAAAACGTAACGCCCGAATACAATATTACATTGGCAAAAGAAGTACATTCTCCGGTTCTGACAACTGCAACGCATTTTTCCGTTGCCTTTTTCAGTTCTTCATGCGAGACAAACACAAGTTTTACATCGTCATCAAAGCGTTTTAAAATTTCGGAAAGCATAGCGGGAGAAACGGTTTTAATTTCCTCTGCAAGGACTATCTTTTCTACACATAGTTCAGACAGTACGGCATCCAAAGTTTGAAGAAAGGTCGGAATATTTTTTGTCAAAGCAAGATCGATACGCTCAACATTACCCCGTATCGGTAAGCCGCAGTCGCCAATCGCGATACCGTCCGTATGCCCCATTTTAGATATTGCCGATGAAATATTTGAATTAAGCAACATATTTTTTTTCATATTTCAGGTTCCCTTTGCCAATCGTTTATTTTTAATAAAATCGAGATATACCGCAATGAGGATGACAATTCCTTTTACGATATATTGCCAAAAACTATTCATCCCCAAAAGATTTAAACCGTTGTTAATAAAACCGATAATAAAAGATCCGAGCACTGTTCCCGCAATCGCTCCTTGTCCGCCAGCCATAGATGTTCCGCCCAGAACGACTGCGGCAATGGCATCCATCTCCGCTCCCGTAGCCAAACTCGGCTGCATCGATGAATTACGACTTGTTAGAACAAGACCGGAAAGGGAAGCTAAAATACCTGAAAGTGTATAAATGCCGATTTTTATTTTTGTTATATTTATTCCCGCAAATTGAGCAGCCTTTGCATTCCCGCCGATTGCATAGAGATGCCTTCCGAATTTAGTATAATTTAGGAGAACAACCACAATGCTTACAACGATTATCATGTATATGACAGGATACGGAATCGGTCCCAACGAAGCCCCGCCGAAGGCAAGAAAACTCTTATTTGTAATACGATACGTTCCGGCAGCAGTAATAACGTAAACCATTCCGCGCAAAATTATCTGTGTTGAATACGTTACGATAAATGGCTGCAAATCGGTTTGAGAAACGATTAAGCCGTTTACAAAACCGGCAGCTGCTCCGACAGCAAGCCCGCCCACAACACACAACGCAAAAGGAATTTCCGACAAAGATAAGTACGCAGCCGTCATACCGGAAATCGCCATAACAGCGCCGATAGAGAGATCGATCCCTCCGGCAATCAAAATAAGCGTCATACCGCAAGCAACGAATACATTTGTCGTAACTTGGCGCATAACATTGAGTAAATTACCCGTTGTTAAGAATACTTTCTTTTGGTCGGCAATAGTTATGACAACAAACAATATGGCGATAAATACTAATTGCCCCGCATAATGTAAAAACCAGTGTCTTAAAGATTTATTTTGTTTCATGACATACTCCTCAAATATCCACATCAACAGCATATTTCATTATTTCTTCTTGAGTGATTTGATCATGTTCAAGCAGTTTTGAAATTCTTCCGTCCCGCATAACAATCACCCGATCACTCATGTTGATTACTTCCGGAAGGTCCGAAGAAATCATGATTATCGAGATTCCCCGCATTGCCAAAGCGTTCATTAACGCATAAATCTCGGCTTTGGCACCGACATCAATTCCTCTTGTAGGCTCGTCCATAATTAAAATAGAGGGATTTGTAACAAGCCAACTTGAAATAACTACTTTTTGCTGATTGCCTCCCGACAGATTCTGTATAAACGCATCGGGAGATGGCGTTTTTATTTTCATCTCTTGAATAAATCTTTCGGTAATATCGTACTCTTTGGTAAAATTAACCTTAACCCCGCGAATAAATTGATTCAGTGCTTTAATTGTTAAATTGAATTTGACGGACATCAGGGGGAAGAGACTTTCCTCGCGCCTGCTTTCAGGAATAAAACCGATTCCGCTTGCATAGGCATCAGCAGGTTTATTAAACCGACATTCAGTACCGTATATTTTAATTTTTCCAGATTTTATTTTATCAAATCCGAGAATCCCCAGCACGGTCTCAGTCCTCCCTGCACCGACCAGCCCCGCAAAACCGAGAATTTCTCCTTTATGCAATGTAAAGTTAATATTTTCTACTTTCGTTGTGGTGAGATTTTCAACTTCCAGAGCAACTTGCCCTTCGATATGATGAGTTCGTGAATAATAGTTTGCGATTTCCCTGCCGACCATCAATTTTACAAGTTCGTCATTGGACGTTTCCGAAACGCTCAAAGTCCGTATGCTTTGTCCGTCACGAAGAACCAATACTCTATCGGCAACCTGCCAAAGTTCTGAAAGCCTATGTGATATATAGATTATACCGATACCGCGAGATTTTAAATCCTTAATACATTTAAAAAGTGCAGCAACTTCTTTGTCCGAAATAGAAGACGTCGGTTCATCCATTACTATAATTTGCGAATTAAAAGAAACGGCTTTTACTATTTCGACCATTTGCTGCTGCGCAATCGGCAGTGTTGAAACTTTAGCATCGGGATTTATCGACAACCCCAGTTCATTTATAAATTGGGCGGCATTGTGGTACAACTTCGGAAAATCTATCAGTCCTGCTTTGCCGACCGGTTCTCTGTTTAAGAATATATTTTCCGCTACCGTTAAATGAGGAACAAGACAAAGTTCTTGGTGTATGATACCGATTCCGGCATTACGCGCGTCGAGAACATTTTCAATAGCAGTTTTTTGACCGTTTAAATATATTTCTCCTTCGTTTTTTTTATGAATTCCGCCAAGTATATTGATAAGCGTGGATTTACCGGCACCGTTTTCTCCGATAACAGCAAGGACTTCCCCTGCGCGTAATTCCAAATTTACCCCTTTAAGAACATACACACCGGGAAATTTCTTGTGAATATTTTTCATTTCAAGCAGAAATTTATCCATCGCTCCTCCTCGCAGATAAAAAGAAATACAGGGCTGCTTCAAAAGCAGATTGCTTTTTCGGCAACCCTTATTCTTTTTAATGTCAACGATTAAACAGTATCAAAAATTCATGACCAATTTTTGAGGTCCATTTTTTTAATATTATCGGGGTCGATCAACCACATATTAACAAGCGTTTCCCGCTCATAAGGGGCACCGTTAATAATCGCATTGACAGCATCAACGGCAGACTTAGCCAAGTCAATAGGAGAATATACCCCTGATCCTGTCATTTCACCGACTGCAATAGCCTGCTTTGCGGCAGGAGAACCGTCAAATCCGAATACCATAATATTTTTTTTACCCATTTGTCTGCAAGTACTTGCACAAGACAAGGCGGTGTTATCGTTAAGGCACACAAAGGCACTGATATCCGGATTAGCCATCAACATATCTTCGGTATAAGAAGAAATAGCGGAAAGATCGGTAGCATCTTTATTGATAATCGTGACATCGCTTCGTCCTGCATCTTTAAGCGCAGCGGCAAGTCCATCGAACCTGACGGCGATAACGGAAAGCTGAGGATAATTCAATGCACCGATTTTAGCATTTCGAGCCAATTTGGTTGAAAGATACTTTCCAATCGCATAGCCGCCGGAATAACAGTCTGCAGTGATAAAACATGATACAAATTTTTGATCGTCTTCAACAACTTTGGAATCCGCATTGACAATTTTGACACCTGCATTATAGGCGGTTTTTAAAGCGTGACCGAGAGCGGTATAATCGGCAGGCAAAACGACTAAAGAATCAACACCCAAAGAAACAAGATCTTCAATTTGTCCGACTTGATTTGTAACATCTTTATTTGCGTCGGTTACCGTCACTTTAAAGCCCTTTGATTTAGCGTATTCAACAAAGGTGTTTTTAAACTGAACAGCCCATGTTTCCGTTTGGTTGTGCATGGCAAGTCCGACAAAGGGCTTACCAGATCCGCTTTCCTCTTTTGTCCCGCCTGCAAATGCCAATCCTATGCACGTACAAGCAACCGTGAATAAAACCAAAAGTTTTTTCATTGAATCCTCCTATAAAAACTTTATTTTGTATTCAATCGGTTAAAAACCGATTTATGCTATTCAATTAAGAATTTACATATTTCATCTAATGCAGCGAACGTTTCCTCATATGTGCGCAGAATAAATGCATGGGGCATTCCTTTATAAATATAAAATGAGACATCAACACCGCTGTCTTGCAAAGCTTTTGCATAATACAAACCGTCATCGCAAAATGCGTCACACTCCGCCAAGATAAAAAGAGTTTTCGGCAAACCGGATAAATCATCGCCGAAAAGTGGTGATATCATGGGATTGTGCACATCGGTACCGTCGGGAAGATACATTTGCAAAAAAGAAGGAGACGGTGTTTCCCCGTCGGAAGAACCGACCGGCACATACACTTCGGCGGAACGCTTCGGAATATCATTCGACAAATCCGTAACGGGATAAATTAAAACTTCTTTACAAAAAGCAACTTCTTTATCTTGCTTTGCCATTTGCGAAAGAACCGCTGCAAAATTTCCTCCGCTGCTATCGCCGCCTACCGCAACCTTGGCAGCGTCGATTCCGATTTTTTCGGCATTTTGTATAAGCCACTTTGCTGTGTCATAACAATCTTCAAGACCTTTCGGAAATTTAAACTCGGGGGCAAGACGATAATCTATGCTAAAACATATACAACCGGAATGTGCTGCTATATATGCGGGAACAAAATTATGTGTCTCGACTGAGCACGTTATAAAACCGCCGCCATGTATAAAAATAAACGCAGGACGCACCCCCTTTGTATTTACCGGCCGATATACTTTTACCGGAATTGCAAACCCGTCCCGTGCAGGGATACCGATAAATTCCGTAATAATATGCGTATCAACTGAGAAGGGCTCGGTTATACGGTGATAAAAATCGGCTTCCGCTTTTACAATTTCTTTTCTCTTTTTGGGGTCAAACCCGCTGAAAAAATCCGGTTTTAAATCAACTTTTTCAGCCAATTTACCGAATTCACATTCACAAATAGGTTCGTAGTTTTTAATGTGTTTCATATTTAACACCCTCCTTTTGGGGAGTTAAGCACTGTACTTTCACGGACAATCAGTTGATAATCAAGCTTTTTCATACAAAGCGGTTTGCCGGTAACAATAAAATCAATCAACATTTGCGCTGCAGCGGCCCCCATCTCATACGCAGGCTGTTTTACTGTTGTCAATGACGGGCTGAGAAAACGGGAAAAATAAATATCATCAAACCCCGTAATTTTAATATTTTCGGGAACGGAAATCTGTTTGTCTTTTAACGCGCTCATTACACCGACAGCGATCAGATCGTTTCCGCATACAATAGCATCGGGGTCATACTGCGCAAAGATTTTTTCAACACCTTCGATACCGGTCTCTACATTGTATTGAGCACGATAAACCGATTTTTCATTTAAATCTAATCCGGCATGAATTAAAGCCGATTTGAAACCGTTATATCGTTCATTATCATATTTCCCTTTTGCGGAAATATACGCAATATTTTTACAACCGCAAGCAATAAGATGCTCAGTAACGTCGAAAAAAGCTTTTTTCGCATCTATAACTATTTCTCCCACTTTTTCGCGGCCGGTTTTGCCTTTGCGGTCTACAACGACTATCGGAAAATTGTATTTTGTGAGTATTTCGGATGATTTTCCGAACATTGAGCGAGTTACGATTACGCCGTCAACCATCTTTGATTGCATCAATTGTAAAGCATCTTCTTCCCGTTGTGTATCATTATCCGTATTACAAAAAGTAACGGAAAAACGATGTGCCCATGCAATATCTTCTACGCCTCTGGCAATTTCGGGAAAAAACGGGTTACTGATATCAGGAAGAATAAAACCGAGTGTCTTAGTCCTTTTGCTTTTGAGGCCTTTTGCGACGGCATTGGGAACATAGTTGTTTTCTTTTATGAGTCGATTGACTTTATCGCGCGTAGCACGGCTTATATTACGGTCGTTTCCGTTTTTAATTTTGGAAACGGTAGCGATTGAAACTTCAGCCAGCTGAGCGATATCTTTAATGGTAGTCAAAGAAAACACCTCGCTAAGGTAAACGTTTTACTTAGGTAAACGTTTACCTTAATATAAGTGTACAACGACTTTTTTAAGCTGTCAACAATTTTTTATATTTGCTGTATGAGTAGAGTTACAGTTGTTTTTTCAGGTTCCACATAGAATAGAAAAAAAGAGTCCGAAAACTTCAGTTTTCGGACTCTTTTTTATGATTTTCGGTTTTTAAGAAACGGTGTTACAAATTATTTCGCAACGACGCGGATCATTTCGCACAGTTTGTTCGAATAACCCCATTCGTTATCGTACCACGAAACAACTTTTACAAAGGTCGGGTCAAGGGCGATACCGGCTTTTGCGTCGAATACGGAAGTGCGTGCTTCCCCGCGGAAATCGGTGGAAACGACGGCTTCGTCGGTGTAACCGAGAACGCCTTTAAGCTCGCCTTCGGAAGCTTTTTTCATAGCGTCACAGATTTGCTCGTAGGTGGCTTCTTTGTTCAATTCAACCGTCAAGTCTACGACGGAAACGTCGGAGGTGGGAACGCGCATGGACATACCGGTGAGTTTTCCGTTTAATTCGGGAAGAACTTTACCGACCGCTTTTGCAGCTCCGGTTGAAGACGGAATGATATTTTCGAGAATACCGCGTCCGCCTCTCCAGTCTTTTTTGGAAGGACCGTCGACGGTTTTTTGCGTAGCGGTGGCGGCGTGAACGGTCGTCATAAGACCGCGCTTAATGCCGAACGCGTCGTGCAGTACTTTTGCCAAGGGGGCAAGACAGTTGGTCGTGCAGGAAGCGTTGGAAATGATGTCCTGACCTTTGTAGGTTTTGTGGTTTACGCCGTATACAAACATCGGGGTGGCGTCTTTTGAGGGAGCCGACAACACGACTTTTTTTGCACCGGCTGTAATGTGGGCGCGGGCAAGTTCGTCGCTAAGGAAAAATCCGGTCGATTCGACAACAACATCGGCGCCTACTTCATTCCATTTAAGATTTGCGGGTTCTTTTTCCGCAGTAAGGCGGATTTTGTTTCCGTTTACAATCATCGTGTTTCCATCGATTTTTACATCGCCTTTAAACCGGCCGTGTACGGAATCGTATTTAAGCATGTATGCAAGATAATCGGGATCGAGAAGGTCGTTGATACCGACAATCTGAATATCGCTTGCAAAATTCTGTACGGCGGCGCGGAACACCATGCGTCCGATGCGGCCGAAACCGTTAATTCCTACTTTAATCATAATAGGCTCTCCTATCTCTATAAAATTCTATCTTTATGATAGAGAAATTCGCAATAAAAGTCAAGATTTATAAAAAAATCAAACCGAAAAGTGCGCCCAGCACGATGTATAAAATCGCCGGCAGTTTTGTTTTGAAAAGCAAAAAACTGAACACAAGCCATGCGGCAATACGCGGAAACTCGAACGCATCGGCTAAAACACCGCTCAATTTTGCTTTATTCAGCAGCACAACCGAAATTTTAAAGACGTTCCATGCGGCAATGCAGACAAGACCCGCCGCAGTCGGGCGCAGCACGGTAAACAAACTTTTAACCGCAAGCGTATCCTGCATACGGCTGAAAAACCGCGCGATTATTAAAATGACGATAACCGAAGGCGTAACGGTTCCCAGCGTCGTGATAATGCCGCCCCACACGCCGAACATTTCGGTTCCTAAATAGGTTGCCATATTTATGCCGATAGGCCCGGGAGTCGATTCGGAAACGGCAAGCATGTTGTAAAAAAGTTCGGCATCGATAATACCGCTGTCCACCAATTCCTGATACATAAGCGTTATCGCAACCTGACCGCCGCCGATCGTAAATAAACCGATAAAAAAGAAGCGCCAAAACAAAGCCCACAAGGTCATTTTGCCCCTCCTTCCGTATCTCCGCGGTTATCGTTCGGTGCCGATTTGACTTGACGCGCGGTTTTACCGGTTTTATGCGCAGCTTTAATTTGCCGCGCCGAATATGCGTAGACACAAAAACCGAGCGCAAAGGACGCAAGAATTATCCACGCGGTATGTACGCGGAAAAACGTAACGGCGCAAAAGGCCGATACCGTAATGAGGGCGTGCCACACCTTATGAACGGCGCCGCGCAAAAAAGTCCACACAACCTTGGTTAAAAGGGCGGCAACGGCAATGTTGATACCCGCAAACGCTTTTTTTACGGGAGCGAGGGCGGCGTAATTGGCAAAAAACAAAGCCAAAACGGTTATGACGATAACCGAAGGCGCTACCATACCGAGCGTTGCGACAATGCCGCCGACAACGCCTTGTTTTTTATAACCGACGAAGGTCGCAACGTTTACCGCAATAATTCCGGGTGTACACTGCCCTATCGCAAAATAATCCAAAAGTTCGTCGCGGCTGGTCCACGCCCGTTTAATCGACAATTCTTCGGTTAAAAGCGGCAGCATCGCAAGACCGCCGCCGAAAGTAAATAAGCCGATTTTAAAAAATACGGCAAACAGTTCAAAAAGAAGGGCTACGGAAAACTTTTCGCGCCCGTCTGCATAAGAGTCCGACATAGCTTTAGTATAACGTAAATAATAAAAACGGAAAAGCACTCCGCATGCGCTCTATACTACACATCTACTTGACCGTAAAATCGTTTTCCGCTAAAATGGAATCCTTAAGTTTTAGGGATAGCCGAAGGAGGTGATTACATTTGGCTCATATCATGATCGATGATTCCGAAAACCTTGAAAAAGCCATTAAGCGTTTTAAACGAATGGTTGAAAAAGAAGGAATTATCCGTGAATGGAAAAAGCGGGAATATTTTGAAAAACCTTCAACCATCAAAAATCGCAAAAATAAAACCCTCCAGCGCAAATTGATGAAAAAGAACAGAAAAACCCGCGATACGGGACACGGTGCATATTGATCGGCAACGTTAAAAACCGAAACGGTGTGTCCGGAAAACAAACGTTTTCAGGCGCACCGTTTTTTTTGCGGCTGTGTTTTTCGGCGCTGTGTGTCGCCTGCCTCTTTTTACAAAGCTGCGCAACCGGTTCCGGAATAGGCTTTACAGCCGATACCGAACGAGAACTTTTATTTGCCGCCCCCTCATCTTCTCAATGGCAAAATCTTATTCCGCCCGTATATTACCTGCGCTGCGAAAACAAGCGGGAAAGATTTCGCTATACGCTTGTGCGCATACATCTTGCCGACCCCCTCATCGAAGTTGACGGAATACCTCAAGACGGCATGGAAGACGGCGTTACGGACGCGGCATTTCTTTCGCGCAAAGCCGCTCAAAAAGGCTTTTTTGCGGCGGTAAACGCGACCCCCTTCGATTACGTGCCTTTTTTTTCGGGCAAACTGAAATTGTGCGGACTTTATATACGAAACGGTAAAGAACTGTCGGCCGCCCGAAGCGAATACGCCGCCTTATGTTTCGACCGCACAAAGCGCGCGTATATTGTAAACAGTCAAACGGACGCTTCGGTAAAACAGGCGCATCTTGCCTTCGGCGGATTTTGGACGATTTTGGAAAACGGAACCATCCGTCCATTTAAAAACATCCGCAACGCGCGCACCGCCGTAGGAATCGGTGAAGACGGTTATACGCTTTATCTTTTAACCGTAGAAAAAAATCTTTTTTCGCGCGGGCTTTCATTTGAAGATTGTGCGCATATTTTAAAAAATGCGGGTGCCCTGAATGCCGTTCAACTCGACGGAGGCGGGTCTGTCGCCCTTATTTTTCCCGATTTTCCCGCGTATTCGGTGCGCGCCAAACGCAAAACGGCCAACGCTCTCGGCATACGGTATGTAAAAAGATAACCGGCAGTTTTTTTGCCGATTTTTGCTCATGGTGAATCGCTGTGAAAAACGATTGACCAATCGTTTTTTTTTAATTATTATGTACGTATGGGCGTTATGACAAGTCAGCAAATATCCCGCTTTTACGACTCGTATCGGGACATGGAGATAATGTTTTCTAAAGAAATCATAAAAGCATTGAATCTCGACCCGCGACAGGTTTATATAAAATGCAACAGCGGGCAATGGCCGTGTATAATAAACTCTTCGTCACTGAGCCTTGCGCGAATTATCATAGGTACAAAAGGCGGAGCTTATGCCGCCATACAAAAAGTGAATACACCGGTAAGTTTGCGGTTTTTCTTTTCGGATCCGAACAGACAGACAATGAGTTTTTTTGTCAGTGCGCACGTCAGCGCGATGGATCCGTACATGAATTCCAAAGAACTTGCCATTGCAACTTTAACGTTCAACTCAAAGCCGCCCGACGACCTTATCGAAATAGTCGGCCGCCTGCTCGAAACAAAAGATAATGCCGTTAAGCGCAAAGAAGAGCGCATCGCTATTACGGCCGAGTCGAAGCGGCGGCTTTCTTTAATGAAAGAAGAAACGACAATCAGTATACAAAATGTGCCGCGTAACTGCATTATACGCGATCTTTCTTTTTCCGGCGCAAAACTTATTATGATGGGCGTAGCCCAGTTTTTGAAAAACAAAGAAGCCGCTTTGCAGCTCGAATTCGACGAGCCGCGCGAAACGCTTATCATTAAAGGCCTTACGGCCAATGCCGAACCGGTAGAGGGCCGAAAGGAATTGGTTACGCTTGCAATAAAATTCGATGAAGCTTCCATTCCGATTTCGTACAAAATACACATCAATAACTGTCTTACGGCCGTACGGCAAAAAATGCTTAATGCGGTCGTACAGCCTACAGCGGCGGCAAAATCGACAGCTCCGGCTGCCATACCGAACGCGGCTGCACAAAAAGCACAGGGCTGACTATGAATCCCGCAAGCCCGCTCGATTCGGTTGTATTTATTGCGCTCGGCGATAATTTTAAGCTGCCGGCAAACGCTTTTGCAATAGACCCTTCAATACCGCTTCCCGTTCAAAAAGCGTCGTCCGATTCTTCCGTAGATATCGGCACTTTGACGCAAGAGCAGATTTTTGCCGGTATTTTAACCGTGCTCGCCTATGACACGGCGAATGCGAACAGGCAGTATTACCGCAGCCTCATTAAAGCGGCAAAACCGGATATTTTGCGCGAATTGACTGAAGCTGCGATTTTAAAAGCAAAAAACGAAGATTACGAAATTGCCGACGAAATATTCGCCGCCCTGCGCGGTTTGGAACCCGAAAATCCCGCCGTTACGCTGAATTCGGCGCTGTTTTTCGACCAGCGAGCCGACTCGTACCGGCGCTCGGGATTAACCGAAGACGCCGACGCATACGACGAAAGCGCGCACGCCTATTATAAAGAAGCAATGGCAGCCGAGCCGGCTGTTCCCGACGCTTTTTTTAATGCCGGCTTTTTTTATTTAAAACAACAAAATTTTTCCAAAGCAAAATTCTGTTTTGAATCCTACCTCCGCCTCACCGAAAGCGCCGACACCGAAAAGGATGAAAACACCGCATATAAACGCGAGCGTGCGCGCCAAATCGAAACGGACATAAACAGCCGCAACCTTGACGACGAATTGTTCAAATCGGCATTCGATTTTATTTCGATTGGACAAGAAGAAAAAGGCCTTGAATGTATCCGCCGCTTTTTGGAAAAAAATCCGAAAGTGTGGAACGCGTGGTTTATGCTCGGCTGGGCATTACGCCGCTTAAACCGCTGGCAGGATGCAAAGGCGGCTTTCGAACAATCGCTCGGCTGCGGCGGCGAAAACAGCGACATATACAACGAGCTTTCGCTGTGCCTTATGGAACTGAACGATTACGAAGGTGCGGGAAAATGCCTGCGCACGGCTTTAAAACTTGAACCGGAAAACACAAAGATAATGTCGAACATGGGCTTTTTGGCTTTACGCAAGGGCGATTCGGCCGAAGCCGCGCGCTATTTTAACGCCGTATTGGAATTCGATCCGGACGACCGCATCGCAAAAGACGCTTTATCGCAGCTGAACGCGTAAGCGCTGTACAACAACGGCGACTCTTACGGCGGTTGTCTTTTACGGCAGTTGTATGGTGCTGCCCGGCTTTATGTTGTTTTTTGCAAACCAACCCTGCGGCACTTCGAGCGCATAGCGCACGGAATACGACGATTGCACGCTTGCAAGACTGAACGGCGTCATATCGTATATTTCGCGGATTTCGCCTGTTGAACTGATGAAGGCAATCGAAAGAGCCGTCGGCGTATTTTTCATCCAAAAACTTAATTTTTCGTCTTTCTTAAAGATAAAAAGCATGCCCGTTCCTTCGGGAATGTGCTTGCGCCCCATATAACCTTTTGTCAGCTCTCTTGCCGAGCGGGCAAGTTCGACTGTTATGGGAACGGTCGTGCCGTCGGGGCGGATAATCGTCAAGTCTTTTTTTTCAAAGTCAAGTGCAAACATCGAACATGCGCTTAAAATAACGCAGCACAGCAAAACGGCTCCCCTCGGCAACAGCTTTACAGCCGGCGGCAGCGGCAAGAAGTGTGCCGGCGATACTATTTTTTTCATAAGTCCTCCAAAACACCGGAGCGGATCGTTTCCGTAACGGATTCTTCGATTTTGGCCGCTTTGCCGAGCCGCTCAAAAACTGTGCGGTCTATATACTTTACGCTTACCGGCCTTTCAAGGCTTAAAATGACCTCTTCATTCCGCCAAACGGCTTGTTCGGGAGTCAATTCGGCAGGCGTGCCGTATTTTTCCAACAGCTTGGTAAACACCGAATAATAATCTATTTTTTCCGGATTGAAATTCACAATAAGGGTATAAAGCTTGTCTTCATAAAACTGAAACCAGCAGCGTTCCAGATATCCGCCGGAAGACGTTTCGATAAGCACGCGGTTTTCGCCGGGCAAAAGCGAAACGTCACGCTCCCCCCGATAGCCGAAAAGCGAATCGGAACGCAAAGCTTTTTTTACTTCTTTAAGAGTCATTCCAAGCTTTACCGAACGGTAACCCGACGGTAATTTTTCCGGTGCAGGATTTATATTCAATTTGGGCGCCGATTTTTGCGCAAAAAGGAACGAAGCAAACAAAGCGGCGCAAAACAAAGCGGCAGCAAAAAATCCGTTTTTCATATTTACAATACCGGAGCGGATTGCTTTTGCTTTCGGTAAAATTCCGACGCTTTCATCAATTCGCGGCAATCGACAATGTAAATCTTATTGGATACCAAACGGACGCGCGGATCCCGTATAAACTGGCCCAATACAATGGCTTGCTGTTCTTGGGGAATACCGCACATATGCGCCAAATCGTAGGGCGTAAGGTCGAATTGATGGCTTGCATTCTTTCCGAGCGGAACCCGGTTTTTTTCGAGCTGCAAAGCGAGCATGTCGAACAATTTGAACATGGGGTCGCGCAGCTGCGCGTTTGTAAGCTGGCGCGACATGGACCACAAACGCTCGGCAAGGGTTATCGTAAGCCGCGTAATAAGCTGCGCTTGAGTTGCAACCATTTGATCGAAGTTTTTGCGGTTCACCGCCATAAGCACGCAGTCTTCGTGGGCGATTGCACTTGCCGAACGCGGTTTGTTTTCGAGCAAAGCCATTTCGCCGAAAAAGTCGCCCCTTTGCAGCACGGCTAAAATCACTTCGTTGTCGTCGACAACCTTCGATATTTTAACCTGCCCCGACTGGATAATAAACATATCCTGCCCGGACTGACATTCGGAAAAAATCATCGTATCTTTCGGGTAGTTGCGCAAATTGCCGGTGGGACTTTCAAAATAAACGGCATGAGAACGCGCTTTTAAAGTAACGAAGCGGCTTTTCGCCTTTTCGATATTGGTTCCGCCGGGGCATTCTTTCATGTACTGATAATAGCCGTAGACCGCCAAATCGGTTTTTCCCATTTTTTCGTAATAGGCGGCGATGGAATACATGCGCTCCGGAGAATCGGCCACGCTGTTTTTTAAAGTAAGCCGGGTAAGAATTTCATTGACGGTACGCATTCTGTTGGCGAAGGTGCGGATTATCTTCATCGCAACCGGCGTATTTTTTGAAATAAGAGCCTGGTACTGATCGCGCCGTACGGAAATGACAACAACATCGGTCGCCGCAACGGCCGTTTCTATTTGACTGTGGGAAGACATGCAGGGAACAACGCCGACGAAATCGCCGGGGCCGAGCACGGAACCTGAATCCGAAAGTACATCGCCTTGCCGGAATGTGTGAACCTTTCCGCTTTGAATAATATAAAAGCGGTCGTTTTCGGTTTTGCCTTCAACCAGCAGATAGGAATCTTTTCTGAAATTCACAAACGATAATTGTAACAATTCTTCCCTCGTTTAGGCTCTTATTAAGGTATAGTATAAAAGCCTAATAAACTATTGTCAATAAAGATAATTTCGCATTCGAGGCTAAATCCCGTACGCCTTTTTACTTCGCTTTGAACGTATTGTACCAGTTCTTTTATACTATCGGCAGAAGCGCCGCCCGTATTTACTATAAAATTTCCGTGCCAGGGCGCAACCTGGGCGCCGCCCCTGTAAACACCGCGCAAAAGCGCTTCGTCGATTATTTTTCCCGACGGTTTGCCGAACGCGCGGTTGTTTTTAAAAACGCTTCCGGCGCACGGATAACGGAAATGTCCTTTTTCTTCGCGATCTTTTATAAAATCGCGGCACCTTTGTTCGATAAGAGAGGCTTCGCCTTTTTCGACTTTAAAAGCGGCCGAAAGGATGAGGCAGGGCTTTTGTTCGGCACACCGGGCCATAAAAGGCGATTTTTTATAGTCCCAGTCTTTTTCGTTCATTGTATAGCGCCGCGCTTTATCGTCTTCGGGCACCGCATAGTCGGCAAAAAGCAAAATGTCGCTTATCGATTTTTCGTAGCAGCGCGCATTCATGTACACCGCCCCGCCGACCGTTCCGGGAAGCCCCGCAAAATTTTCAAGACCGGAAAGTCCGTGCGCGATGCAAAAGTCGATAACCGCATCAAAACTTGTACCCGCGCCGCAATACAGCACATCGTCTTGTAACCTCAAATCGTTTAAGGTCTTTGTACACAGTATGCAGCCTTCAAGCCCTTCGTCGGCAACGACGACATTGGAGCCGCCGCCCAAGATAAAAAAAGGAGTGCGATTTTCACGCAAGAGGCTCAGCAAAAACATACAGCTTTTTTCGTCGTCCGGCTGCACAAACACGCGGGCGTCTCCGCCGACTTTAAACGTCGTGTGATCAGCCAACGATTCGCCGTATATTATTTTTCCGCGAAAATCTGCAGAAGTATTGCAAATTTCCGTTATTTTGCGTAAATTGGTATTCATAGGTTTTCAGTATAATATAAAAAGTTATAAAGAAAAAGAGAAAAAGTGAAAATTCGGGAGGCATTATGGCACTGCGTTTATTCAACACGATGGGACGGCAAACGGAAGATTTTATTCCCATACGCACAGGAGAATGCGGTTTTTACGGATGCGGCCCGACCGTATACAATTATGCGCACATAGGGAATTTGCGCGCCTACGTATTTTTGGACACGCTTGACCGCACCATGCGCTTTTTAGGCTACAAGGTCAACCACGTTATGAATATTACCGACATAGGCCATTTAACCGGAGATACGGACAGCGGCGAAGATAAAATGCTTAAAACGGCAAAAGAACGCGGGCAATCGGTTTTGGAAACGGCCGATTTTTATACGCAGGCTTTTTTTAAAGATATTGATTCGCTTAATATACGCCGACCGAATGTCGTGTGCAAAGCAACCGACCATATTCAAGATATGATCGATTTGATTAAACGGATTGAAGCGAACGGACATACTTACAGCAGCGGCGGGAATTTATACTACGACGTATCGACCTTTCCCGATTACGGAAAACTCGCAAACCTCAATTTGAACGACTTAAAAGCCGGCGCGCGCATCGATATAGACGCGAACAAACGCAATCCCTACGACTTTGTGCTTTGGTTTACAAAAAGCAAATTCGAAAACCAAGCGCTCGTATGGGATTCGCCGTGGGGCAAGGGGTATCCGGGCTGGCACATTGAATGTTCGGCTATGAGCATGAAATATTTGGGCGAACAATTCGACATTCACACCGGGGGCATAGACCACATTCCCATTCACCACACAAACGAAATCGCCCAATCCGAAGGCGCTACCGGGAAAAAATGGGTAAATTATTGGCTCCACAACGAATTTCTTGTCGTAAATAAAGAAAAAATGGCCAAGTCTTCCGGCAGTTTTTTAACCTTGCAAAAGCTCATCGACGCCGGTTTCGAAGCGCTCGACTACCGGTTTTTCCTTTTGGGCGGCCATTACCGCAGTCAGCTTGCCTATTCATGGGAAGCGATGGAAAGCGCCAAAAACGCGCGCAAAGCCCTTGTTCAGCGCTTTGCAAAAACGCTTAAATCGGCTTATGCCGAAGGATTGACAAAACAAGATGCCGAACGGTACGCCCGCTTTTCGTCGAAAGACGCTTCCGACGAAGACTTTGAAGAATGCGCGCGCTGCCTGCAAAAATTGAGCGCAGAGGCAAAACAAAGTCTCGACGCTTTTAGACTGGCGCTCGAAGACGATTTGGCTTTGCCGCGCGCATTGTCGGAAATACAAACCGCCGTAAAAAATAAAAATATAAAAGCGGCCGACTGCGTACTTGCAGTTTCCGTCGCGGACGGCGTGCTCGGTCTTGAACTCGTAAAAAGCGCCGCCGCCCTTTTGAAAGAAGCCGAACGCAGCACGGCCGGCATCAGCACCGGAGATGCAAGCATAGACAAATTGGTAGCGGAGCGTACGAGAGCAAAAAAAGAAAAAAACTATGCGCGCGCCGACGAAATACGCACGCTTTTAAAAGAAAAGGGTATCATATTGGAAGATACGCCCGAGGGTACGACGTGGAAACGCCAATGAAAACCGACGGAAGCTGTAACGTTAGCGGGGGTTGCTTTGTTTGATATACAAATATCGGCCGCAAACGAAGGGGACTTCCGCAAAGTATACAATGCGGTAATGCCCCTTTTGTTCAAAATATCGTATAGAATTGTAAACG
The DNA here is from genome assembly GCA_905372025.1 of uncultured Treponema sp. Taxonomy (GTDB): domain Bacteria; phylum Spirochaetota; class Spirochaetia; order Treponematales; family Treponemataceae; genus Treponema_C. The sequence goes on along the minus strand of CAJPNP010000010.1, from coordinate 13,990 downwards.
ATGAAGAAGCGGCGGAAGATTTGGCGCACGATTCGCTCATAAAAATGCACGAAAAGCAGCTCGTTTTTCCGTCGCTTGACGACGCAAAATACTGGCTTATACGGGTTGTAAAAAATGCGTCTTTAAATTATGCGAAGCGGAAAGTACGTGAAAGACGGGCGTACGAGCGGGCGCTCAAAGAAGACCGGCGGCAAACCGATTCGGGCGAAACGGAATTGTTAAAGACTGAAACCTTGCGCCGCACGCGAGAAGCGCTCGACAAACTGCCCGTCAATTTGAAAATGGTGCTTATACTGAAAGAATACGCGGAGTTGAATTATAAAGAAATCGGAAGAGTTTTGGGAATTACAGAAGGAAACGTAAAAGTCAGAGTGTTCCGAGCGCGTGAACAGCTGGCAAAACTGATAGGAGAAGACGATGTCTACTTGCCCCGGTAAAGATATTCATTGTTTATACGCGGATAACGAGCTTCAAGAGCCTTTTAAAACCGAATTTGAAAAGCACACGGACGGTTGCCCGCACTGCCGAAAAGTTTTGGAGCATTATTTGTTTTTGCGCCAAACGCTTGAAAGTGACGCCGCAAACGCCGCTCTTTCCGACAGCCGGCTCGCCGAAGGATATCTCCGCTTAAAAGCGCAGCTTAGTTATAAAACCGTCATTATGCCGGACAAGCCTTTTTCGCTGCCGGCTTTTTCGGTAAAGCTGATTCCGGCTGCGGCCGTTTTAGCCCTTGCCATTGCCCTTCCCTTGCGTTTTTTCGGAAAAACCGCACAAAGTTCATATCCCGCAGCTGTAAATACGGCGGCCGTGCGCGCCGAACCGATACGCAACGGCGGCGTTTTTTCAAATGAAACCCTTCCGGCCTCGTCTTTGGCTTCCGCGCTGGGAACCGATTACACGGTCAATATCGATATGCCCAAATTGACGGCGATGGACGTATTTAAGCCGGAACTTTCGTCGGTAAACACGTCAAAAATACAGATTCCGCTGACGGGCGTTTCGCACATACCCCTTGCACAAAACGCCGATATAAAACTTCCGGCATACAGCGCCGAGGTTTCATTCAAGTGAGCTTTTTCAACAAATTCCTTTACCTGTTTCGCAAGCATCCGCTCGTCAGGATAGGTTCGACGGCGGGCATCATCGCTCTTGTCATCTATGTGTTTTTTTTCCTGTCGATGACGCGCCGGCAGCCGCCCGTGCTGACGGGCATACATCCGGCGGTGGGAGAACCGGGTGAAATCATAACGCTTACCGGTAAAAATTTCGGCTCTTCAAAAGAGAGCGGCTCTTATGTGGAAATCGCCGGATGCCGGCTTACAACATCGTCGTATCTTGTATGGACCGACACATCGATAAAAGCGGTGCTTCCGTACAATGTCGAAGACGGTCTTGTGTACGTAGCGACAAAAAACGGTCGTTCCGAAGCCGAAATCTTTGCAAACAGACAAACCATCCCCGTCCCCGTCAGCCGTATTCCGGCAACGGCAATTCCTTTTATAGAATCCGTTCAAAAAAAGACGGCCCAAATCGGAAGCCTTATAACAATAACGGGTACTGACTTCGGATCTTTGAGGGGAAATTCGCGCGTGCTGTTTACTTCCGCATATAACGCTCCCGATCGGGAAACATTGCTTATTCCCTGTTCCGAATTCGATTCCGATTATGTTTTTTGGAGCGATACGAGACTGCAAGTGCGCGTTCCCGACGGAGCAGCAAGCGGACAGATTTTTGTCGAAACCGATTACGGCAAAAGCATAGGATACGACTTTGCCGTTTCGTCTTCGACGGGTTCAAAAACCTATTCGGATATGCATACGTATTCGGTAAAAGTTTCCGCCGACATAAGCGATGCTCAAGCCGAAACGAATGCGCTTTTAACGCTTTTTATTCCCCTGCCGCAAATAACGTCTTCCCAAAAAGCGGTTACGATCGTCAACTCAAATCCGGAACCGTCGATTCCGCGCTATATGAACACGCTTGTGCACCAGGTAATGCTGCATGAAGCAAGCAGTAAAAAGTTGAATTTTTCGCATACCTTTGTGCTGACTGTCTACGCCGTGCACTCGCGCATTCAGGCATCGGCGGTAAAATCAGTCAGTGCAGAAACAAAAAAAATGTACGGCGCGTATTTGAAAAGCAATGCCGTCACCCCTTCCGATAACAAAGCCGTGCAAGAATTGGCCGCATCGATTATAAAAAACGAAAAAAATCCGTATGTGCAGGCAAAACTTTTATATACCTGGCTCATCAAAAACATGAAGGTGTCGCAAAACATGCAAAGCGGCGACACAAACGTTTTGCGCTCGCTGTCTTCCAAAAAGGCCGACGCCTACGATATGGCTGTTTTGTATACGGCGCTTTTGCGCGCCATAGGCATTCCTTCTCTTACGAACGGCGGTATTTTGGTCGATTCCGACATGCAAAGCCGCAACCACTGGTGGTGCGAATTCTACATCGACGAGGTGGGCTGGATTCCCGCCGATCCGGCATTGGGCGCGGGTTTGGCCTATAAAGCCTTTCAAAAGCCCGAATCCGCAGCCGATTTTTACTTCGGCAATTTGGACGCCCAGCATATTACGTTTTCGCGCGGATGGAACAATATAAAGCCGGCGCACGTGGCGGGCAAAAAAGTATACCGGCCCAAATCCTATGCGCTTCAGTCGATTTGGGAAGAAACGACCGCCGGCAGCGTAAAGTACAGTTCATACTGGCAGGACGCTGCCGTAACGGGAATATATTAAAAGTTTTAAGGGAGGAATGATAAATATGATTAAGGTTTTATCGGTCGGGGGTTCGATTGTGGCGCCGGCGGAACCGGATACAGCATTTTTAACGGCGTTTGCGGCGATGATCCGCTCATGGCTTAACGAAGATACGCAGCGCAAACTTATTCTCGTCGTCGGCGGGGGCGCTCCGGCGCGCCTGTATCAAAATTCCTACCGCAGCGTATGTTCGCTGTCGAGCGCAGGCTCCGGCGAACACTCCTTAATTCAATACGACAATAACGAAGCCGACTGGCTGGGCATTATGGCAACCCGCCTTAACGCACAGCTTTTAAAAGCCGTTTTTTCCGATTTATGCGCGGATCCCGTTGTCTGCGATCCGACCGCCGACTTTAACTTTACCGGACGCATTTTGGTTGCCGCAGGCTGGAAGCCCGGCTTTTCGACCGACACGGACGCCGTGTATTTGGCCGAGCGCTTCGGAGCAAAAACGGTTGTCAATCTTTCAAACATCGAAAAAGTATACAGCGCAGATCCCAAAACCGATCCCGATGCAAAGCCCTTGGACGATATTTTGTGGAAGGACTTTTTGCACATGGTCGGCGAAGAATGGGTGCCCGGCAAAAATTGTCCCTTCGATCCGGTTGCGAGCAAAAAAGCCGACAAAGCGGGCATCTCGGTCATATGCGCGGGCGGAAAAGATATCAACAATATGCTTGCGATTTTAAATGAAAAGCCGTTTTTCGGCACGCTGATTCATTAAGCATTTTTTTAAGGGGTTTTAAAAGCGCGCCATGCGCTTTAAAATACCGGCGAGCTTTTCGCCGTACTGCCGATCGGACGCCCACGTGCCGCTCAGTGCATACACGTCGGGAGCCTTTCCCTTCGGCTGCACCCAGCGGTATCGCGGATCGGCAAGCGGCATGCGGAGCTCTTCCGTGCTTCCGTATGCTTTTAAATGCTGAATGTGGGCGCGCACGCCTTCCTGTTCGGAATTAAAGCGGCAGCCGCGATTGTTTTCGTCTATTGCGCCCAAGCCGCAAAAATTATGCATATCCTCGGTTATTAAACCGCCGAAACGTAAAAATCCCGTTTCCAAACACATTTGCGCAAAAGCTATGTCGGAATTGATTCCTTCAAACGAAGCTTCGATTATATACAAAGCCGCCAAGCGCCGCACTTTTAAAACATCCGCATCGGGAACTTCGGCAATAAAAAATGCTTCCAAAGCCGAAGCAGTTTTAATTCCCGCATCGGCGATAAGGACTGAAGGAAAAGCAAGTTCTTTTGCCGCAACAGCATTTTGCCCTTCCCGTCTTGCAGGCGAAAAGGAAACACATGAAAAAGACAGCGCGGCACACACAAGAATCGGTACAAGCATGTATGATTTTTTCACGGATAAACTATACTTTGTATTAAGGAAAAATGCAATCGAGCCCTATAATAAGTGTAAGACTATACCGCTATTTAAGGATGGATTATGGAAAACCTTTATTCTTTGTCGGAACTTACGCTTAAAAACCGCGAAAAACCGCAAGCGCGCGAAATACTGCTTGCCGAGGGGGCGCATAGTTTAAGTACGCAGGAATTGATTATGGTGCTTTTGGGCTTCGGGTCGCAGGATGTTCCGGTCAGGCAATTATCGGGAAAAGTGCTGCGCGTTTTGCAAACTGCCGGCGATGAAACCCTCACGGAAAAGCTTTTGAACACCCGCGGCATCGGAGCCGGAAAAGCGTGTATTATTGCCGCCGCAATAGAATTGGGCAAACGTTTGAATTCGGCAAAGGGAATAAAAATAAACAGCCCGACCGACGTGCTGCCGCTTTTGCGCCATTACACGCTCGAAAAACAGGAGCATTTTTTATGCGTTTCGCTCAACGGCGCACAAGAAGTCATGAATATCCGTACCGTAAGCGTCGGCATATTAAATCAAACGCTCATTCATCCGCGTGAAGTATTCGCCGAACCGCTTAAAGAGCGCGCGGCCGCAGTCATTTTATCGCACAATCATCCGTCCGGCAACGCCGACCCTTCGGACAAAGACATCGACATAACGCACAGGCTGCTGAAAGTATCGGAGCTGCTCGGCATTCACTTGCTCGACCACATTATTATCACAGTGTCCGATTACTTCAGTTTTGTCGAAAATGGACTGGTTTTTCAGCGCTAAATGCGCTATGATGAGTACATGCAAAGCGCTAAAAGGTTATTGCTTTTTGCGGCGGTCGTTTTTTTGTCGGCGGGAAAAATCGCGGCATCAGGTTTCCAAATCCGCGAGCAGGAACTTCCCTCTTCTTCGCCTTCCGTTTTGACGCTCGACATACGCACAAACGTATCCGCAGCCGAAATATATCTTAACAACGTATTCAAAGGAAACGCCCCCCTCGTATTGGAAGATACGGTGCCCGGCAGCTACATACTGCGCATTGAAAAAAAAGGCTATTATACGCAGGAGTTCGAATGCGACTTTGAGGGCGGCACTAAATACGTAATATGGGCGCAGTTGGAAAAAATTACCGGCGTTTTGCATGTAAGAGTCAACGAGCCCGGTGCCGAATTGTACGTGGACGGCGTACGAAGTTCCGAATGGACTTTAAAAGTAAGCGAAGGCTACCATACGGTTGAAGTAAAAAAATTCGGCAAAAAAAGCGAAAGCGCAAACGTGTACGTATTCCGCGGGACAAGCGTCAACCTCGACTTTCATTTACAGGATGCGGATTTTGAATTGACTTCTTTTTCCGCCGGGAAAAAACGGTTTAACCCGTACAATCCGGGCGCTTTGGGCTTGTGCCGCTTTTATTTTTCCGTAACGGCCGAAGGCGACGGCGAATTGGAAATATACGATGCTTCGGACAGAATCATATACCGGCGCCGCGTCGGCCCCTTTACACGGGAAAATCAGGAATGCGTATGGGACGGCCGTGCCGAAAACGGACAAGTCGTAAAAGACGGCACGTATACTGCGCGCATAAAGGCGCGCGGAGAAACCGGTGTTCAAGGCGGCGAAAGCCTGTCGTTTTCGGCAACAAAAGAAATCCCCGTTACAATCGACCGTTCTTTGTTTTATCCGCTGATCGGCGCGGCATCGGGCGGCAGCGCATCGGGCACGGTGCCTTCCGTGCGCCTTACGCCGAAGGGGGCCATGTATATCGGCTTCAGCGCGGGAGCGGACTTTTCGCTCGGCGGCACAAAAGGCGGAAGTCAAACCGTACCGCAAGGCTTTAATTCGGCGCCGCTTTTTTTATCGTTTACCGGCACGCCCTTAGGCTTTTTGGAACTATCCTGCGGTATCGGAACCGAAATACGGCCGGCATCGCAAAGCCCCTTTATCGTGCAGGCGGCCGCAAAACTTTCGCGGAACGCAAAACCTTTTTATTACGGAGCCCTCGTGCGCTACGGCTATTCATCGGCGAGAGCATCGGCTCTGTTTAACGAAACGGGATTAAGTGCGGGCTTTGTTGCGGCCGCCGAAATAGGGCCGGTGTGCATAACGGTAGCCGAAGAAGCGGTATTCGGGGACGAGCGCGGTATTATAAACGCGCTCGCGGGAAAACTTAAAACGGGGCTGTCATGCGCTTTTCAAAGGGATTTTTATTCGCTGCACGTTTTTGCTTCCTGCCTTTTTCCCTTCAACGCAAACGGCATGAACGCATGCGGCGTACTTAACGGCGGCACGGAGTTTGCGTTTTTGCCCCCCTCGCGCGATTCAGCATGCATGCCCTTTGCCGGACTGTATTATTCGTATGATTCGGCCGCGGCAAAACACACCCTATCCTTCCGCATAGGAGCTGCGCTGCTTCAATAAAAGGAGTAAAACGCATGGAAAATTTTTGGCCGATTTTCATCAACATAATAAGCGCAATAAACTATATGTTTATCGTATTTATTTTGTTTTTTGAAAAACAGGATTCCGGCCGGCGTTTTGCATGGATACTGACGCTCAGCTTTTTACCCGGCTTGGGCATCGTTTTATACTTTTTGTTCAGCGGTCATTTTTTTACAAAAACACGCAAAATGGAAATCGCAAAAAGATATGTAAAAGACGAAACCGCTCAGCTTATGCAGGCTCAGGAAAATTTTTTCGCATCGCAGGCGGGCAAACTGCCGAATACCGTTATGAACGAATACAGCTCGCTCATACATTTGAACTTAATATACGGAAACAGTCCCGTAACCTTTGCCGAAACGGCCGAAATTTTCACATCGGGCAAAGAAAAATTCGCATCACTGTACCGCGACATAGAGCGGGCAACTACGTTCATTTATTTGCAGTACTTTATCATACGCAATGACACAACCGGACACGAATTTTTAAACCTGTTGTGTAAAAAGGCGCAGGAAGGACTTGAAGTTAGGCTTTTGTACGACGACATGGGCTCTCTTACAACGCCGCGTTCCTTTTTCGCTCAGCTCGATAAAGCGGGCGGCATGACGCTGCCGTTTTTTGCGATAAAAACCGGCAGCCCCTGGTCGCTCAATTTTAGAAATCACCGTAAAATCGTGATTATAGACGGAAACATCGCCTACACGGGCGGCTTTAACATCGGCAACGAATACGCAGGTTTGGGAAAATTCGTGTGGCGCGACACTCATGTCCGATTGACGGGAAGCTGCGTGTTTTCTCTTTTAAGTTTATTCATCGTAGACTGGTACGCTGTTGCAAGCGGCAAAAAAAAGTTTACGCCGAAATCATGGCCGACTCCCGCCGTCATGCGCAAAAAAATCACTTCGGCAAACAAAAATATTTTGTGCGAACTTAAAACTGACCTTCCCGCCGTAACCGAGCGCATTCCCGCCCAAATTGTAGCGTCGGGTCCCGACGACTGGGGGCGAACCGAAATAAAGGACGCAATGATACGCATGATTATGGTTGCAAAAAAAAGCGTGCGCATTCAAACGCCGTATTTTACGCCCGACGCTGCTTTTTTTTCGGCAGTAAAGATTGCGGCGAACGCGGGAATAGAAGTGTCGATTATGGTTCCCGGACGGTGGGATAAGTTTTACGTAAAAGCCGCCGCCTTCGCTTACATGCGGGACCTTTCGGCCTGCGGCGTACGCTTTTATAAATACCCGGGATTTATTCACGCAAAGACGCTCATAACCGACGATAAAATCGTTACGATCGGTTCGTGCAACATAGACAGCCGCAGCTTTGAACTGCACTACGAAGCGAACGTGTTTTTTTACGATGAAGGATTCGCAAAAAAATATTCGGCCGTATTTTTTAACGACAAAGAAGGCTGCACCGAATACACGCTCGATTGGCTGGACGGACGTCCTTTTATTCAAAAAGCATGGTGGAGCTTTTGCCGTCTGTTTTCACCGCTGATGTAAATCGAATACTTGTTTTTTCTCGCATGTTCCGTTAAAATAAAAGCGTTCCGCACAATAACCGGTGCTTTCCCAATTTTTAAATCCTAAGGAGAAATTCGTTTATGAAAACCGTTTCCGCGCTGCAAAATGCGCGCTATGCGTACAAACCCAAACTTCCGGCCGTACTGGGCGGCAAGGTGGAAAACCTCAGACTCAGCTTCGGTAAAAAAACACAAGCCGTTTCCGACACCGAAGAATTAAAAGAACTTTTTGCGAACACTTACGGCAAACCGCTCGCCCAAGTACAAAAAGGAAAAAACGCGAACGCATTAAAGAAAATAAAAGCCGGCGTCATCCTTTCCGGCGGACAAGCGCCCGGCGGGCATAACGTTATCTGCGGTTTATACGACGCGATAAAAAAAGGCAACGCCGATTCCGTTCTGCTCGGCTTTTTGGGCGGACCTTCCGGATTGCTTGAAAATAAATTCATCAAATTCACCGATAAGATAATCGACGAATACCGGAATACCGGCGGTTTCGACATTATCGGTTCCGGCCGCACGAAAATAGAAACGGACGAGCAATATGCGGCGGCCGCAAAAAACGCAAAGGCAAATAAACTCGATGCGCTGGTGATTATCGGCGGCGACGATTCGAACACAAACGCGGCGCTTTTAGCCGAATACTTTATACAAAATAAAATTCCCACGCAGGTTATCGGCGTTCCGAAAACCATAGACGGCGATTTGAAAAACGCCCTCATCGAAACAAGCTTCGGCTTCGATACCGCGTGCAAAACGTTTTCCGAACTTATCGGTAACATCGGCCGCGATGCGAATTCGGCAAAAAAATATTGGCACTTTATAAAACTGATGGGAAGGTCTGCAAGCCACATTGCACTTGAATGCGCGCTGCAAACCCAGCCGAACATCTGCCTTATTTCCGAAGAAATTGCGGCGAAGAAAACCACCCTGCGCGGCATTGTCGAAGGCATTTGCACCGTGATCACCAAGCGCGCGGCAAACGGAGAGAACTTCGGTATCGTGCTTATTCCCGAAGGCCTTGTCGAATTCATTCCCGAAATGAAGGTTCTCATCGCCGAACTGAACGACACGATGGCGCTGAAGCAAAACGAATTTGCCAAGTTGAAAAACTTTGACGAGAAAAAAGCATGGCTTAAGACACACCTTTCGCAAAGCTCTTTTGCAGCCTTCGATTCTCTTCCCGAAGCCATTGCCGACCAGTTTTTAGCCGATCGCGACCCGCACGGAAACGTACAGGTAAGCAGAATCGACACGGAAAAACTTTTGGCACTGTCGGTTGCCAAGCGCCTTGCCGAAAAGAAAAAGGCCGGCACTTACAACGGCAAATTCAGCTCATATACGCACTTTTTCGGCTATGAAGGACGCTGCGCCTTCCCTTCAAACTTCGATGCCGACTATTGCTACGCGTTGGGCTACAATGCCTTTATTTTGATTGCAGGCGGGGTAACGGGCTATCTTTCGTCGGTGCGCAATTTGGTAAAAAGCGCAAAAGAATGGACGGCAGGCGGCGTTCCGCTTACGATGATGATGAACATGGAACAGCGCCACGGCAGCAAAAAGCCTGTCATCAAAAAAGCGCTCGTTGAATTGAACGGCAAACCGTTTAAAAAGTTCGCTTTGCAGCGCGACAAATGGGCGATCGACACGAGCTATACCTTCCCCGGCGCCATACAGTATTTCGGCCCGAGCGAAGTGTGCGACTGCCCCACCAAAACGCTTTTGCTGGAACGGAAGTAAAAAGTTAAAAGAGGACGGAGAAAATCGGGGAAACTGTCCAAAAACTTCAGTTTTTGGACAGCCTCATCTTTCATTTTAAAGTCTTTCGATTTCTTCGACGGAAAGCCCTGTTCCTTCGGCTATTTTAGCAATATCAAAGCCGAGCCGTTTAAAATTCTTTGCCGTTTCGAGTGCTTTTTGACGGGAACCGTCGGAGAAACCTTTCGCTTCCCCCTCCCGCCTGCCTTCCAATCTCCCCATCCGTTTTGCATCGGCTTCAAAGGCTGTCATTATCATATAATCGTGCCTCCTTTGGTCGTTGTGTTTTATTTCTGCTATTCTCTGTTCCAACTCTTTGACAAATGTGTCTTCGCTTTTTTTGCCGTTCATGTATTCCAAAAACGCTTTAAGCTCCGGATTTTTTTCTTTGCCGGATGCCTTACTGTTAAGTATAACCTTTGTTGTGCCGTCAGGCAACTGCAAATGTGCGTTTTGCGTGCAAACTGTTCTAAAAGTGTACATCGGCAATCCGGCATTTACATAATCAAACGGACAGAAAAAGATAATAAAGGTATCAGGTAAATCGTTGTAGTCGCTGCCCTTAGTCAATGTGCTTACATCAATTGCCGATTGATAGTACCGTAAGCGTTTGGCAAGATTCTTTTGGTCGGTGGTTTGTACCTCAATGTCATAGAGTTTGCCGCTATCATCGCCTACCCACACATCAAGACGAATACCCTTAGTGCTGCCTTGTTCGAATGCCGTTTGGTACTGTAATTTCGTAATAGTGCCGATTGTGTCTGCGAGAACAATGTTTAAAAGTTTTTTGCATAGATTAGGATCTTGCATGATTTGATAAAACATAAAGTCATCGGCAATGGTTAGGTCGTCAAAGCGTTTTTTCATACTGTACCTCCACCCCTCATTATAGGCGCAGACAGTATAAAAATAGGGAAAAAAACACTTCGCTCAAAATCCGTTTGCGGATTTTGAGCCGTTTTCAAACATTATGCTGCGGAAGTGTCCCGCTGACCCGCCTTAGTGTGGAGTACTCACCCGAGCGAGTGGACACATTCGATCCGAGCAATACGAAACGCTCGATTCGAGCGATACGAACGGCTCAAGCAGGGCGGCTCAAAACGTTCGAACGCAGCGTTAAATCTCAACCTCATGCCCATCTGCATCATATTTATACATCTTCCAGTTCTTGACGGTTTTTGCCTTATCAAAGGCATCCGCTAAGTCCTGCGGAGCGGTAAAGTCTGTATGATTGCCTTCGGTAACGCCGGTTCGTTCGGTGTAAAGCCAGCACGCTGCTTTGCCATGAGTGAATAAATCGTTAAAGATTTTTATAAACACTTCGGCATTAAGCCGATTGCTGTAGCAATACAGCCATTGCAAAGAGACGCAGCCTTGCACTTCAAGGGTGGTTAGCCCGTTGCCGCTGCAGGACAGCTCTTCCAAAGCGGTTAAGCCCTGCACGTTAAGTGCGGTTAGCCGATTGTTGCGACAGTACAGCTCTTGCAAGGCGGTAAAGCCCTGCACATTAAGTGCGGCAAGCTGATTGGTTTGGCAATGTAGCCGCTGCAAAGCAGTGCAGCCCTGCACGTTAAGAGAGGTCAGTTTATTGCTGTCGCAGTACAGCCATTGCAAGGCGGTTAAGCCCTGTACGTTAAGTTCGGTAAGCTGATTGCTGCCGCAGCCCAGACTTTCCAAAGAGGTTAAGCCCTGCACGTTAAGAGAGGTCAGCTTATTGCTGTCGCAGTACAGCCTTTGCAAGGCGGTTAAGCCCTGTACGTTAAGTTCGGTAAGCTGATTGCCGTAGCACTGTAGCCATTGCAAGGCGGTAAAGCCCTGCACATTAAGTGCGGCAAGCTGATTGGTTTGGCAATGTAGCCGCTGCAAAGCAGTGCAGCCCTGCACGTTAAGAGAGGTCAGTTTATTGCTGTCGCAGTACAGCCATTGCAAGGCGGTTAAGCCCTGTACGTTAAGTTCGGTAAGCTGATTGCTGCCGCAGCCCAGACTTTCCAAAGAGGTTAAGCCCTGCACGTTAAGAGAGGTCAGCTTATTGCTGTCGCAGTACAGCCTTTGCAAGGCGGTTAAGCCCTGTACGTTAAGTTCGGTAAGCTGATTGCCGTAGCACTGTAGCCATTGCAAGGCGGTAAAGCCCTGCACATTAAGTGCGGCAAGCTGATTGGTTTGGCAATGTAGCCGCTGCAAAGCAGTGCAGCCCTGCACGTTAAGAGAGGTCAGTTTATTGCTGTCGCAGTACAGCCATTGCAAGGCGGTTAAGCCTTGTACGTTAAGGGCGGTCAGCTGATTGCCGTAGCAGTCCAACCATCGCAAAGCGGTTAAGCCTTGTACGTTAAGTTCGGTCAGCTGATTGCTGCGACAGAGCAGCTCTTGCAAAGGGGTTAAGCCCTGCACGTTAAGGGCGGTTAGTCGATTGCTGGTGCACTTCAGCTCTCGCAAAGCGGTTAAGCCTTGTACGTTAAGTACAGTCAGCTGATTGGATTCGCAGTCTAGCACTTGCAAAGCGGTTAAGCCCTGCACGTTAAGTGCGGTTAGCCGATTGTTGCGACAGTACAGCAAAAAGATTCTTCCTATAAGTTTTACCGTTGTACCCTGTGCGTGCAACACGGTTTGGGTACCGCTTTGAAGCTCCGTTTCGGTACAGCCTTCTACCGTTACGGGGGTACCGTCCGAGGTTATTACCGTAACTTTAATGTCAAGCTGATCGGGACTTAAAATGAGGGAGGCACCGCCTTCGACAAAGGGGGCTTCGTGCTGTGCTGTACTTCCGTCTGTTCCCGCATCGGGTTGCGCCGCATTTGAGCACGCGGTAAAGATTGATAACGCGGCAAGTACAATGACGGCTGTGATGAGCACCGCGGCTCCCTTCTTTTTGTGAGTTTTAGATTTTGTCATATATTCCTCTTGTCAAAGTTTTTTTAATCGGTAATTACCAATTCCCAATTAGTCCAGTGCTTCCACTTCTTCTTGGCTGAGACACCGGTATCCTCTGTTCATCGATACACCGTTGAGCGGTAAGTGCTTTCCCCCGGGAACGCGGATTATCAAGTGAGGCAATTGTGCTCATATATTTTTTGATTCGGCTTTGCGTCGGCTTATCGAGCCGTGAAAACTGTTTGCTCGCTGCCGGAGCATATTCGACTTTCATTTTAAGTTATAGTCCAAGCTCTTTATACAGAACATCGGCAGGTATTGCAGCTTCTCCGCTTTTCTCAAAGTCATTCCACGCTTTTTCGGCACGTACGGCATCTTCGGCGTCTTCCCGCAATTCGGCAAGGTAGCGGCTTAAAGCATTTTCCAAGACGGTATCTTTTGCCGCTCCGGTCATTCGGGCTGCCTGTTCTAATTCGTGATACGCTTTATTTGTCATGGTCATTGTAGGCATAACTTCCTCCTAAAAAAGGCAATGAGGACGTTTGAACTTCCGAATTGCCTTTTTTCGCCGTTTTGTAAGGCTTTAGCCTGAAAAACGGCATACAATAAACGACGTTTCATCAGGCGACAGCCTGATGAAACTCGAAGTTGAAGCGAGCGACACTATTTGAGCCGTGAGCTTCAACCGTCCTCCTGTTTTGTATTATACCACAGATTAAATGACTTTAAAAGGGATCGATGTAACTCATAACTTATGCCCTCACTTGTTGTATTATATCACAGATCGGTAGGTTTTAAAAGTAAAAAGCATTAGGTTGGCGGACACTCCGTCATTATAAGGACGGACACCCCGACCTTATGTTTACGTTCACTCCGTCCCGCCACGGACGGCGGCAATGCTGTATGTAATCGAGTTTGGCAAAGACAAACTCGGGTTGAAAATCGCACTCAGGATGTACGCGATGTTTTGACGGGCTTTCGCTCGTCAAAACTCGCTGCTCAAAATCCGTTTGCGGATTTTGAGCCGTTTTCAAACATTATGCTGCGGAAGTGTCCCGCTGACCCGCCTTAGTGTGGAGTACCCATCCGAGCGAGCGGGCACCCCTGATCCGCCCGATACGAGACCTTCGATCCGAGCGATACGAGAGGCTCGAGCAAGGCGGCTCGTATCGCAGCGTTAGATCTCAGAAAAATTCCCGCTTCCATGCCGCTTATACATCTTCCACTTCTTTACCGTTTTTGCATTATTAAAGGCTGCGGCTAAATCCGGCGGAGCGGTAAAGT
>CAJPNP010000009.1 GCA_905372025.1 uncultured Treponema sp. | reverse complement strand
CCGCTTCGGGCAAACAGGAATTGTGCGAAAATATCCTCAATGAAGTTATTTTGAACGGATAAAGAAAACGGTGTCGGTTACCATAAAAGATATAGCAGCGGTATCGGGTGTTTCACGAGGAACGGTAGATCGTGTTCTGCATAACCGAGCGGGTGTAAATTCCAACGTAGCGGAAAAAGTTCGCCGTATTGCCGATGAATTGGGTTTTGTACCGAATATGGCCGGTAAAATTCTTGCTGCACGTAAACAGCCGATAAGAATCGGCTGTTTGCTTCCGAATATAGGGAATCCTTTTTTTGATGATATTATCGCCGGATTTCGCCGGGCAGAAAAAGAATTACGGGATTTCGGCGTTTCGCTCCATATCGAGCATATAAAGGGGTTCGACACAACAACTCATATCCATGCAATAAAAAAACTGACAAAAATGCAGCTTTCGGGCTTGTGCATCGCCACAGTTGATGTCCCTGAAATTCAACATGTGCTGCAAAACCTTATCCGGGACGGAATGCCCGTTATCAGCGTGAATACGGATATTCACAACACCGATCGTCTTTGTTATGTGGGCCCCGATTATACAAACGGAGGGAAAACCGCAGCCGGCTTAATTTCGCTCATAACCCAAGACGAGCTGCGAATATTAATCGCAACAGGTTCTTTTCATATACGCGGTCATAACGAACGTATTAACGGGTTTATTCAAAGCTTACAGACTAAAGCGATATCACATATAATTTTGCATACTTTTGAATCGCTCGATGATGATATGTACGCTTACAAACAAACATTTGCGGCACTGCAAAAATACTCTACCGTTAATTGTATCTTTATTACGGCGGCAGGAGTTGAAGGTGTTTGCAAAGCTGTACAAAAATGGGTAACTGCTTCACACATAACCAAACCGTATATTTTATCTTTTGATAACATTCCTGCAACACAACATCTAATACGAAAAGGCTTCATTGACTTTACCATTTGTCAAGAACCCGAACAGCAAGGATATATGGCTGTTTCAAAACTATTTTCTTATCTGATGAATGGAAAAAAAGGCAAACCGGACGATTATATAACTTCTACGATTATAAAAATCAGAGAAAATATATAAAGTCGTTTTCCCCTTGCCTTTCGGCAAATTCTTTACTAAATTTGAAATCATCATAAAATATGTTATACTGATAGTATGGACGGAACAGATGGACTTGAGCGTTAACGAAGCGGGCCTTGCAGCAGGCGAAAAGTTTTTTGCCGACGAGCCGCCCGAATACAAGGTGATTTTACTCAACGACGATTATACGACAAAAGAATTCGTTACCGAAGTTTTGGTTCGCATATTCCGTAAAACGCCGGAAGAAGCCGTAACGCTTATGGAAAAGGTACATGCAAACGGCTCGGCAGTCGTAGGCATATACGTATACGACATAGCGGCAACCCGCACATCCGCAACGATACAGGCGGCGCGGAAAAACGGATTCCCGCTTCAGTGTGCGATGGAGAGAGTATAGTAGGGAGAATATAATTGAAAATAGGACCTAAATTGCAAGCCGTATTGAAACGGGCTTTTACCGCAGCAAAGCGCGCAAAACACGAATTTCTTACTCCTGAACACGTGCTCTATGCAGCCCTTGAAGACGATTGCGTCCTCAATATTTTGCTGTTGTGCGGAACGGATCCCGGTTTTATACGCAAAGATCTTGAGCTGTATTTTGCCGAAAAGATACCGCAGGGAACGGGAAGCGAACCGATAGAAACGCTGGGCTACCAATCGGTGATGGGGCGTGCCGTCATGCAGTGCGCGTCGGCCGATAAAACGACCGTGGAGCTCACCGATGTGCTGGTCAGCCTGCTCGACGAGCAAAAAAATCACTGTTCCTTCTATTTGAAGAAAGCGGGCCTGTCGCGCCTTGCACTTTTGGAAACAATCGGTTACGTAAACTCGTATGCCGACGGCGACGGCTTTGTTCAAAACGTTCAGGGACAAAACGCCCAATCGCAGCCGACCCGAGCTCCCGCCGCGGGCGAAGGCAATTCCGAAGAAGCCGAAGAGCAGCCGCGCAAAAAAACGGCTTTGGAACGTTATGCGCGCAACCTTACCGCCGAAGCCGCAAAAGGCGGTCTTGAAGAATTGATAGGAAGAGAAGACGAGCTGGAAAGAACCATGCAGGTGTTGTGCCGCAGAGTAAAGAACAATCCGCTTCACGTCGGAGATGCCGGCGTCGGAAAAACCGCAATTACCGAAGGCTTGGCGGTCCGCATCGCAAAAAAGCAGGTTCCCGATTTACTCCGGGACTTTGAAATATTCAGCCTCGATATGGGAGCCCTCGTAGCGGGAACAAAGTACCGCGGCGATTTTGAAGAGCGCATAAAAAAGCTTACCGATGAGCTTTTAAAGAAAGAAAAAGCGATCTTATTTATAGATGAAATTCATACGATTATCGGGGCGGGTTCGGTTTCCGGCGGCAGTTTGGACGCGTCGAATCTTTTAAAACCCGTTTTGACCACGGGAAAAATACGCTGCATAGGCTCGACCACTTTCGAAGAATATTCGCGTTTGTTCGAAAAAGACCGCGCGCTTGCCCGCCGTTTTCAAAAAATCGATATTGCGGAACCCGCACGCGATGAAGCCGTGCGCATTTTGCAGGGCGTAAGTAAAAAATACGAAGCCTACCACAACGTCATTTATTCGAAAGAAGCGCTTGAAGCTGCCGTCGACCTTTCGGCGGCGTACATAAACGAACGGCGCCTGCCCGACAAAGCGATCGACGTTATCGATGAAACAGGCTCTTGGCTGCGCTTGCACGCAAAGTCCGGAAGCAATTCAAAGCCTTGCGGAAGCGAAGGTTCATGCGATTCGGCGCCCGTAAAAGTCAACACCGCCCTTATCGAAAAAACCGTCGCCCGCATTGCACGCATCCCCGAGCACAGCATAAACAACAACGAAAAAGAAAAGCTGCGCACCTTGGCCGACGATTTAAAGCGCGATATTTTCGGGCAAGACGACGCGATAGACGCCGTTGCAAAAGCGATAAAAAGAGCGCGGGCCGGATTCGGTAACCCCGACAAACCCGTCGGCTGTTTTTTGTTTGCGGGCCCCACGGGTGTCGGCAAAACCGAACTTGCAAAATCCCTCGCCGAGCGTATGGGCGTAAAGCTTTTGCGCTTCGACATGAGCGAGTATCAGGAAAAGCACACGGTCAGCCGTCTTATAGGCTCGCCGCCCGGCTATGTCGGATTTGAAGAAGGCGGACTTTTAACGGCGGCCGTGCGCAAAGAACCGCACGCCGTTCTTTTGCTCGACGAGCTGGAAAAGGCGCACGGCGACATTTTCAATATTTTGCTGCAAGTTATGGATTACGCTTCGCTTACCGACAATCAGGGACGAAGCGCCGACTTCCGCAATACGGTTTTAATAATGACAAGCAACGCCGGCGCGGAAAACATCAACAAATCCTTTATCGGCTTCGGGGAGCGCAGCCGAAGCGAAAGCGCCGTGCAGGAAGCCGTGGAACGCACTTTCAGCCCCGAATTCCGCAACCGTTTGGATGCGGTTATTCCTTTCGCCCATTTAAGTAAGGCGGTTATCGAAGACATCGTAAAAAAAGAAACGGCAAAACTTGCCGAGCGCCTTGCCGAAAAAAAAGTTGCGCTGCGCGTAAAACCGGAAGCGCTCGCCCGCTTGGCCGAAGAAGGCTATTCGCAGGAATTCGGCGCACGCAACATAAGCCGCACAATAGACGAACGGCTCGCCGCTCCCTTGGTAGATGAAATTCTGTTCGGTTCTTTGTCGAACGGAGGAAGCGTTACCGTATCCGAAAAAGACGGCGGCATAACGCTTTCGTTCAAAAAAGCGCGCCGCACTTCTTCCGCAAAAAAAACAGAAAAGCAGCCGGACGGACAAAGCGCATGAGCGGTAATTCCGCCCCGCACAACGGAAGCGATCCGGATTTTCCGTATTTTTCCGTCGATTCGTGGTTTCAGTTCCCCGATCCGCAAAAGAGCGGTACCGACATAGTCGGATGCGGCGGGAATTTATCGCCGGGCATGCTTCTTTCGGCCTACCGGCAGGGAATATTCCCCTGGTACGGCAAAGGCGAACCGATACTGTGGTGGTCGCCCGATCCGCGTTTTGTGCTTTTGCCGCAGGATTTTCACGTTCCCTCGCGGCTCGACCGCGCGATAAAAACAAACAAAAGCGGCTTTACCTACACCATGGATAAAAACTTCTTCGAGGTAATAGAAGCCTGCGCGGCGGTAAAGCGGCCCGAACAGGACGGCACGTGGATAACGGACGCAATGATCGATTCCTACGCCGAATTTCACCGGCTTGGCTTTGCCCATTCGTTTGAAACATGGCAAAACGGAAGCCTTGCAGGCGGTTTTTACGGCGTGCTGCTCGGGCAAGTCTTTTTCGGCGAATCCATGTTCAGCTTTGTGCCGGATGCGTCAAAATGTGCTTTCGTACATTTTGTGCGCGCATTCGGTGCGTGCGGCGGCAAACTTATAGATTCTCAAGTATACACCGACCACATCGCCCGCTTCGGCGGTAAAAACATAAGCCGCGACGCCTTTTTGCGTTTGGAAAAATCGTATTTGCACACGCCCTTGCAAGCAAATCTAAAAGAAGCTTATATTCTCAATGCAAGGTGATAAGCGGCGCGGGTTGCTTCAAGCACTCTGCCGGCAGCGTGACTGTCGCCGATATTGTACGCTTCTTTGGCAACGCGTTCCTTTTGAATTTCAAAAAAGAAGCTTTCATCCGCCTTGCCGCCCATCGCAAGTACAACCAAATCGGCTTCAAGACTGAGCGGAACGGTTTTGCTTTCGTCTATCTTTTTTGCAAAGGGGTTCGCGATGTTCGGCGGCAAAATAGGTTCCCACGTATTGTACGGATCGGGCACGCCTTTCGAAACATTCTTTACGATGTTGACGGCGTTTTTCCCGAACGAAACGACTTTCGCACAGTTAAGCAGACGGATGTTCGCTTTTTTCATATAATAGAGCAAATAGCCGCGGTTTGCCGTGCAGGTTCCTTCCATCATATGCGGCAGCATTTCCACAACGGAAACGTCTTTTCCGAGTTCGTATGCGAGCCAATAAGCGGTTTCGCAGCCGACAACTCCGCCGCCGATAACGGCGATTTTTTTCGCACCGGATGCAAGTTCGGGCTTTACAAGAAGTTCTACGGCTTGCACGGTTTTTACCGAATCGATGCCTTCAAAACGCGGCGTTACGTTCTTTGTTCCGTACGCGCACACAAGGGTGTCGTATTTTTGCTCTTTAAGCCAGGACAGCGTTGCCGTTTGATTAAGGCGCAATTTAAAGTTCGGCAGTTTTTCGGCTTCCCGCACTTCGTTTTTAAGATAGTTGAGGTAATTGCGTATGTCGTATTTGATTTTCGGCATACAGCCGGGAACGATTCTTCCGCCGAGGGCACCTGAACTTTCAATTAAATCGACGGTATGACCGCGCCGGGACGCCGTCAGCGCAAACACAATACCCGCAGGGCCTCCGCCGATAACGCCTATTTTTTTTGCTTCATCGGTTTTCGGCGCGCTCAACGGGAACACATCTTCAAAGCCGGTACGCGGATTGACGGCGCACTGCGGGTGTCCGCCTTCCACGAATTCGTTTATGCACCCTTCCTGGCAGCCGATGCAGGGACGTATCTTTTCAACATCGCCGGCGTAAGCTTTATTGCACCAGTTTTCGTCCGCCAAAAGCGGCCGGCCGAGCATAACCATATCGCACTTTTCATCGCGCAGCGCCTGTTCGGCAATATCGGGATAGCCGAGCTTTCCGACCGCAACAATCGGCACGGGAACGCCCGCATTGGAAAGAATACCCTTTTCTTTAAAATGCTTTTTAACGATTTCCGACACTTCCAAAAAACAGCCGGCAGGCATTCCCGACGGCGGGTGAGGCAGCCACCAGTTATCGTAACAGCCCAAATCGACGTCAAACATATCGACGCCGGCTTTTACGAGGTTTTCCATGTACGCAAGCGTTTCCTGAACGGAGCGTCCCTTTGTAAACTTTTTGAGCGAAGAAATCTTTTTCATATCGGCGCCGTAGGTTTCATTCAGCGCAAGCGATAAATCGATACGGTACATGATGGGATAATTCGCGCCGGCTCTTGCACGTATTGCCTTTACCAATTCCATACCGAAGCGCTGCGGGTCGGCGTATTTACCCAGCACTCTTCTGTTGAATGCGCGGTTCGTCATTTGCTCGAGCAAATAGCCTTCGTGGCCGTGCAAGTACACGCCGTCGAGCAAACAGGCCTTTGCGTCGGCCGCCGCTTGGCCGCAATTTTTAACGATTTTATCGAGCTGAACATCCGTCAGCGGAAAACACGGTACGGCAGGAAGATAAAAGTTCGGATTAAGCGATGCCGACTTGGGAAATTTCGTTTGAGTCAGTACGCACATGGGCGGTCCGACTCTTCCCAAACCCGGCGTAAATTGAACGAAGATGCGGCTTCCGAAAGCGTGAACGCCCTGCGCCAAATCGCGCCAGCCGGCCATAACGGTACGCGTGCGGTCTATACGCGGAAACGTGCTCAGTTTACCCAACTCGGTTACCGTCGGGTCTATGCCGTGACTTATCGGAATAAGCCCCGTAGTCAATAAGCCGCAGCCGCCTTTTGCGCGTGCAAAAAAGTACTGAAGCATTTTGGCGTTCGGACGGCCGGTTTCTTCGGCCATATTAAGGTTCCCCATGGGCGCCATAACCACACGGTTTTTTATCGTTGTGCGGTTTACTTGAATCGGCGAAAAAACGGCGGAATACGGATACAGATTTTTCGTCATAAAGGCGCATGAACCGGCCTTGTTTTCGCCTTCCTGTTGAACCCAGCTGCCGTAGCCGTCAACAAGACGCTGAATTTGAGAGTCTGTGTGCATGTTCGTCCTCTTGCAGTGTAGAAAAAATATATTTTATGAGTCTTCGAAAACAGTATAAGTCCGTTTTTTCCCGCTGTCAAGTTTTTGCGGTAAAAGAAGGCGAATAGAGCGCGGCCAAACGGATCGCTTCAATCATACTGACGGCACTTGCCTGTCCGGTACCAGCGATATCGAAGGCGGTGCCGTGATCGACCGACGTGCGCAAAATACTCATACCGCCGGTTATCGAAACGGTGCGCTCAAAGTCGAACGTTTTTGCGGCTATGTGCCCCTGATCGTGGTACAGCGACAATACGCTGTTGAATTTTCCCTGCAAAGCCAAATGGAATACCGAATCGGCACCGACGGGGCCGCACACCGGCAAGCCTTCTTCGGCCAATTCGCGGACGGCAGGCGCCACTTCGGTTACTTCTTCGCTGCCGAAAAGACCGTGTTCACCCGAATGCGGATTTAAGCCTGCGACGGCCATAGTGCCGGCCTCAACGCCCAAGCTTTTGAGCATTGCCCGGCAGCGCTTAACGTAATCTTTAATGCGCTCTTTTTTTACCATATCACAGGCTTGCCGAAGCGAAACGTGGCGCGTTAAAAAGAAAATCCGCAAATTGCGCACTTGAAACATCGTCAGCGGATCCTTTGTATTTGTAAGAGAAGCAAAAATTTCGGTGTGGCCGATAAAGTTTACGCCGCCGGCTTTAAGAGATTCTTTATTTATCGGCGTTGTGGCGACGGCGGAAACTTTTTTTTGCAAAGCAAGTTCGACGCTTTTTGCAATATATTCGTAGGCGGCCTTTCCGCACATGCCGTCAACCTTGCCGTATGCAAAGCGCGCTTGATCGATATTGGCGATATTCAGCACATTCAATACGCCGCACTCGTAGATGCCGTCTTCGGCTTTTTGTACGGCGTGAATGCGCAAGGGACTGTTTGTCACGCGCAGCGCCCGTTCCAAAACCGAGCGGTCGCCGACGGCAAGACAGCGCGCCGATTTTTGCGTTTGTTCGTCGGCAAGGGCTTTTGCAACGATTTCCGGCCCGATTCCCGCAGGATCTCCTATGGGAACGGCTATAAGGGGTTTTTGTACAGACTGTCCGTCCATGAATTCCGCCTCCGGCATAAAAAAAACCGGCCGAAACCGGTTTTTACAATGTTCAACGATACGACAAGCGGCGCTTACGCGTTGCGCGAGTAATATTCAACAACACTCTGAATCTGTCCTACGGGCTGCACATCGGAAGCCGCGGGAAGCACGGTAACCGTCGCCGACAAAGCTTCGTTGTCTATGGAAAGCCACGAACCTCTTGCGCCCTGATTAACCGTTAAATTATGCCTGATAAGATTTTGAATACCTTTTTTGTCCTTCGTTGTAATAACGTCGTTTACGCTCACGCACATCGAGGGAATGTTTACGGATTTACCGTTTATAAGAAAATATGCGTGTGAAACCATTTGTCTTGCCTGAGCACGGCTGACGGCAAAGCCCATGCGATAAATCGTATTGTCCAAGCGCTGTTCCATCAATGAAATCATGTTGTCGCTTGTAACGCCGTGCAGTCTGTTCGCTTTTTTAAACAAGTTTCTGAATTGACGTTCCGAAATGCCGTACGCAAATCTGAATTTTTGTTTTTCCTTCAACTGTTCGCCGTAAACAGACATTTTGCCCCGTTTTTTCAAGCCGCGTTCTTTTCCGGGACCGTTCGGCTTGCGGCTTAAAAGTTTATCGTACTTGGGATTTCCGTAAATGTTTATGCCGAGCCGCCTGACTGTTTTTCCTTTAGGCTGTTTAATCGCCATGTTTCACCTCATAAAAAGATAGAGTAATTATTATACGGAAATGCTTTTTTTTTGTCAAGACAAATTCTTTTATGCTGAAATCCTGCGGGACAATCCTTCGGCTTGCATAAATCGGGTAAAATCGGTATTGTGGCGGTATGGAAGAAATTTTGAATTTGTTGCGCGCGAATGCGCGTCTGTCGGCCGACGATATCGCCGTTATGACAAAAAAAACGCCCGACGAAGTGCGTTCAATCATAAAAAAACTTGAAGACGAGGGCGTTATTTTAAAATATGCAGCCATCGTAAATCCGGAAAAAATAAACGGCGAAGGCGCTTCGGTGCGCGCCGAAATAGAGATTCAGGTAACGCCCGAACGCGAACACGGCTTCGATGCAATCGCCGAGCGCATTTACCGCTTTCCGCAAGTGCGCGCGCTCTACCTCATGAGCGGCAGCTACGATTTAAAAGTGATTATCGAAGGCGAAAGTTTGCAGGACGTTGCATTTTTCGTTGCGCGCAAATTGTCGGCGCTCGAAGGCGTGCGGAGTACAAAAACGCACTTTATTTTAAAGACCTATAAAGAAAACGACGTCGTCTACGTAAGCGGAAAAACCGACGGCCGCGAAGGGGTAACCGCTTAGTATGGAACAAAACACGAGAGAAGACCGCTTTTCATATCTTATGCGCGGCATTCCTCCGTCGGGGATCCGTAAATTTTTCGATTTGATTATCGGCCGCGACGACATTATTTCGCTGGGCGTCGGCGAGCCGGATTTTCCGACGCCGTGGATTATCCGCGAAGAGGCCTTTTATCACTTGGAGCAGGGACACACTTCGTATACGTCAAACTGGGGCTTAAAAGAACTGCGCGATGCGGTTTCTTCCTATTTAACAAAGTACAACCTGCACTACAGCAGCAAAAACGAAATATTGATTACCGTCGGCGTTTCCGAAGCGGTTGACGCGGTACTGCGCGCGGTTTTAAATCCGGGCGATGAAATCATTATCTGCGAGCCCTGTTACGTGTCCTACCAGCCGCTTGCGGCCCTGTGCGGCGTAAAGCTCGTCCACTTGGATACGAGTATAACCGGCTTTTGCCCGACAGCCGAAGCCATAGAAAAAGCGATTACGCCGAAAACAAAGGCGCTTATGCTCTGTTCGCCGAGCAATCCCACCGGCCGCATGATACCCGAAGCCGAATTGAAAAAAATTGCCGAAACGGTAAAAAAGCACCGCATTTGGGTGCTGTCTGACGAAGTGTACTGCGAATTGACCTACGACAATCACAAACATTGTTCGATCGGCTCGTTTCCGGGCATGAAGGCATACAGCGTTATTTTAAACGGATTTTCAAAATCTTTTGCGATGACCGGATGGAGAATCGGCTTTTTGTGCTGCCCGAGTGACTTAATGGAACAAATCCACAAACTGCACCAATATTCGTCGATTTGCGCACCGATTATGAGCCAGTACGGAGCGCTCGAAGGGCTGCGTTCGGGTATGGACGAAGTTGAAAAAATGCGGCTGTCGTATCAGCAACGGCGCAATCTTATGTACAAAGCTTTTCGCGATATGGGACTTTCGGTTACCGAACCGGAAGGCGCTTTTTACATGTTCCCGGACATCCGCTTTACGGGCTTAACGTCCGAGGAATTTGCAACCGAATTGATCGAAAAGCACCAAGTGGCCGTTGTGCCCGGCTCGGTGTTCGGTGCATGCGGCGAAGGATTTATCCGCTGCTGCTACGCGACGGACATCGCAAAGATAAAAGAAGCCCTGCGCCGTATCGGGGAAATGGTCGCCGAGTATAAAAAATAAAGAGTATACCTTTTACACACAGGCAAGGGCCGTTTCAAACATGGGCACAAGGGCACTCATGCGCTCTGATTCGGGCAATCCGTTATCCGTTACACAGGAGTCGGTGTGCGTAAGAATCGACAACGCTTTTTTGCCCAAGCGCGCGGCCGTGCAGTAGAGGGCGTAGGTTTCCATATCCTGCACCAAACAGCCCATCGTCGCCCAGCCCTGCCACGATTCGACCGCTCCGATTGCGTTGTAGTCCGAAAACATATCCGACGAAAAAATCTGTCCCGCATGATAGCGGAAACCCTTGCTTTCGGCTGCTGCTGCTGCTTTTTGCAAAAGGTCAAAGTCGGCACAGGGATTAAAGGTTCCCGGAAGTCTGAATTGATACGCATAGTTCGAGTCGGTAGACGCACTCATCGCAAAGACCATATCGCCGAGATTTAAAAAGGGCTGCAAACCGCCTGCCGTACCAATGCGGATAATACGTTCCGCGCCGTACCACGTGTACAGTTCGTATGCGTAAATACCCGCGGAAGGTCCGCCCATGCCCGAAGCCATAACGCTTACGTTCTTGCCCTGCCAAGTGCCCGTAAAGCCGAGTACGTTGCGTACGCCCGTTACCCGACGCGGGTTGTCGAAATAGTGCTCGGCAACGTATTGTGCGCGTAAGGGGTCGCCGGGAAAAAGCACCGAGGGTGCAATGTCGCCTTTTTCGGCGCTGTTATGAGGTGTAGCCATACGACTATTATAGCACTAAAAAACCAAAATGTGTATACTGAAAACATGATTCAAGTGCGCGCCGAACATGTAAGTTTTGTGTATCCCGAACGCGGTATCCGCGCTTTGGACGACGTGTCGTTCACGGTGAACCGAGGTGAATATGTCGCCTTGCTGGGTGCGAACGGATCGGGCAAAAGTACGCTTGCGCGCATTTTGGCGGGATTTTTACCATGTACGCAGGGAAGCGCATCGATTGAAGCCGGCGGCGAAACGGCCTCATGCGCGGGCGCCGGAATCGTCTTTCAATCGCCGCGCGACCAAATCGTTGCCGAAACCGTCGCCGCCGACACGGCCTTCGGTCCGGAAAATATCGGAACCGCACCCGGCGAAGTCGAAAAACGCTGCGCCGAATGCTTGAATCTGACGGGACTTTCGGCATTGCGCGATGTAAAAACCTCGTCCCTTTCGCCGGGACAAAAGCAAAAGCTTGCCCTTGCCGGCATTTTGGCGCTGCACCCTTCCGTGCTTATTTTGGACGAAGCGGTATCGATGATCGATCCGTCTTCACGGCAAAGCATCCTCGATTTTCTTGACGA
Source organism: uncultured Treponema sp. (assembly GCA_905372025.1). Taxonomy (GTDB): domain Bacteria; phylum Spirochaetota; class Spirochaetia; order Treponematales; family Treponemataceae; genus Treponema_C. The sequence goes on along the minus strand of CAJPNP010000009.1, from coordinate 72,731 downwards.
ACGGCATGACTCAGGTTCGACGATCATTCATGTTACACACGACCTTGACGAAGCGCTCAAAGCCGAACGCGTTATCGTTTTGGACGACGGACGCGCGGTATTCGACGGCCCGACAAAATCTTTGCAAAACGGCGCAAACGCGATTATAAAAAAGCTGTTTCCGCCCCTCGTACGGCGTGCGGAAAGGCACGCGGCGCATCCTGCGGAAAAACCGAAAGCCCGAGTCACCTGCAAAAGCACCCAAATCGAATCGGCGGATCTTCCCGCCCTCTCGTTTTCCAAAGTCGATTTTGCCTATACAAAAGAAAATCCCGTGTTTGCCGATTTTTCGTTCGATTTTTATAAAGGAAAACTGACAGCCCTCGTCGGCGCATCCGGTTCGGGAAAATCGACGCTCTTCGAGCTTGCTTCCGGCCTTTTAAAACCGGAAACCGGCACCGTGTACGCGCGCGGAACACCGGTACTCGCACTGCAGGAAAGCGAAAGCGCCCTGTTTGAAGAATTCGCTGCCGACGATGTTGCCTTCGGCTTGCAAAACGGTTTGCAAAGCGGATCGGCGGACATTCAAGTTCTGCGCAACAAGGTGCGCGGCGCCATGAACCTGTGCGCCCTTCCCTTCGATTTGTTCGCCGATCGGAAAATATACACGCTTTCAGGCGGCGAAAGAAGAAAACTCGCCCTTGCCGGCATTGCCGTTTTGGAGCGGGAAGTCTACCTTTTCGACGAACCGACCGCCGGACTTGACCGCCGGTCGTGCGTGCAAGTGCTGAACATGATGGCGGATCTTGCGGCACAGGGTAAAACCGTCGTCTTTTCGACGCATCGTCCGGAAGAAGCGGCCTTTGCCGATGTCATCGCCGACTTGGACGTTTTACGCGCCGGTACCGTAAAAGCAAGCCCCGTAAATGCGGGTACCGTAAACGCGGACGCGGACGCAACTGCGGACACAAATCCGCTGCACAAAAACGTTTTGCAGCCGGTACCGCTTGCCGATACCGCTCTTTTGGATTCTTTGCGCCGCACATCGGCAGGCATATATGAAAAGCGCGCAAGCGTTTTGCACCGCATGACGCCGCTTCCGAAAATCGCGCTTTTTTTGCCGCTCTTTATCGCATCCCTGTGCGTGCAGAATATCCGCTTGCTCGCAGCCGCAAGCCTTTGTGCCCTTGCGTACTGCGCGCTTTCGCGGTTTTCGTTTGCAAAGCTTGCGCTGATATTTTTAAAGTTTTTGCCGTATCTTGCCGTGTTTGCCCTGTTTCAGTTTTTACTGTTCCCGGCCGCACCGGGCGAAGCGGTATTTTTTGCGTGGCGGCATTTCAGCATTACGCCGTCAAAGCTCGACTTGGCGACGCGCACCGTGCTGCATGTAACGGCTGCTTTACCGTTTTTAAGCGGCTTTATGTATTCGGCAAACAGAAGCGAATTGCTCGAGGGCTTAAAAAAGATTCTTTCGCCCTTGGATAAAATCGGCATACAAACGAAATACGTTTCTCTAACCTTTGCGCTCGTGTTCCGCTTTATACCCGTTTTGGCCGAAGAAGCTTCGCAAATAATAAAAATCCAGCTTATACGCGGCGGCCTTAAAAAAAAGCGCGGAATGTTTCGCAGCCTGCACGCTTTATTGCCCCTTTTTGTACCGCTTATCGTACAAACGCTGCGCCGCGCCGAAGCCTTTGCCGAAACGCTCGAAGCGCGCCGTTTTTAACTTTTTTGAACACTGGCACAATATGTGTTTTGATATTATACTGCACGCATGGAAAAAATCAATGAGTTTGCGTTTTGCCCCGCTTGCGGCAAGCGCGAAGCGGCGTATGAAGACGGACGCAAGTGGCACTGTGCAGCCTGCGGCTTTACCCTGTACAATAACACGGCTTCGGCGGTCGGTTTGATTATTCCCGTAAAAACGGAAGGCGGCTTGTCGGTACTGTGCATAAAACGCGGGCGCGAGCCGCGCAAAGACTATTACGCGCTGCCCGGAGGCTTTACCGATCCGGACGAAAGCGCCGAACAGGCATGCATGCGCGAGTGCCGCGAAGAAACGGGCTTGACTCCCGTATCGCTGCGTTATATATGCAGTGCGCCGAACACCTACGAATACAAACACATCGTCTATAAAACCTGCGACCTTTTTTTTGAAGCGCGCCTTCCCGAACCGGAACCTTCCGCCCCGGACGCGCTTTACGCTTTGCGTGCTCTGCGTGCCGAAGACGCCGACGAAATAACAGGCTACAAACTTTTTCCCGTATCAAACGCCGAATCCGTTGACACCATTCCGCTCGCCTTCCCGTCGGCAGCCTATGCGCTTAAAACGTGGATAAAGGAGAAAAAGCCGATTTAATCATTCGGTCCGGCGCCTGTGTTTACCTGTTGACATATGCGCAGCCTCGCGGTATGCTGAAAAGACCGAACCTTTTACGGACAGGCTATGGAGGTTATTTATGGACAGAATAAAAGCCAAAATAATCGGCACTGCGGTTTTTGCCGCGGCAGTGCTTTTTTTGCCCAGTTTTACAAGCTGTCAATTTTTAAACATCGTTACCGGAAACAGAAATATTAAAACCAAAAGCTATGATCTGAAAAATTTTACCGCAGTTTCCTGCTCGGGCAAATGGACGGTACATATCGAGCACGGTGCCGATTTTTCGATAAAAATTACATCGGATGAAAATCTCTTCCCGTTTTTTGATGTATTTGTTGGCGGCGGCGACACGCTGTATGTCAATGAAAGAGGTTCACACAATCTGCAAAGTACGGAACAAGAAGTTTTTATTACAATGCCGGTCTTAACGCGCTTAAGGGCTTCGGGTTCGCTTAGGGGTTTTATTTCGGAATTTAACCAGCCGGCTGCCGATTTATCGCTGAGCCTTTCCGGATCGGGTACAATCACGGCAGACAGCCTTGCCGTACAAAACATAAATATGAAAATCTCGGGTTCGGGAATCGTTTCGGCGTACGGGAAAGCACATGACATGAAGGCTTCAATTTCCGGCTCTGGGACAATAAAAGCCCGCGGATTGGAGACCGACAATACCGACATCTCCATTTCGGGTTCGGGCTTGGCGGAAGTTTGGGCTACAACTACGTTAAAAGCGACTATAAGCGGGGCGGGTATGGTTCGCTATAAAGGCAATCCGACTATAACGGGAACTTATCCCGTAGGCAGTGTAAGACCGCTGCACTAAAAACAAGTAAACAAATAGTTCAACTGGGCCCAACAGCCAAAACAGATTTCTGATCAGTCTCTGTTTCGGCGAAGCGGACTCGTTAGTACGCATGTCTATTATTTGCAGCTTTAGGATTTTCTTTCCGATACTTCCCCGTGCAGGGATATCCCGGAAAATCAAATACAAAAGAGCAATATAGCTTGAAACCAAGGTTCTTACTATTATTTGTCCGCCCGCAAGAGCTCTCCCTTTTTAGAAACCGAAGATTGCGTAAAATTTTCCATTTCGGACTGCTTTATATTTTGCGCTTCCCTTAACTGTGCAAGTCTGATTATCATAATATCCTGTTCGGCGTTCATTCGCGCTCTTTTAACCGATGAACGCGACATATTCTCTTCCATTTTTTTATAGCATTTTTCATTCCAAGACCTCCTTTTCATGTCGCTCAATAATTACTTCAGATTCTTTAATTAAATCTTTATATGAACTAAAGTAAATATTTGTCAAGTAAAAAACAGACAACTCGTTCTAAAGGCCGGCTTCTTGGGCATCTTCAAAATAACCGGCAATAAGAAATAAAATCTCATCGTTTTCCGTTTCGACTTCATCGTCATAAGCGTAATCAAGCGATAACAATTTTTGATTTTCCGCAATTTTATTTTCCAGCGTATTTTTAAATTTGTCGGGGCAAATATTCCTCAGTCTTTTAAAACATTCATCCTTATCAAAATTATCGATTGACGGCAAATCCGTAGTCTGCCGTCAATAAGCTTCTTAAATCTTCCGTCATGCGTTAGCCTGCAATGTCGCCCCTGCCGTACGGAATGCCCATGAGCAGTTCACACACTTTTTTTGTTTGTTCGGGAGCGTCTTCTTTTTTGCCGCCCGCTTCAATGCGCCGAATTTCTTCCAAAATGATTTTATGATTTTCGGGCGTTACTTTAAAAGTCATGCCGACGATAATGCCGACAATAATCATAACCAGCGGCATAAACACAAAAGCGATGCGTACGCCGTGCAGGGTGTGTTCCTTTTGAAGCGGTTTTTGCACTTCGCCGATTCCCGAATACGGGTATTTGATTTTTTCCAGCAGCAACTTCAAATTATACAAGTCGGCTTTCGAATAAAAGTCCGGGACGTCCGTAAAGCGGTAAATATCTCCGTCCTTTGCATAAGCGGATTTTAAAAACAGCAGTGTGTGCGCGTCGTGAAAGTTTGCGGCATCCTGCGAAGCAAGTATAAAGTTTTCAAAAATGTCGGACGGAATTTCGGCATAGGTTTTGTGCGTTTGAAAATAGCGCGCAGCTTCTTCAAAACGTTCGGTGCCGGCTTGCCGTTTTTTTGCGGCCTTGTATATGTCGTTTATCATGCTATCGACGGGGCGCGGAAGATATTTTAAATGAAGGTTACCGTCTTCGCCCTGCGCATAAAAAGCTTCAATTGCGGCAAAGTTTTCGCCGTGTTCTTCACTCAGTTCGCGCGCTTCTTTAAACTGTTCTTGCGTTAAAATCGACGGAACGGGATTTTTATAACCGATGCGACTCAGCACCGCGCCGATACTCGTCATAATCACCAAACCCAAAAACAGCTTTCGCGTAAGCGACATTGCCGCCGAGTATGTTCCGGCACGGCTTTTGCCGCTCATAAGCTTGTCGATGTCGCTGATAAAGGGTAAAAGCTGGTGCGGAATAAGATTGTTCGCCGATACGCCGATTCCCATCAGCACCATGTTTAGAATGAGCACGACCGGCGGCGTTTCGGGAGTATGAAAAAACATGCAAAAGAGCGCCGCAGCAAAAATAATAAGAGCCGTAACATAGACAGGTTTATGGCCTTTTTTATTTATAAGCCAGCTGTGAACGGGCAGCGTTATCATCATCGTTATCAAAAGGGAACCCTGCACGATAACGAAAACGGCGCCGCGGTTCAAATAATCGACCATATAAAACAGCACGAGCGACATAAAAATATCGAGCGCGCCGTACGAGCACACGTACATGGCGATGTGAATACGGCACGATTTGTTTTTAAACAGCGACAAAAAGTTTTTAACGAACGATTCACCCTTGGGCGTGTTGTGCTGCACGGACTGAATTTCCCACGTGCCGAAATACAGTGAAATCCACGGCAAAGCGAAAATCAGCGCAAAAACGCAGCTCATCATAAAATAGCCCGTTTTGCTGCCGTGAAAACTGTCGATAATCGGCTGCGCCAAAAGGCCGCCCAACAAGGTTGCCACAAATGAAAACATAAGGCGCGAACTGTTCAGCTTATTGCGCTCGGAAAACGACTGCGTCATTTCGGCGCTCAGCGCGGCATACGGAATATACGAAACCGTCGACACGGTAAAAAATACGATGTACGCAAAGGTATAAAAGATGAATTTACCGATTTGGCTTTCGAAGTTCGCGGGGAACCAAATGAACATAAACGAAAGGGCAATCGGCACAATCGATACCAAAAACCACACGCGTCGTTTGCCGAAACGGTTTTGCGGCGTATTGTCGGCAATGTAACCCATAAGCGGATCCGACACCGCATCCCAAAATTTTCCGATTCCGGGAATCAAACCGGCCAAAAGCGGATGTAAGCCGACGACGTTTACCAAATAATACATTGCAAACGTCGTTACAATAAAAAAGCAGCCGCCTCCGTACAAGTCGGCCGCTCCGTAAGCCAAATAATTTTTCCAAGTTAACCTGCGCTGTTGAGTGTTCATACGTTCCATTATACAGCGCACGGACGAAGCACGCAAGAGGAAAAAATTTCCCTGTGTTCGTACGGTTTCTTGTCGAACTTCCGAAAAAATTTTTAAAAGCGAATTATTCGCTTACTTCTTCAAACCGATACGTTTCTGCGTTCGTATCGAACACGTAGTTATATGTCCGCAAGGCGTCTACGCTGATTTCCTGTTTGCTTGGGCCGTACGTTGTCGTAACGCTGCGATAAAAAAAACCGGGGCGTGTTTTTGAAAAACTCGACTCGATCGTATGCGTTCCGGGTGCGGCATAAAAACCGGTTCTTAAACCTTCCGTAAAGAAAACGGGCCTTTCGCCGTCAATCGATATAACCGTTATGCCGCCCGCACCTACGATTGTTTTCAGCATTGCGTTTTTTGTACCGAGAAAAATCTTCGAGGCATTCGGATTTTTTTCAAGCCATTCTTGTTTTCGCTGGCGGTCGCCTTTCAGCCTGAAAACCATATAAACTATGTAAATAACAGCTGCGATCGGAATAATGATAAAATAATAAAGATGAGTGATATTCATATAAAATCTCCTGTTTTGTGTATATATTTTTTAATTCCGCATCGACTGTTCGGTATTCAACTTGGTAACGCTGTCCGGACCGCCGATGCCTAAATCTTGCAATAATTCTTCAAACTGACCGATACCGATAAGTTCGCAATTTACGTCTTCTTCTTTTTCTCCCTGCCGCGTAAGGTAGAGCGTACACTCCGTATCGCCGCTCGAAGTAACGGTCTTTGCTCTGATTGCAGTAGTCGCCAAAGGATATGAATCCGTCTTTTTGCCCTTTTTAACGGTCAATGTCGTATCGTCAACTTCTATAACGATCATGTTGCCGATGATAACCAGCCAAATATAAAGAGCAAAAACAGCGACAAAAATCGCTGCGCATACGACAACGGAATCCAGCAATATCGACGAAATAATCGTAACGAATACGGCCGCCGCACATCCGAAAACAACGTTTAACAGGATGCGGTACAATCTTGTTTTGTAAACATGTTTCATCAAACCCCCTATAAATCGCAAAGGATTGTCCGAAAACATCCGACTTTAACGGCCGTACGGACAGCTTCCTTTTTTTGCAAGCCCTATGATATAATTTCCTAAACCGCTTTGTCAATCATGCCGAATTCCGTAAAAATAAAGCTTGCTTTTTGAAAACACCTGTGTTACTATAATTTTAGGGAACGTTCCCGAAAACCGTTATGGATTCGATTATTGATATTGCAAGAATGGCCGACGTTTCGAAAAGTACCGTAAGCAGAGTGCTTGCGGGTACAACTTACGGCGTCAGCGACAAAAGCCGCGAAAAAGTTTTGGAGGTCGTAAAACACCGGCACTTTGTCAAAAACAGGGTCGCCTCCGCCATGCGCACCAAAAGGTCTTTAACGATTTTGCTTGTCGTTCCCGATATAACGAACACCTTTTGGGCGGAAGTTGCGCGCGGAGCTCAAAACGTATTCGACGAAGCGGGCTACAGCGTTTTTCTCGGGAACAGCGATCGGCAAACGGAACGGGAACTGCGGTATATACGGCTGGCAAGAGAAAATAAAGCCGATGCCGTAATGATAAACGCGCCCGAATTGAATTTAAAAAAAGCGTTTGCCGGTTTGAACTGCCCGGTTGTGCTGCTCGGCGACAGGTCCGGCAACTGTCCGTATAAAAAAGTCGGAACCGACATAGAAAAAGCGGTAGGAACCGCATTGGACTATTTGGTGCAAAAAAAGCATACCGACATCGGCTTTGTAAGTCCGCTGCGGCTCGACACGGAAGGCATCGACCGCAACAAGCGCTATGTCGTTTATAAAGACTTTATGGAGCAAAAGGGATTTGCCGTAAGGGACGACCGGCACTTTAACGTGCAGCTGTCTTTTGAAGGCGGTATCGAACTTGCCCGTCTTTTTATGCGGATGAAGGACAAGCCTTCGGCGATCGTCGCGGGTAACGATGCGGTTGCCATCGGCTTTATACGCGAAGCGCAAAAAGCGGGTGTCCGCGTCCCGCAAGACGTTTCGATCATCGGCTTGGACGATATTGAGACGGCCGCCATGATTACTCCGGCGGTAACGACCGTCGCAAAGCCGAAACGGGAAATAGGAGCAACCGGGGCACATATGATTTTGGATATGCTGAACGGAAAGAAAAACGTCGCCAGTACATTTTTAACGCCGTTTTTAATCGAACGCGAATCGGTTGCGGAACTGAAATAAAGCGGAATTAAAATAAAAAGGTATGTATATGGATTGTGTTAAGATTTTATCGCCGTGCGGAATTTTAGGCTACGGTTTCCCTCCCGAATCGCTGAAAGCGGGCTTGGCGGACGAACCGGACGCTATTGTCGTCGATGCCGGTTCCACCGACGCGGGCCCGCACAAATTGGGCGCAAAAACCGCCATCGTGAGCAAAACGGCCGCAAAAAAAGATTTGAGCCTGTTAATTTCGGCCGCATACGAAAAAAATATTCCGCTTATAATAAGTTCCGCGGGCGGAAGCGGCGGAAAAGAACACATCGACTGGACGCTTAAAATCATACGGGAAATATTTTCCGAGCGGAATTTCGCCCCCGTAAAAACCGCCGTCATTTGGGCGGATATTCCGAACGACGTTATTATCGAAAAAATCGCACAGCATAAGGTGTGCCCTTTGGGAACGAATGTTCCCGAATTGACGGCGCAAACCCTCGAAACCTGTACCGGCGTCGTTGCCCAAATGGGAGCGGAACCCTTCATTAAAGCGCTCGACGAAGGCTTCCGTTTGATAATCGCCGGAAGAGCATACGATCCCTCTCCGTTTGCGGCAGTTGGAATTCGGTGCGGCTTCGATGCGGCTTTGTGCTACCATATGGGAAAAGTGCTGGAGTGCGGCGCGCTGTGCTGTGATCCGGGTACGACAAAAGACTGCATGATGGGCGTTGTGTACAAAGATTTTTTTGAAGTATACCCCTGCGACGCAAAACGTACATGCACAACGCTGAGCGTTGCCGCGCATACTTTTTACGAAAAAGACCATCCCTATCTGCTGCACGGACCCGGCGTCGACATGGACTTAAGCGGTTGCCGTTTCGAACAAACCGGCGAAAACCGCGTCAGGGTAAGCGGCAGCAAAATGAAGGACTGCCCCTATACCGTCAAGCTTGAAGGCGCGAGTTTCGATTCGTACAGAACCTTCGTTCCGGCGGGAATCCGCGACCCGCTTTTGATTGCAAAACTCGACGAGGTCGAAAAAGCGGTAACGGAAAGCGTCGTCGCCCAATACGGGGAGTTTCCGCGTGATTCGTATAAAATCAATTTTATCAATTACGGCATAAACGGCGTTATGGGCGAGCTGGAAACGGCAAAAGACAGACCGTACGAAGTGTTCGTCTTGTTTGAAGTGCTTGCCGACACGCAGGAAAAAGCTTCGGCAATATGCGCATCGCTTCGTTCCACGTTTATGCACTACGGCTACGAGGGGCGGAAATCCACCGCGGGCAACCTCGCCTTTCCCTTTGCGCCCAGCGACATCGAATTCGGCAAAGTGTATAAATTCACCGTATACCATTTAATGGAAATTGACGATCCGCTTATGTATTTTCCTATTGAAGAATGGGATCCGGTATCGGGGAGGTTTATTTGATGGCGGACAAATTGGTCGATTTGGCAAAAATGCTTAGAAGCAAAAATTCGGGGCCCTTTATGATTACGCTGGACGCTCTTTTTACGCTGCCTGAAACGTATTCCCGCGTAAAAACGAGCGGCGTTATAAACGAACGGACCGTGCGCAAACTGTACAATCTCGATGCAACCGAACCGATAAGTATCGTTTTTTTCGACAACGCTTTGGGTATAAAAATAACTTTTAACAGGAAGGTTTCGTCGGGGACGGCTTTGGACAGGGACGTGTACGGAGCGCAGCAACACGCGCCGCTTATGGACTTATTGATACCGTAAAAAAGGATACGATATGAAAGAAAAAAAGTTTTTGCAAAAATTACGGGACGAGCGCACGCTGTATGCGCTTTTATTCCCCACAATACTGTATTTTATACTGTTTAAGGTGCTGCCGATTATCAATATGCGCCTCGCTTTTTTTCAGTTCCGCGCACGCGGCGGCTGGCCCTTCGTCGGCTTAAAATATTTCAAAATGATTTTCAGCAGTTCGGCCTTTGCGCAAATCCTCGTCAACACGCTTATTATCAGCTTTATGAAGTACGTTTTGCTGTTCCCTTTTTTCGTTATCTTTGCACTGCTGCTCAACGAAGTAAGAAGCGGCCTGTTCCGCAAATACGTGCAGGTTGTCAGCTATTTGCCGCACTTTTTATCGTGGGTCGTTATCGCCGGCATATGGATAAGCGCGTTGTCGCTGAGCGGCAGCGTCAACCAGTTTTTGGGCTTTTTCGGCCGCAGTCCCGTGGATTATATGACCGACCGCAATTCGATACGCTGGATACTTATGCTGTGCGAAGCGTGGCGGAGTTTGGGCTGGGATTCCATCATCTTTTACACGGCGATCATTTCGATAAATCAAACCTTATACGAAGCCGCAGAAATCGACGGAGCAAACCGGTGGCAGACAATCACGAATATTATCTTTCCGGCTTTGGTAACGCCTATGATTACGATGTTCATTCTTAACTTGGGATTTTTCCTTAATGCGGGCTTTGATCAAGTGCTGAACTTTACCAACGCCGCCGTGGAAAGCACGATCGATATTTTGGACACCTACATTTACCGCATCGGTATAGAGGGCGGCCAATATTCTCTTGCGACGGCGGCAAGTTTAATAAAGGGAGTTATCGGTATTGCCCTGGTGCTTGCAACGCACGTTATAAGCAAAAAGACGACGGGAGAAGGAGTGTGGAAATGAAAAAAAGACAATCTTCGCACATAATGCAAGTAGTTCTCATCGGCGTTCTTTTGTTTTTATCGCTTACGATGATTATTCCCGTGCTGAATATTTTTGCAAAGTCGATTTCCGACCCGAAACAGTCGCCGCTTATGAAGGGCTTGGAAATACTTCCGCGCGGCATAGATTTTATAAACTATAAAATCGTCTTCAGCCATCCGATTTTAGTGCCCGCACTGTGGAATTCCGTCCTTATTACGGTTATCGGAACGGCGCTGAATATTTTGCTTACGACGACGGCCGCCTACGTGCTCACCAGGCCGCGCTTAACTTTGAAAAAACCGATTATGCTGTTTTTAATCGCAATGATGCTTTTAGACAGCGGCTTCGTCCCCGAATACCTCGTCGTGCAAAGGCTCGGCTTAATGGGATCGAAATGGGCGGTTATTTTAGTTACGGCCGTCAACGTGTATTATTTGATTATTATGATGCGGTACTTTGAACAGGTACCGCAATCGCTTGTTGAAGCGGCCGTTATAGACGGATGTTCGCACATACGGATGCTTTTTTCGGTCTTTTTTCCGCTCGCAAAATCGGGCGTTGCGACGATAACAATGTTCTATTCGGTTGTAAGATGGAATGAATATTTTAGGGCGAGCATTTATTTAACGAAAAAAACGACCGACACCGTTTTGCAGGTGATTTTGCGGCAATTCGTCGTTTTGGGCGACACCGTGTCCATTATCGGGCAGCAAAACCTGTACGATTACAATGAATTGGCGCGCATCGATTACGGCGCGCTTAAGGCCGCGACCATTGTCGTTGCGGTCATTCCGATTTTAATACTCTACCCTTTCGTTTTGAAGTTTTACAATAAAGACGTTATGGCCGGAGGAATAAAGGAATGAAACGCCTTTGCGTTTTAATTAACGCTTGAAATATTTAAAACTTTTTTATATTAGGAGGATTTTATGAAAAAGGTTTTATCGGTAATGCTTATTGCGGCATGCGCAGCCGCATTGTCGTTTGCAGCCGGAACAAAAGACAACGGCGGCAAACAGGGCTTGGGAACGCCGGAATCGCCGGTTAAGGTAACGTATTTGTGCAAAGACGTCGACCCGGTAACCGACAAAGCTTTGGTAAGCGCTTTGGAAGAAAAAATTGAAAAGGGGTTGGCGGCGCAGGGAAAATATATCGATTTGGTTATTCTTTCGGCGCCCACGGGTTCTTACAAGTCGGTTGTTCCCATCGCGTTCAGAACGGGACAGGTTTCGCCGGACATCATCTATTTTCAGGGCGGCGATTTGCAGATTGCACAGGAAGGTTTGCTTGAAGATTTAACGCCGTACATAAAAAAATCGGAAAACGTAAAAGCGATAATGTCCGACCACAACAAAGCGGCCATGGCAAATTATCCGTATTTGATGTGGCTCGCACCCGCGCGCGTTCAAATTCCGGTTATGCGCGAAGATTGGTTCAACAAATTAAAAACAAGCAAAACGCTGCTGCAAAATCCCACGGCGGATAATTATTACGCTTTATTCAAAGAAATGAAAGACACGGGCCTTTGCAAATGGCCGATTACAACCGACGGCGGTATTTTAAAACTCGACTCGGTTTTCAATCACGCATTCGGCGTAAGCGCCACGATTGTTAAAGATAAGGGCAAATGGGTCTATTCGGTTGCAACCGAAGCCAACAAAAACAAAATCGCTTTTTATGCAAAATTGTATAAAGACGGTTTGTTGGACAAGGAATACGTAACCAAAGCATGGGACACTATGGAACAGGCGTTCTATGAAGGAACAGCCGGTTTTGTCAGCGGCACCGCCGGAGATGTTATCAACGTATACAACAACAAAATGATGAGCACGCAAAAGCAAAAACTCGTCGTGCTCCCTCCCGCAAAGGGCATAGGACAAGCATACCAAAACGTCGACGTTACCAAAGAATCGCGCGGCTTTGCCGTCAATGCGGCGTCCGAAGTTAAAGATGCCGCTTGGGCGGTTTTGGAATACATGGCAGGTCCCGAAGGCCGCATTTTGGATAAACTCGGTTTGGAAGGCGTACATTACAACGTCGTCAACGGAAAATACGTGCTTACCAAGGATTTCCCCTCGTGGTGGGCAAAATTCTGGCCGACGATGAACGGGCTCGATTTAAGCAAGGTGCAGGGCGAAGTACTTACCGCGCCGGCAATCGAATCTCTTAAAGCGGCCGAAAAATACTTTGCGGCGGATACGAACGTTATTTTGCCGGAAGACTTAACGCCTTTAAAAGACGCTATGGATAAACTCTACACCGAATATTCAACCGACATTATCCGCGGCGTACGGCCGATTTCCGACTACGACGTGTTTATCGAAAAATGGAACAAAGCCGGCGGAACCAAAATTTCCGAATATTTGGCGAAGGTATTAAAATAAACAAAATTAAATAAAACCGGCGGGGTACCGAAAAAGTCTTTTAAAAAGTCTTTAAGGCCCCCCGCTTCGCACAAACAGCCGGGGAGAGTTAAACAGCAATGGAAAAAAAATCGCAGCAAATGTATTTGAAAAAAATATATGCGGGCTTTTTAGGTAAAAATATCGGCATACGGTTGGGGGCGCCCGTCGAGCCGAGCTTGTGGACGCGTGAACGCATTAAAGAATTTTACGGCACCATAACCGACTACATCAAGCCGTTTAAAAACTTCGCCGCGGACGACGACGCAAACGGGCCCGTGTATTTTTTACGCGCGCTCGAAGATTCGTCCGAATGCAGCGCCGAGTCGGTAGGCGAAGCATGGCTCAATTATACGAGAGAAGGCATCGGTATGTTTTGGTGGGGCGGCTACGGCATATCGACCGAACATACCGCCTATTTTAACCTGTTAAACGGCATGCGCGCTCCGCTTTCGGGAAGCGCCGCCGTAAACGGGAAAGTGCGCGCCGATCAAATCGGCGGCCAGATTTTTATCGACACATGGGGACTTATCCATCCGTCGGATCCGGAACGTGCCGCATCGGACGCGAAAAAAGCCGCATCGGTTTCGCATGACGAAGAAGGCTTGGAAGGAGCGGCCTTTATTGCCGCCTGTATTGCAGTCGCCTTCGACACGGACGACGTATATAAAATCATCGACACGGCGCTGCATTATGTAGATTCCGCATCGGTGTACCGTAAAGTCGTAAACGCGGTTCTTGCGTTTCAAAAAGAACATCCCGCTTCCGACTGGGAAGACTGCCTTGCTTTTTTGTACGCGCAATACGGCTACGATAAATACCCCGGAGCATGCCACATCGTTCCGAATGCGGGCGTCTGCGTTATGGCGCTCATTTACGGCAAAACTTTTTCCAAGGGAATTGAAATCGCCACGATGGCCGGTTGGGACACCGACTGCAACGCGGGAAACGTCGGCACCATTCTCGGTGTTGCCGGGGGCATAGAAGCGATTCCGCAGCATTACAGAAAACCGGTAAACGATTCGATCGTGCTTTCGGGAATCAGCGGTTATTTGAACATCCTCGACATTCCGTCTTACGCGCACTATTTATACTCGCTTGCTTTTAAAACCGAAAAAACTCCTTATGCAAAAGGAGAAATCCGTTTCGACTTTTCGCTTCCCGGCAGCACGCACGGCTTCAGAGTGTCAAACGAAAATCTGTTCGCGCTGAAAAACAGCGGCAAAGGCTTGGAAGTGCTTTTTGACCGTTTGGTTCGGCCGCAATCAACACGCTTGTTTTACAAACCCTTTTACCGCAGAGAAGATTTCGACGACGAAAGATACATGCCGGTTTTTTCGCCGACCGCCTATCCGGGACAAACGGTCAAACTTATTTATTCGCTCAACAGAATACGGGGCGAAGCGCTTATTCTGTACCCGTACGTGCGCGCGACGGACGGCACGATAATAAAACTCGACCGCTGCATACGCCGCGACCGCGAAGAAGGCGACACGCTCGTTTCATTTAAAATACCCGAAGTCGGCGGAGCTTTAATAGACGAAATCGGTTTGATTATCGAAGGAACTTCTCCGGCAAAGGTAAAGGATTTCGGTATTTTATATTTGAAGCGTTTTTCCGTAACGGGAAAAGCGTCATATCATATCAACTTCGAAAAACAGTATGCCGAATTCGCATCGATTACGCCGTTTTCTTTTAACCGGGGCGCATGGACTTTGGAAGGCAAAAAACTTTCATGCCTTTGCCTGCACGAAGGGCAGGCATTTACCGGTAATTATTTTACCGAAAATGCGCGCGTAAGCACAAAGGTATGCGTTCACCGCGGAGATTCCGCGCTCGTATCGCTTCGGGTGCAAGGAGACCGGCGCGGCTATTATGCGGGATTCGACGGCGACGGAATTTCCATCCTCGCAAAAAAAGACGGCAAACTTGTGCAGCTTGCCCGCAAAGCGTTCAAGTACGAAAACGAAAAAGAATATACGTTCACGTTTTCGGCGCTTGCAGATGCGCTCAGCTTTGAACTCGACGGAACGGAAGTTTTAACGGCAAAAGACGCCGATATAAAATACGGTATGACGGGCTTTTATTTAAGCCGCGGCGGCCGCTGTTCTTTCGAAGGACTTTCTGTTACGGAACTGTAAATAATTGAGAAGTTTTTATTGGAGTATGTATGCTTAAAAAAGAAGATGCGTTAAAAGATCGGAACGAAATAAAAAAACGGGCGACGGGAGCCCTTATCGGTTTGGCCGTCGGCGACTCTTTCGGCGATGCGTCGAGAATGCAGGCAAACAGAGAAAACTACGGTTTTATCACGGACTTTTCCGCCGGTTCGGCATGGAGTACGGACGATACCGAATTTGCGCTGCTTACGGCAAAAACGCTTATACGGTGCAAAGGAAGGCTCACAAGCGAAGAAGTTGTAAAATCGTGGATGGAGGACGTTGTCGTTCAGGACGAATATAAACGCGGCGGCGCAAGCGAAAAAGCCGCGGCGGACAACCTGCGCGCGGGATTGCTCCCGCCGTTGACGGGAAAGTATTCCACGTTCAACATGAGCGACGGCAGCGCGATGAGAATTCCGCCGATAGGCATTATGTGCGCCGGCGACCCCGAAAAAGCGGCCGCGCTTGCACAAATAGAATCGGAAATAAGTCATGCCGGCGACGGAGTATGGGGCGCTCAAGCGGTTGCGGCCGCCGTTGCCGTCGCGATGGCGGACGGAACAATCGACGAGATTTTCGAAGCGGCAATGGCGCCCATACCGCAGGATTCGTGGCTGTATTATTCGATGACAAAGGTGTTCGAAATTATCGAAAAAGAGAATTACGATATCGCTTCGTGCTGGATGAAAATTCACGATGTAACCCGCGCAAGCACATGGGCAACTACGGCCGAAGCGGTTCCGGCGGCTTTCGGATGCTTAAAACTTATGCACAAGGATTTTAAATCGGCGGTGCTGCTTGCCGGAAATTTTGCTCGCGATGCCGACACGATAGGCGCTATTGCGGGCGCCGTTATGGGCGCAAAATATTCAATCGACGGCATCCCCGAACATTGGATAAAAAAAGTGCGTTACCCGAGCGGCACCTGCCTACAGTTTACCAAGGGCTTGGATATTATCGAATTTGCCGAAAAACTCGCCGAACTGAATTACATGTAATTATGTTCCGCACACGCGCATAAGACGCAAAATGTCTTTGAACGTGTGCTCCAAATCTTTTTCGGCGCGGTTTTTCGCTTCACTGAAGGGGACGGCAAGGCGATTTATGCTGAAGATTGCGCTTACGCCGCAGTCGTAGGCATTTTCGCTGCCGTCGGCCGCATCTCCCACTACGGCAATAACGGGCACTCCCGCTTTTTGTGCGCGGCGCGCAACGCCGATAACGACTTTTCCGTGCAAACTTTGACTGTCTATTTTTCCTTCGCCCGTAAAAACACAATCGGCGCCGCCAAGTTTGCGTTCAAAATCGACCGTATCCAAAACGGTTTCGATCCCCATCTTAAGGCCAGCTCCCAAAAAGCACAGCATGCCGTACCCCATTCCGCCGGCGGCACCGGCACCCGGAACGAACGCGGCGTCCGCTCCTATGTCGCGCTTGACGATTTTTTCAACGCGGCGCAGTCCTTCATCCAATTCGCGCACCAGTTTTTCATCGGCACCCTTTTGCGGACCGAAAATATATGCGGCTCCGTTTTCGCCGTACAGCGGATTGTCTATATCGCACATGGCCGTTATACGGGCGCGCTTTAAAAGCGGATTAAGGCCGGACACGTCGATGCGGCAAATATCTTTGAGCGTACCGCCGACGGGCACAAAGCTTTTGCCTTTGCCGTCAAAAAATTGTACACCCAAAGCGGCGGCGGCCCCGCAGCCGGCATCGTTCGTCGCGCTTCCGCCGAGCCCGACAATAATGCTCGTACAGCCGTTTTTCAGCGCATCTTCGATGAGCTGGCCTGCACCGTAGGTTGTCGCAAGGGCGGGATTCAGCCTCCCGGAAGCAAGCGGGAGACCGGCACAGGAAGCCATTTCTATAACGGCGGTTTTTCCCTCCGAGCCGGCATCCGCGGTGTTTAAAATTCCGTAAAAACTTTCCATGTCTTCAAAAAAAGGATTTTTGACGCGCACGTATTTTTTGGCTCCGCCCAGCGCTTCCAAAAAAGCATCGACGCTGCCCTCCCCTCCGTCCGCAACGGGAATCGAAAACGCTTCGCAGCCGGGAAAAATCTCGCGGACGGCCTTTTGCATTATCGAACAAATACGGGCGGAACTCATGGTGCCTTTAAATGAATCGGGGATAAGCAGGATTTTTTTCATAACACTTCCATTGTCTATAATAAAAGTATTTTTTCTTTTTTTGCCATAGTACAAAAACCTAAATTACTATAATTTTTATGTTTTGTCGAACAAATCATATCAGACAAATAACAGCGGTTGAAAAGTTCACTTTTCAAGGTCGCGGTAAAAATGAATCGCATTGTAAAACAGCGACGAAAAGCGAATGGACCGCGGATCGTAGCCCGTTTGTTTTTTTAATTTATTCAGCCGGTATTGGAGCGTGTTTTTATGCATAAACAATTTATCCGCCGTACGTGAAATCGAACCTTCTTCCAAATACAGCGTGTCCAAAACGGTTATCCAGCTTGAAATTTCTTCTTCGCTGCAGGATTTAAAAATACGCGAAATATATTCTTTTTTTACCGGATCGGGAATTTCGCCCGAAAAGATTTCCATATTGATTGTGTCGTATAGGCGCGGCTCTTTGTTCGGCGAACGCAAACATGTTTTTAAAGCTTTTTCCGCCTTTAAGCGAGCCGAATTTATCAAACGGTAATCTTCCGTTCTGCCGTCCAACCCCGCCGCCAAAATCAGCGGAAGGCGTTTGTCGGCGGAATTGCGGATCGTGCGCACGAGCGAAAGAAGCTGCTTGTCGGAACAGTCGGCGACGGCGCATATAAGTTCGTTCCCCGAAACCAAAAACACCGAATGCTTTTCGTGACGGATCAGCGTGCGCACGGTTTTCCATGCGCTGTCGATGCAGCTTTGCACGTCAGCAGGATTAAGCGGCGCATCGAACGCTTCTTCTTTTACGACCGGCTCAAAGATAAATACCCGGCGCGGCACGGTTATATCGAAGCCCAAAGACTGCCCCTGTTTTTCCAACCGGCGGTTTATCGATTCGGCATCTCCGTACAGCCATTCGTTCAGAAAACGGTTTTTTATACGCTCGTCCATATCGCTTTGCTGTTTGTAATATTCGTCGAGCATAAGAATTTCGGTCATCTTTTTGAGCATGCGGCCGTATTTGATAACTTCGCGGTACGGACCCGTAACGCCGATCACCGCTACCGGCTTGTTTTGAAAACGCACGGCGATATTCGTTCCCTGTAAAGCACCCGGATATTCGGTATTGGAATACACGACGATTTCGTCCAAGTCTTCATCGATAATTTTCTTTGCCGCCGCATGGAAGGTATCGAGGCGGGCGGGATCGGTCGTTGCAATAATGATGCCGTCGGCATTCATCATGTTTATCCTGCGGCCGATAATGCCGCTTATTTCTTCGACTATAACCTGTGCGGTTTTTGACGATAAGGTCATGGTTACATTATATCCGTATAATCACTTTTATAAAAGTAAAAAAAACGCTATAGTACGGATATGCATAAATCCATATATACCGCGGCGGCGCTTGCCGCGCTCACGGCAGTCATTCTGTCTTTGGGTCTTGCCTCATGCAGTAAGAACATAAGCCCTTCCCAAACACGCCCCGTACTCGGCACCGTCTGCACGGTTCAGCTTTTTGAAAACGGAAAACAAAAATATTACGATACGCTGTTCGAACGCCTTGAACAAATAGAAGCGCACATGAGCATGAACATTCCCTCGTCGGATATTGCGCGCATAAATGCGGCTTCAGGCGGTCAAAAAATTGCGGTACACGATGATACGTTTAAAGTTATACGGCGCGCGCTCGACATTGCGCAGTTGTCCGACGGAGCCTTTAATCCGGCCTCGGGAGCTTTGGTAAAGCTGTGGAATATCGGAAGCGATGCTCCGCACCTTCCGTCGCAGGAAGAAATAGAGGGCACGCTTGCGCTGTGCGATTGGCGCTCGGTTGTGTTATCGGAAGAAGGAGAACAAAAATTCGTATACCTTCCCGTAAAAGGAACGGCGCTCGATTTGGGCGGCATCGCAAAAGGCTTCGCCGCCGACGAACTTGCCGCTTTAATAAAAAAGCTGAAGATACCGCACGCCATTATCGATTTGGGCGGCAACATCTATGCGGTCGGCGAAAAAAAGGGAAAGGAAGCGTGGAAGGTCGGCATAAAAAATCCCTTTGACTCGGCCGCTTCCCCGGTTGTCGCCTTAAGCGTCAAAGATGTTTCGGTTGTAACGTCGGGAGTATATGAGCGCTTTTTTGTGTACGAAGGCCGCCTTTTTCACCATCTTTTGGACTGCAAAACGGGATATCCGGCCGACAACGGCCTTATGTCGGTAACGATTGTAAACGGATCTTCGATGGACGCCGATGCGCTCGCCACGGCCGTATTCGTTATGGGTAAAGAACGCGGCATGGATTTATTGCGCCGTATAAATACGGAAGGACTGTGCATCGATACCGAAAAAACAATCGAAGCGACCGAGTCGCTCAAAACGCAAGCCCTTGTGCTCAACGAGGAATTTTCAATCCGCTGACGGTTTTACACGCACACAACCGAATTTTCGGCGTCGGAAAACGGGGCGGGGACGTATTTATCGGCTTTCCAGTCGTTTTCCCATTTTTTCCCGTCGATAAGGTAGCGGAATTGATATTCGCGGCCGCTTTCGAGCGTGAGTTTTACGGAAAAAGCACCGCTTTTTTGTTTTTTCATCGGCGTTTCGGATGTGCTCCAATTATTAAAGTCCCCCGACAGCCACACCTTTTCGGCCCCGGCTGCGGCCTTTGCGTCGAGCGAAAAGGTAACGCCGCATTTTTTCCCGCTCTTGTCGTATGTTTTTTTCAGTGCCATAGCTCCTCCTAAAAATTGTTTTTCTTAGGGGAAGGAAGACACTTTTGCGACTAAAAGTTTCTTCCTTCCCCTAAAACCTCTTCCATTTTCCAAATAACGCTTAAGGGCTACCGCCCTTAAGAATCCCGACTTACAGCTATTTTTCCGGCACGGACGCCGGAAAAACCGTAGGTAATCGACGTTTTGAGCAGTGCTCAAAACTCGCGTTAAAAATCGGACGGGGAAGTCCGATTTTTAAACCCTCTCTCTCCTTCCCGCACTGTGAACAAACAGTTTTCCTTTGTACATTCAAACAGTGCAGGATAATCTGCCACGGATGGCAGTAAAAGCCATACATTTCCGAGTTTGGTGAAGCCAAACTCGGGTTGGGAATTGCACACGGAGGTGCAATTCCCATACCATTTTCCAAATAACGCTTAGGGCTTAGCCGGTATTGCTACGCCGGCTTGCAATACCTAAGAACCCGATAAAAAGCATACGTCCGTGTATGCTTTTTATCCCGAGTTTTCTGTCGAAAACTCGCCGTACTTTTCCCTGCACGGGCATCCTGCCCGTACTCTCTCCTCAAAATAAGTCTTTTATCCGTTCCGACACGAGGTCGG
The DNA here is from genome assembly GCA_905372025.1 of uncultured Treponema sp. Taxonomy (GTDB): domain Bacteria; phylum Spirochaetota; class Spirochaetia; order Treponematales; family Treponemataceae; genus Treponema_C. The sequence goes on along the minus strand of CAJPNP010000009.1, from coordinate 51,936 downwards.
GAACGCTGTATGTAACCGATGTTTTTGCAAAGCCGTTAGGCTTTCAAAAACTCGCGTTGAAAATCGTACATGGACGTACGATTTTCAAACCTTCCTCCTTTTCCAAAAGGGTCAAATACAGTATACTGGCAAAAATCGTTTTTGTGTAGTTTTTTTATTCGCTTTTATTTATTTTACGGGAGTTATCTATGGCTGAAAAATATTTATTTACGTCGGAATCGGTCGGAGAAGGCCATCCCGATAAATTGTGCGATCAGATTTCGGATGCGGTATTGGATGCGTGTTTAAAGGACGATCCGGAAAGTCATGTTGCATGCGAAACCTTCGCTTCGACGGCGCTGATTTTGGTCGGCGGAGAAATTACGACGCATACCTTTGTCGATGTACCGACCCTTGCGCGAAAAATTGCGGGCGACATAGGCTATACCGACGCGGCCTACGGTTTGGACTGCGATTCCATGGCGGTATTGAATATCATTCACGCCCAATCGCCCGACATCAACCAGGGCGTGAGCGGTGAGGGCTTAAAGGAATTTAAAGGACTGCAAGGAGCCGGAGATCAGGGAATGATGTTCGGCTTTGCCTGTACGGAAACGAGCGAACTTATGCCGGCGCCCATTATGTACGCTCATAAAATACTGCGCCATGCGTCCAAAGTACGCAAAAGCGGTACCTTGGATTGGCTGCGCCCCGATGCAAAAAGTCAAGTTACCGTCGAATACGAGGGACATAAACCCGTGCGAATCGACAGCGTTGTCGTATCGCACCAGCACAGCCCCGACGTAAAATACAAAACGATAAGCGAAGGTATTATCGAAGAAATCATCAAACCGGTGCTCGAAAGTTCCGGCTTGTTGGACAAAAAAACGAAGTTTTTTATAAATCCGACGGGGCGCTTTGTAATCGGCGGGCCCGCCGGAGATACGGGGCTTACCGGACGGAAAATCATAGTCGACACTTACGGCGGCATGGGGCGCCACGGAGGCGGCGCGTTCAGCGGTAAAGACCCGTCGAAAGTAGACCGTTCCGGAGCCTACATGGCACGCTATATCGCCAAAAACATCGTTGCGGCAAAATTGGCCGAACGCTGCGAAGTACAGCTTGCCTACGCAATCGGAGTCCCCTTCCCCGTTTCCGTCATGATAGATACCTTCGGCACGGGCAAGGTTCCCGAATCGAAACTTGCCGAAGCGGTAACTAGGGTTTTCGACTGTTCGCCTTCCGGCATCATACAAACACTCGATTTGAAAAAACCGATTTATCAAAAAACCGCCGTCTACGGCCATTTCGGACGGAAAGAATTCAGCTGGGAAAAAACCGACAAAACGGACGCATTAAAAAATGCCCTCTCATAACGAATTCCGCAGGCTGACGCCGGAAGAAATAACCGAAGTATTCCGGCGCTTCAAAAAGCAAAATCCCGCCCCCGCGACGGAATTGAAAGCGCAAAATCCGTTTACGCTTTTGGTGTCGGTTGTGCTTTCGGCGCAGGCAACCGATAAAAGTGTAAACAAAGCGACCGAGCCGCTGTATAAAATCGCCGACACGCCCGAAAAGATTTTGGCGCTCGGCGAAGACGGCCTTATCGCGTACATTAAAACAATCGGCCTGTACCGCTCAAAGGCAAAGCACGTTATGGGTTTGTGCCGCATGCTGATTGACGATTACGGCGGCAAACTGCCCCGCAAACGCGAAGATTTGGAAAGACTGCCGGGCGTCGGACGCAAAACCGCAAACGTTATTCTGAATGTTGTTTATTCCGAACCGACTATGCCGGTCGATACCCACCTTTTGCGCATATCGCCGCGCATAGGCTTGTCGGAGGGAACAACGCCGATCGAAGTGGAAAAAGACCTTCTCGCATGCATTCCCGCCGAATTTTTGGGACACGCGCACCATTGGCTTATTTTGCACGGCCGCTACGTGTGCGTCGCGCGCAAGCCCCTGTGCAGTCAGTGCCTTATTGCCGACCTGTGCAAGCGCAACGGGGTTACCGAATATCGCTAGTGTGCCGGTTACGGTATATTGCCGGTCTATCCGCACGGCTCTTGTACCGTTTGCCCGAAGTATGATAGGCTGAATCGTGCGCATTATATCGGTTATATTTCAGCTTGCCGGAAGCCTCGCACTGCTCATGTACGGCATGAAAATGCTCAGCGAGGGCATTCAAAAAAGCGCGGGAAACAGCTTGCACCGTTTTTTGACGGTTATGACAAGCAACCGTTTTGCCGCGGTATTTACGGGCTGCTTTATTACCATGATTATCCAATCATCCGGCGCCACCACCGTTATGGTCGTGTCGTTCGTCAACGCGGGTTTAATAACGCTGCAGCAGTCCGTAGGCGTTATATTCGGCGCGAACATCGGCACAACGGTTACCGCATGGATTGTCGCTCTGTTCGGCTTTCAATTCAACATTGCCGCCGCGGCGATCCCCGTTTTCGGCGTCGGCTACCTTATAAAATACGTACACAAAATCAAAAAAGAAAGCGCGGGCGAAGCACTCATGGGGTTCGGCCTGCTTTTTTTAGGCTTGGATTTTTTATCGGCGCTGTCGCCCGGTGTAGGCAATGCGGCGTTTTTGAACGCTTTTCAAAACGGCGGCACGGTAAGCATTCTTTTGGGAATGTTCGGCGGCTTGCTGATTACGGTTATCATTCATTCGTCGAGCGCGGCTACGGCCGTTATTTTAACGCTGTGCCGCAACGGCGTTTTGCACTGGGAATTTGCAGCCGCAATGGTACTCGGAAGCAATATCGGTTCTACGCTGGACGCGGTTTTGGCATCGATCGGCACAAAGGAAAATGCGCGCCGCGCGGCCCTCGTGCACGTGCTGTTCAATATTGCCGGCAGCGCTGTTGCCTTCATTTTTTTCCGGCCGCTATTGGCGCTGGTCGACCTTATTACTCCCGGTACGGTTATGCAGGCGCTGCCTTCCCACATTGCCATGCTGCACACCTTATTCAACGTGTTGAGCACGCTTTTATTTTTGCCCTTTACCTCACAAATCGCCTTGTTAACCGAAAAGCTGATTAAAACCAAGCCGAACGAAATTCCCGGCGAATACCGGCTGAACTTTATTTCAAGCGGCATAAAAGAATCCGTAGAACCGCACATTATACGGGCCGAAAAAGAAATCTCGGATATGACTATGCTGGCGATTGCAATGTTTGCGCGTATACGGGAAGGCTTTTCCGACAGAACCGAACGCTTTATCTCGCAGCATTTGGAATTTATTAAAGACCGTGAAGTCTATGCCGACCAAATGCAGGAACAGCTTTCTCTCTACTTGTACAAATGTATGGATTTGCCGGTTACCAAACGCCAAAGAAACAATCTTGCCGCCATGCTGCACATTGTAGACGAAATAGAAAACATTACCGACGATTGCTGCAGCATAGCCATTCATTTAAAGCGCAGTATAGAAAAAAACATGCAATTCAACAAAGCCGATATGGACGCGCTGCAGCCCTATGTGGATTTGGTTGAACAATTATTGAATTTTGTAAACGCGCATATAAACCGACCGCTTTCGCCGGACGAATTGGCCCAAGCCGCGCAAACCGAAAATAAAATCGATTCGTTCAGAAAAGAGTTAAAAAAGGTTGCACGAAAACGGCTTGAAGAGGGCGCTGACGTTAAAGCCGAACTTTTATATATCGACCTTGTACGCAATATAGAAAAAATAGGCGACCGCGCATACAGCATTTCCGAAGCCCTTACGCGTACAAAATAAGCCCGTTGTACTATTTTTTCTTTTGATTTATGATAGACGAATGCTGGGTTTATCCGATGAATTTTTAGGGCAGGAAGCCGTCCTGCTGCTGCTGTTACCGGTACTGTTCCGCCCGTTTTTTAAAAAACACGCATACGCGGATTCGACCGTTACGCTTTCTCCGCTGAGCGTCGCTCTCGCGCTTTTGCTCATCGCCGTGTACGGCTTATCGTATGCACTTGCGGCGATAACGTTGATTGCGCTGTCGGTATTGCTCATCAATCTCAGAGCCTTGCAGCGTTTTAACAGCCGCCTGTACGTAGACCGCTACAGCACCGCCTTCCGTATTGCAGCCGTCATCGAATCGATTGTCGTGCTTTTTGCGCTTGCCGCACTGTTCGTTTTGCGGCCGGAACCGGCTCCGACCGAGCCGCAGCGGACGCTGTATACGGGTTCTTTTACGAGGGGCTTTGTGCCAAAACGGGAATTCTTCCGCCGCACAAGCCTTATAACCTCGCTGTACGAACCGCAGGGACGCACAGAAAATAATGCTGCAGACGGGAATAATACCGCTGCCGGCACTGCCGGTTCGGCACCGAAAAAAAAGCGCATAGCGGTCTTTGTGCCCGACATAAAAAATGTCAGCGGCGATTCTGCGCTGCGTTTAAGCGCCGCATCTATACAGGGAATTACCGTTTTTACCGGCGACTTTTACGAACCGAGCCTTTTAAAAAATACTCCAAACGAAATGCTTTTTAACCATTTTCACACAAAAGCCTTCAGCCTTCACCGGCTCTACCGGAATGCGCAGCTGTTCGGCGCAGTTAAAGCCGATTTGCTTGTGCAAAAAAAGGCCGAAACCGAAGCGCTTCTTGTAAAGGCCGGCGAGTATGCCGATTCGGTCGTCCTGGTAACCGAAGGCGATTCTCTTTTGTGTGCAAAAGAACTGTACGCAAAATATCCTTCGTTTGTACGGGGAATCTTCGATTCTTCAACGCTGCAGGGCCTTGTGTTCGCACCCTCCGGGAGCCGGAACGACGCTTTTAACTCCGGAATTCCCCTTTCGGCGGACATTCAAAAAGCGGCCGATTACTATTCGGCTCAAAGGGCAGATTTGCTTTTCATAAATCCGTCCGATTCGCTCGCGCTCTTTTATGCGGATTTAAAAAACATAGGCGGCTTTTTTACCGCACGCCGCGCCGAAAAAACAAACCAAAGTCCGGTCCGCTTTGCCGGAGCCCTTAAATTATATATGGAGATGCTGCCATGACTTTACATGAAATCGACACATGGTTTCGTTCGGTTTTGAACCCCGACGCATACGCACAAGACCCTTCGCAAAACGGCATACAGGTACAAAACGAAGCGCCGGATACAACGCAAATCGTAAAAGCGGCCTTTGCCGTCGACGCCTGTGCGGAAACGATACGGCGCGCCGCAGCTGTCGGCGCCCGGCTTTTGGTTGTCCATCACGGCATATTTTGGAACCGCGAACAAGTACTCACCGGCGCCCACTATCGGCGCATAAAAGAACTCATCGTCAACGACATCGCTTTGTACGCGTCCCATTTGCCGCTGGACGCAAACGAAGAAGCGGGAAACAATTACGGTCTTGCCCGCCGTTTAGGACTGGGCAGTCTGCGCCCCTTCGGCACATGGAAGGGTATGACGATAGGAGTTTTCGGCGAATTTTCGCAGCCGGTCGATCTTGATGAACTCATGCGGCGCCTATTCCCGAACGGAGAAAAGGTGCGCACATTGTTGCCCTTCGGCACAAAAGAAATTAAAACGGTCGCAATTATTTCAGGCGGAGCGGGAAGCGATTTGCCGCAAGCGGTTGCCGAAGGCGCCGATGTTTTTATTACCGGCGAAATAGAACACGAACAGTACCACGAAGCGCTGGAAAACCGCATCAACGTTATAGCCGGCGGACACTATCAAACGGAAACGGTAGGCGTTTCGCTGCTTGCCGAAAAAATGCGCAAAGAGCTTGGAATCGAAACCGTTTTTATCGACGTTCCCACCGGCTTATGAGCAAAACGCCTGCTAGGCGTTTTATAAAAAAAATGCTATAGTAAATGACATGGTAAAAGATTCCGTATTAAAAGACAACAAAGCATTATTCAAAAAGCTTGTGCCGCTGCTGCTGACAATCGCCGTCATCGCGGCGGACCAAATAACAAAACATCTTATTGTACAAAACGTTCCGCCGTATACGGTCGGTGCCGGTTTTTTCGGCGATCTTGTGCGCATCATTCACGTGCATAATCCGGGCGTCGCGTTCAGCATCGGCGTCGGGTTGTCGCACGCAGTCAGACGGGTTGTGTTCGCTTTTTTGCCGCTGGCCGTTCTCATATTGATTTTAGTGCTGTATTTCAGGTCGAATGATTTTACGCTCTTGCAGCGCTGGGGCATTTGCGGCATCGTCGGCGGCGGCTTCGGCAATTTAATCGACCGTTTTTTCAGGGCCGAAGGCGTTATCGATTTTATCGACGTGAAGTTTTTCGGCATATTGGGCTATGACCGCTGGCCGACTTTTAACGTAGCGGACATGTCGGTCGTCATTTGCGGTATTTTGCTTTTGATTTCTTTTTTTGCCGCCGGCGCAAAAACCAAAAGAGAAGGCGCCAAAACCGAACCGGGAGAAGACGCATGACAAAAAAACAAACGACGATTGTATTTCTTATAACCGCGACAATCGCCAACATTTTGCTGATTCTTATTTTGCTCGTTTTATTTACGGTTGCAGGCGGCCTTATTTTTAAAGAAAATTTGGGAACCGCCCTGCCCTTTTTGTTTTTGGCCGCAATTATTGCCGGAATTTTTATCTATCAAAAAGCGGTAAAATTCGTTATAAGAAAATTCAATCTGGAAAACAAAATGGAGCCGCTATTTTCACACAACCGACGCGGCCCGCGCGATTGAAAACAATCAATAACCGTCTGACATGGCGCGGTTAAGGTCACGCTGATACAGTTCCTGATACACAAGGCTTCGCGTGCGCAGCTTTTCTTTTACCTCTTGAGCAAAGGGCATATGGCGCCAAAAAATCCCGCGGATTTCCTTGTCGAGGCGCTGCACACCTTCGCTTTCCTTCGTCATCCACAAAAGATAATCTTTTATAAAATAATCTTTTATATCGCCTTTCAGTTTTCCCGACACAAACCACTGATAATACTGTCCCGTCAAGCCTTCTTCCATCCAATAATACGAGGCCTTTTCCTTTGCAACCTGCCAGCGCAAATCGGCAACGGCCATAAGCAAAGCGGCTTTTAAACTTTTCGGATACATAGGAATAACGATGCGGCCGCGGCTTGTGATACGATTGTACCGGTCGAAGGGTTCCCAGCAAAAACCGAACTCGCCGTAGGTCGGAACTAAAATAACGAAGGGTATGATTCGGTTCAGCACGTTTTTATGCACACGGCAAAAAGCGGTCGGATCGATCGATTCTATCCACGCCATAATATCGATGACGTTTTCTCTAAAGCCGGTTTCGCGCGGAATGCAGTGGAAAAACTCGCGCGTAAAAATCGGAAACTGATTCCCCTGCCGCCCGACCGTCATCTTTGCCATTTGGCGCACCGTCATTATTTCAGTATCGATTTCGGAACTGCTTACTTCCACGTTTTGCTCGGCGCCGGAGGCAAGTTTTTGTTCCAACGAATTGGAAATTTCTTTCGCCTCTTCATACTCGGCGGCATAAGAAGTCAGTTCTTTATCATTTTTAAGAAAGGCGCGGAGCCGTTCGTTTATTTCGAATACGATTTTTTTTTGCATTTCGGAAAGCGGCTGCTTATGTGGTTCGGCACCCATAATCGGCGGATGATCGAAAACGATGTCGATGCGGGAACGTATTTCCGCCTCAAGCATGGCGCGCTCGCTTTCTTTCATCGTTAAAAAGTTTTCGGCCGATTGCAGTTTTCCCGCATTTTTCGTTTTAAGCTGCATAATGCGCGCAGCTTCTTCGGCACTTCCCGCTGCAGGTTTTTTGCGCACGGGCGATTCATCGGTAGCCGAAATCTTTATACGGCCGGCGGCAATATCGCGGAACCATTCGTCAAGATAGTAGACCGGCTCGTTTGAAACGTTTTCCACAATCGCTTTGGAAAACATATCCTTTTGCTCGGTCGTAAATAAAGACGGCAGGATAACCCCGTAGCGCAGCACCATCTTTTTTATTTCGGAAGTCGAGCGGCTCGCCATCTTCGGCGCAAGGGAACGCACGAATTCCCAATAAGCGGTAACCAGCTGCTGACGCAAAACAGTGCGGTCTTTCGCATCCTGGCAATTCAAATATTTGGACAAAACCGTGTGCAGGCGCTGAGCGCCTTCTTTTTCGCCGGACAGCGCGACCTTATAATAAGACGCATCGTTAAAAACCTGCGTCGTGTATGTGTCGGAAAAAAAACGCTCTACCGGCTGAAAATGTTTGATGAGCAAGTTGACGGGCGCCCACGGAGCGGTCGGCTTCAAAGTCGCCGGATCTACGACAAGATCTTCTTCGTGACTTTGTTCGATTTCTTCGTCCGCCGCCAAATCCGCTTCGGCATTTTCAAGCAAAGCTGCGATTTCGGGGGCTAATTCATCACTCATAGCAACATCCTTTTAAAATGCTGACCGCATGTTTTGAATTAGTGTAACATGTTACGCTTTCTTGTGCAAGGTTGCGAAACGCTCTTGACACATTTCCCGCTTTTCTGTTATCTTAGTTGTACTTTCGGGGGTGTAGCTCATCTGGCTAGAGCGATTGCATGGCATGCAATAGGTAAGGGGTTCAAGTCCCCTCATCTCCAATTTTCCCGTCTTTAAATTTCAGCCGAAAACACTCCTGTAATAAATAAAAGTCGTGTATTGACAAGACTCTGACCGCGAACCGAGTAAGAATTATACGTCCCGCGCGGAAAGCCGCAAAGAGTATGTGCTTATTGCCTCCCTTTACTTATATTCCTATAAGGTTTATGATTGAAGCGGCCTTAAAGGGCCATGGAGGACATTATGGCAAAATATGTATGCACGGTTTGCGGATATGAATATGATCCGGCCGTAGGCGATCCGGACGGCGGCATTGCACCCGGAACGGCGTTTGAAGATATTCCCGACGATTGGGTATGCCCCCTATGCGGAGTGGGAAAAGACAGTTTTTCAAAAGTCGAATAAAATTACCGGCCGGCGTTTTTCGGTTTTTCCGTAAAAAATTCGAATGACAGCGGCAAATGGTCGGAATATCCCGTACCCTTGTACAGATCGTAGCGGAACGGAATTCCGCCCGGTTGCGTGTGCGGCCCGCTGTCGAGTGCCGAAAAGGCCGGCGCAAAAACAAACTCGTTATAAAAAAAGTGATCGATTTTTTCCCATGTTTCCCGAAAATAATATGACCCCAACCCGCCGCCGATAAACCACGCGGATAAAAGTTCGGTATATTCTTCTTGCGCACCCGTTTTTTTCGGTTGCAGATCATACGCAAAGCGTACGGTTTTTCCTTTTGCAACGTCTTCTTCAATACCGAATTCTTCAAGCGCGCGGTTAAAATCGCCGCACACGATAAGGGGCGCGGAAGGATACGCGCTTGCAACCTCGCGGATACGCCGCGCAAGTAAACATTCCTGCAAATCGCGCCACAATTCGCTTTTTTGTGCGCCGCCGCTTTTCGACTTCCAGTGGCAGGCAAAGAGCACAAAGGGACACCCGTCTTTTTCCGCGTGCAGTTCGAGCAGGGGCCTCAGTTGTGGCTGGATTACGCGCTGTAAAGCGCCTTGTGTGTCAACGAGCGCGCTTATGCCGATTTGATGAACCGCAGCCGCGCGTATCGGAAGCCGCGACAGCACGGCAATGCCCAAACTTCCGCCCTCGTCAAATGCAAAAACCGTTTGCAGCTGCGATTGCGAAAAAAAGGAAAAACCTGCACACAGATTTGCGATATCCTGCAAAACCTCTTCGTTTTCCACTTCTTCAAATACATAGATGTCGGCGGGATGCTCTTTAATAAAGCCGCACAGATTTTCCAAACGCCGCTCGTATTTTTCGCGGTTCCACGCGCCGCCCGAAGCGCGGAATTCCTTGTATTCGGTTCCGCACGTATGCGCATCGAAAAAAGTTTGCACGTTCCAACTGATAATACGGACGCTCCGGCTTTCGGACGCGCAGCTTCCCAAAATAAAAAATACAAAGCACAGGCACAAAATGCGTACAAACGCCGCAAGTGCGCCGCCTCGTACGCAAACCTTTTTACCGCCGCATCCTTTCCGCGTATTTTTCATAGCCGCCCCCTTTCAAAAGCGCCGGCGTCGGCGTTACGCCAACGCCGGCGATACTTCCGTTTATTATTATAGGGCGCGCCGATAAAAAAAAGAGTAATTATACCCGAAAAGCTCAACCGCGGCGCATGCGGACTGACATTGCCTCCGACAAACCGTTCTCTCTCCGCGTGATACATATGTTGGGCGGCGGGTTTTATATACTTTCTAAAAGTACGGGTAAAATAAGATACAGGCAATGTCATGGCCGCGAGACGCTTTGAGCGTTTGGCTCGGGTAATTGTACCCGAAAAGCTCAACCGCGGCGCATGCGGACTGACATTGCCTCCGGCATATTTTCTATACTGTACGAATGATTATAAAACCCGCCGTTCGAACTATTTCGTTACATTGAATTTAAAAAATATAACATCGCCGTCTTGAACGACATAGTCGCGGCCTTCGACACGGTATTTTCCGGCGGCTTTTATCGCGGCTTCCGATCCGTAGGTTTTAAAATCTTCAAACGAATACACTTCAGCCTTTATAAAGCCTTTTTCAAAATCGGTGTGAATAACGCCGGCCGCTTGGGGCGCGGTATCCCCCGCGCGGATTGTCCATGCGCGGCACTCGTCTTCGCCGGCGGTAAAAAACGTGCGCAGCCCCAAAAGCCGGTAAGCCGTCCGCGCCAAAACGCTCAAGCCGGACTCTTTCAGTCCCAGTTCGCTTAAAAATTCGCTGCACTCGGCTTCGCTGTCTATGCCGGCAAGTTCGGCTTCGAATTTACCGCAGATAACGACCACGTCCGAAGCGCTGCCGTCGGCAAAGCGTTCGGAAGCCGCAATCTTGTTTACGGTTTCTATATAGCGGTTGCCGTTTTTCGCGCCTTCTTCATCCGTATTGCATACGTACAGCTGCGGCTTCATCGTTATAAGATGCAGATCGTACACGGCCTCTTTTTCGTCGTCGGTCAACGAAGCAAAGCGCGCGCTTTTGCCGTTTTCCAAAAGCGGCTTTATTTTATCCAAAGCCGACAATATAACCGCGGCTTTTTTTTGCTCGTCTTTACCCATAACGCGTGCGGCACGGTTCGCCTTTTCAATGCGCTTTTCGACCGTATCCAAGTCAGCAAAGGCAAGTTCCATATTGATTGTTTCGATATCGTCGGCCGGATCTATTTTATTGGCGACGTGCACAATGTCGTCGTTGTCGAAGCAGCGCACCACATGCGCCAAAATGCCGACTTCGCGTATATGCGCCAGAAACTGATTTCCCAGCCCTTCTCCTTTCGACGCGCCTTTTACCAAACCGGCAATATCGACGAATTCGACGGAAGCCGGAACACGCCGTTTTGAAGCGAATTTTTCAAACAAAAAATCGAGCCTTTCGTCGGGCAAATCCACAATACCGATATTCGGATTTATCGTACAAAAGGGATAATTCGCCGCTTCGGCGGGTGCCGACGTAAGTGCGGAAAAAATGGTCGATTTGCCTACATTCGGCAACCCGGCAATACCGCAGTTAAGAGCCATGGACAGTCCTTTTTCGGAAGCACAGGCTCGGCCGGCAAACGGACGGTATCTGCGCTCCCATTAAAATGATTGCCGCTATTTTATACGGTTTGCATAAAATACGCAAGTTGTAGGATTTTAATTTTTTTCAACTCTATAGCAAAATTTTCCGATAATAGTTAATAAGTAAATATGCTTTTTTCATATTTTAATTCTTGTTGTAATAGACGATTAGTTATATAATGTCATCGTAACATAAAGGGAGAAGGTGATTGATATGCAAAAGTCAAAGAAAATTTTTTCGATCCGAAAAAAACTGCTTATTATTTTCGGACTGTTGCTTATTATTGCAGTAGCGGTTCAAGGCACCGTTGCAACCATAATGGGACAGCGCGCTATTAGGCAAAAGGTTGCAACACATCTTATGGATAAGGCTTCTGACACGGCGCAAATTATTGATGCAAAAGTACTGATTTTTTTGCAACTCCTTGAAGACTTGGCAGGGATGTCTTCAATACGCAATCCCTCTATTCCCATCTGGGACAAAATGGCGATTTTGAAAAAGGAGACCGCGCGCAACGACAGAATTCTTGAATTGGATATCGCCGATATGCAAGGCAATTTTTATTCCGTTGACGGACATATTTACGATGTAAGCGAACGGCCGTATTTTAAAGTTGCTTCCTCGGGAAAAAACTTTGTATCCGAACCGTACATCGAAAAGGCAAGCGGTAAATTAGTCAACACATTAGCGGTACCGATCTATGACGAAAACCGCAATATTATCGGCATATTAACGGCCGATGCACCGGGCACACGGCTTTCCGACGATATTGATGACATTACTATAGGGAAAACCGGCTATTGTTTTATTTTAGGATTGAACGGAACAACGATCGCGCATAAAAACAGGGACTTGGTTATCAATCAGGACAATTTTCAAGAAACCGCAAAAACCGATGAGTCGTTTGCTTCCATTGCAAATTTTGCAAAAAAAGCAATGGCGGAAACAGTGTCATCCGTCGGATACTATAACTTCAACGGATTGGATAATATCGGTTCTTATGCCACAATGCAAACAACGGGCTGGACAGTTATCGTCCGTGCCCCGATTGAAGAATTTATGGACGAAGTAAACACACTGAGCTATTCCATGATCGCTTTGGGCGTTATACTTTTGATCGTTGCCCTCATTTTCGTACTCTTCATCGCCCGCGCGATGGTGCAGCCGGTCAGAACCGTCGTAGACGCGCTTAAAAATATTTCGCAGGGCGAAGGCGATTTGACGGTGCGTTTACCGCTCATCGGCAACGACGAAGTTACCGAACTGTCCGAATATTTTAATCAGACGATTGCAAAAATAGGTTCTTCGATTAAAGCCGTTGAAACGAACAGCCGTACGATGAGAGATATAGGCGACGAACTTGCAAGCAATATGACCGAAACGGCGAGCGCCGTAAATGAAATCAGCGCAAATATCGAAGGCGTAAAACAGCAAACGCTCACCCAAGCCGCAAGCGTTACCGAAACGGCCTCAACCATTGAAGAAATCATTCATACGATAGAAAGTTTGAACAACAGTATCGAAACACAGGCGGCAAGCGTCGCCCAATCTTCGGCTGCAATCGAAGAAATGGTGGCAAACATCGATTCAATTTCGCACACGCTCGAAAAAACCGATACCGTCATAAAAGACCTTGCGTCGGCAACTTCGGCCGGTAAAGAAACCTTGGTCAGCTCGGGCAACATTACGCAAACGATTGCCGAAGAATCGGGCAGCCTTATGGAAGCATCGAATGTCATTCAGCATATTGCGAGCCAAACGAACCTTCTTGCAATGAACGCTGCAATAGAAGCCGCCCATGCGGGCGAAGCGGGAAAAGGCTTTGCCGTTGTCGCCGACGAAATCCGCAAGCTCGCCGAAGAATCGAGCGCTCAGGGCAAATCCATCACTTCGACGCTTAAAAATTTGAGCAGCGAAATCGAAACGCTTTCGTCGGCAGCAAAAACCGTTGAAGAAAAATTCAACAGTATCTTTACGCTTTCCGAGCAGGTAAACCAGATGAGTGCCCGCTTAACCGAAGCGATGCGCGAACAGGGTAATGCCAGTAAGGAAGTTCTCGCCGCAATCAGAGACATTAACTCGGTTACCGTGCAGGTAAGCGACGGCTCGTCCGAAATGCTTAAAGGCGGAAAAGAAATGGCGAAAGAGATGAATAAGCTCGACGATTTGACACGCGTTATTACCGACAGCATGAACGAAATGGCTGCCGGCGCAAGTCAAATAAATAACGCCATACAGGAAGTAAGTCAGATCACCGAAAAAAACAGAGAAAGCATCGGCAATTTGGCGGACGAAGTTAAAAAATTCAAAGTATAATGAAAACGCGCGGGATAACAAAGGGAACCGGTACAATTGCGCAAAATATGCGGATCGTCCATCCCTTTGCCCCCGTTTACGACGGCAAGTCACGCATTCTTATTTTGGGAACGATGCCGTCACCTGTTTCGCGCGAAAACGGCTTTTATTACGGGCACGGGCAAAACCGTTTTTGGCCGGTGCTCGCCGCCGTTTTTTCGGAACCCGTTCCCGAAACCGTCGAACAAAAACGCGCTTTGGTTTTGCGCCATGGCATTGCCTTATGGGACGTTTTACATTCATGCCGAATATCGGGCGCAAACGACGCTTCCATAAAAGAACCGAAACCAAACGATTTACGTATTTTTCCGCACATACGGCGCATATACACAACCGGCAAAACGGCATGGAAGCTGTACAAGACTCTGTGCTTTCCGCTCACAAACATTCCGGCCGTCTATCTCCCGTCCACGAGTGCCGCAAACCGCGGCCTCTGGCCCCTCGAAAAACTCATCGAAGCATATAAAGTTATCGCCGAATAAGCACAGCTGACAGATTTCAGCATAAAAAAACTGCTACAAACTGCAAAAAAGACTTGACAAAATAAAAATATCGTTATATAAACATATGAACAGATAATCATATGAGGTATATATGAATTCCGAAATCAACGATTTCGACGAAGAAAAGCTTTACGACCTTGCCGACTTATTTAAAATCTTCGGCGATACGACACGCATCAAAATTCTGTACATGCTGCGCAAAGGCGAATTTTGCGTAAACGATGTGGCACAGGAATTGCATATGACACAGTCGGCCGTTTCGCACCAGCTGAAGATTTTGCGCCAAAGCAAATTGGTACGCAACCGGCGGGAAGGAAAATCGCTGTTTTATTCGCTGAACGACGATCACGTCGTAACGATTATAGATCAGGGTATGGAACATATTTGCGAATAATCCGCAAGGCAAACATCGGTTTATTTTATGGGGGATATGATGGCACATTCACACGAGCACTGCTGTACATCTTCATGCGGCTGTACGCATGGGCATGAACATTCACACGAACATTCACATAAACACGGCGCCGAACACGAACACAGCTGCTCGTGCGCCTGCGGTTGTTCACACGAAGAAGGCGAAAGCGGACGCATGATTGTACGCATTGTGCTGACGGTTATAAGTTTTGCCGCCGTAAAGCTGCTTGAAAAAGGGCCGCTGTCGTTTATCAGCACAAATAAAGTTGCCGCCGTTCTTTTATACGCGGTTCCGTATCTTATTATCGGCTATGACGTTTTGTGGCGGGCTTTAAAGAATATTCTGCACGGAGAAGTTTTCGACGAAAACTTTTTAATGTCGGTCGCTACAATCGGCGCAATGATTTTGGGTGAATATACCGAAGCGGCGGCGGTTATGCTGTTTTATCAAATCGGTGAAGCGCTGCAAGCTTATGCGGTAACCCGATCGCGAAAATCCATAACCGCACTTATGGACATTCGCCCCGATTATGCCAATATCGAACGGGACGGCGAATTGGTACAAGTACCGCCGTCTTCAATCGCAGTCGGAAGCACCATCATCGTAAAGCCGGGTGAAAAGATTCCCTTGGACGGCACAATAAGCGAAGGCGAAAGCAGCTTAAACATGGCCGCCTTAACGGGAGAATCGCTGCCCCGCGACGTAAAAGAGGGCGACGAAGTGCTGAGCGGAAGCGTAAACCTGCGCGGACTTTTAAAAATCACGGTTACCAAAGAATTCGGCGATTCGACCGTATCGAAAATTTTGGAAATGGTCGAGCACGCGTCCGAAAAAAAAGCGAAAACGGAAACGTTTATTGCACGCTTCGCGCATATTTACACGCCGATTGTCGTGTGCAGTGCCGTTTTGCTGGCGGTTGTACCTCCGCTTGTTTTCGGCGGCCGGTGGGCGGAATGGATTCAACGCGCATTGATATTTTTGGTTATATCGTGCCCCTGCGCACTGGTGATTTCGGTGCCGCTCGGATTTTTTGCCGGCATAGGATGCGCGTCGAAAAACGGCATTTTAATTAAAGGCGGCAACTATCTTGAAGCTTTGGCGCACGTAAAAACGGCCGTATTCGATAAAACGGGAACGCTTACGCGCGGCGTCTTTACGGTAACGGCGGTTCATGCGGACACAATCAACGAAGAGCGCTTGCTTGAATTAACCGCCCTTGCAGAACGCTATTCAAACCATCCTATTTCCATATCGATAAAAGAAGAATTCCGCAAACGCACGGGACAAAACGCCGAAAGCGGCGCATTCGAAAAACGCGTATCGGGCGTAAACGAAATTGCGGGACAGGGAATTACCGCCCTTGTCGACGGCAAAGCGGTTTACGCGGGCAACACGCGGCTTATGGATTCGGTCAGCGCAAAGTGGCGTAATTGCAGCAAATTCGGCACCATCGTTCACGTAGCGGTTGACGGACTTTACGCGGGGCACATCGTCATAACCGACGAACCGAAACCCAACGCGGCCGAAGCGGTACGCCATTTAAAAAAAGCCGGCGTAAAACAAACCGTCATGCTTACCGGCGATTCCAAAGCCGCAGCCGATTACGTCGCCTCACAGCTGGATATAGACACTGTATATACCGATTTACTGCCGAACGGAAAGGTCGAAATGGTTGAAAAACTTTTGGCGCAAAACGCATCGGCCGAAAGCGCAAAAGACACGCTCGCTTTTACCGGCGACGGAATAAACGATGCGCCCGTTCTTGCCCTTGCCGACGTCGGCATCGCCATGGGAGCTTTGGGAAGCGATGCGGCGATTGAAGCCGCCGACGTTGTGCTCATGGACGACGATCCTGCCAAGCTGCCGCTGAGCATGCGCATAGCGCGGCGCAGCTTGCGTATTATTCACGAAAACATTGTCTTTGCACTCGGCATAAAGCTGTTAGTTCTTACGCTCGGCGCATTCGGCATCGCCAACATGTGGACGGCGGTTTTTGCCGACACGGGAGTTGCCCTGCTTGCGGTATTGAATTCCATGCGCGCACTCAAGATAAAAGGCAATTAAAGGATTCGGCATAAACGGAATACCGGACATTGCCTCATCGCGTAAAATCGGGTACAATACCTGTGATGAAACCGGGAAATACGCGGCTCGAAAAACAGATGAACTTTATTTTTGAGCTGGAAAAGCTGAAAGTGGTTTACAGGCAAAACGGCACAACGGGCGGATTGCGAAGGGAAAACAGCGCGGAACATTCGTGGCATGTATCGCTCATGGCACTCATTTTGCGCGAATACTGCAAAGAAAAAATCGACATTGAAAAAACGCTTACCATGCTTTTGATTCACGATGTTGTGGAAATCTATGCGGGCGACGTTTTTTTATACGATGAGAGCGCGCGGGAAAATATAAAACCTGCGGAAAAAGAGGCGGCGCGCAAAATATTCGGCTTATTGCCCGACGACCAAAAAGACTGTTTTACGGAGCTTTGGCAGGAATTCGAAAAAGCCCAAACGCCCGAAGCCCGGTATGCCCGCGTACTCGATAATTTGCAGCCGGTTTTAAATCATTGCGCCGTCAACAATCAAAATATCGTTACAAAGAGCCTCTCAAAAGCGCAAATCATAAAAAAGAAAGCGTTTATAAAAGAGTTTTCCGAAGAATTATGGGAATTCATGCTGCGCATAATCGACAAAAGCGTCGAAATGGGCTTGTATAAAGGATGAACACGCTAAGGCTCCCTCTGTCAAAGTACCCTGTTTACAAAAACAACATTTTATGCTATCGTTCGCATTATAAGTTACAGGGACGATTAACTCAGCGGTAGAGTGCTACCTTCACACGGTAGAAGTCACTGGTTCAAACCCAGTATCGTCCATATTCACATACCGGGGTGTTAACGCGAGGGCTTTCGGCCCGACCGTTTTCTGAGAGCAAACCCGCAAGGCGGCCGTACGGCCGTCTGAACCTGATCCGGATAATGCCGGCGGAGGAAGTTATGAAGACTCGTCTTTATATTCTCGTTTTATCTTTTATTTTATTTTTTTCGGGCACGGTGATTCTTCCCGCAAAGGGGAAAACCGATGTTCCGCAGGAGCGCAGCCGCGAAGTTATCGTTTATGCGTACGATTCGTTTGCCGCAGATTGGGGTCCGGGTGCAGAGATTGTTAAGCTTTTCGAAGAAGAAACGGGCTACAAGTGTACGCTTGTTTCGGCGGGAGATGCCGTTCAAGTGCTTACGCGCGCCGTCCTTGAAAAAAAAGCGCCGCAAGCCGACGTTTTAATCGGCATAGACGGCAACATGCTCGAAACGGCCAAAGCGCAAGGGATTCTTGCTCCGTATAAGAGAGAGCTTGCCGAAAAGCTGATTCCTGCCGATTTGGTTGCGGACAAAGAGTGGTTCGTTACGCCCTATGATTGGAGCTATTTTGCTTTTATTTACGATACGGCATCTTCGGTGAGCGCGCCGCAATCTTTGTCGGATTTAACGAAAAGCGCTTACACAAAAAAAATCATCCTGATGGATCCGCGCACTTCAACGCCCGGCTTGGGTTTTGCCGCGTGGACAAGGGGTGTGTTCGGCGATTCATATTTGGATTTTTGGAAAGCGCTGAAGCCGAATATCTTAACCATGGCGCCCGGCTGGAGCGAAGGGTACGGTTTGTTCACCAAGGGAGAAGCGCCGCTTGTTATAAGCTATACGACGAGTCCCGCCTATCATGTTGAATACGATAAAACCGACCGCTATCAAGCACTCATTTTTCCCGAAGGGCATATAATGCAGATTGAAGGCGCGGGCTTGGTAAAGGGCGCGCCGAACGAAAAGGGCGGTAAAGCTTTTTTGGATTTTTTAATCGGCGAAAAAGCCCAATCCGTACTGCCGCTTACCCAATGGATGTATCCGGTAAATCCGGCGGTTGTGCTGCCCGATTGCTACAGGGCTGCCCCGAAAGCCGGTAAAGCGCTTTCGGTAAAAGCTTCCGACCTTGAAAAAACGGTACGCGAAATTACCGATTTATTGGCAAAGTAACTATGCTGTTTAAAGCTTTCCGCCGCATTGCCGCGGCCGGAAGCGTTGCAATCTTTGTTTTGCTTTGCGCGTTTTTTTTGCTTGCTTTGGGTGCAGCTCTCACGCCCTTGGCGGCCGCGCAAAGTTCTTCTCCGTTTTCTCTCGTATCTGTGATGCGGCCCGCTTGGTATACGATAAAGATTGCGGCCGTATCGACCGGTATTGCCGTCGCGTTCGGACTTGCAGCCGCTTTTTTTACCGCAAACCGCACCTTTCCCGGCAGGCGCTTTTTGCTTGCTTTATCGGCGGTTCCGCTTTCGGTTCCGACCCTTTTGATAGCGCTGGGCTTTGTGTCGGTGTTCGGTATGCACGGCAGCGCGAACAAGCTTCTTACAGCCGCCGCAAGAGCCGCAGGCACCGATGTGCAAAACGCGCCGCTTTCTTTTTTGTATTCGTTTTGGGGAATCGTCATCGTACAGGGATTTTATAATTTTCCGCTTGTCATGCGGCTGTGCAGCGACGTATGGCAGCGCCTGCGGCCGGATGAAGCGGATGCCGCCCGCCTCCTCGGTGCATCGGAATGGAAGGTCTTCCGCTCCGTTACGCTGTACCAGCTTGCACCGGCTATCGCCTCTTCGGCCACGCTTGTTTTTTTGTATTGCTTTTTTAGTTTTATTATCGTGCTGCTGTTCGGGTCGGCGGGCGGCACTACGCTGGAAGTCGCCGTGTACCGCTCGGTGCGCAGTTCGCTCGATTTAAAACAGGGTGCCGCTTTTGCGCTGTGCGAAACGCTGCTGGCTTTTTTATTCGTTTCTCTGTACAGCCGTTTTGAACTGTCCGGCAGACGAAGCAGCGGCATCACGGGAAAAAGCGAGCCGGCGCCGCTTCGTTCGCTCAAAGCCGACACAGAAGCCGTATTTTTTGCAGCCGTTTTTATACCGGTTGTTTTATTTTTTTTATGGCCGTTTTTTTCCGTGCTCGGCGGCGCCTTCAAATACAAAAACGCTTTTTCGTTCGGAACATTCGGCACTTTATTTTCGCGTCCGTCGTTTTGGCTTTCTTTGCGGAACACGCTTATCGCTTCAAGCGCAACCGCAGCCGTTTCGGTCGCGGGAGCATGCGCGGCATCCTTTTTCATTCATGCTATCGACCCGTTCAAAACGAAAATCGGCTTTCGGCTTGTGCCGATTTTACCTATGGCGGTTTCTTCGGTCGTTTTGGGCTTCGGCATAATAGTCCTTGTCAGGCAGGGTAGCCCGATCCTTTTGATCGGCGCGCAAAGCGCACTCTTGTGGCCGCTCGCGTTCCGCTACATATCTTCGGCACTCGACAGAATTCCGCTTTCAATGCTCAATGCCGCGCGCCTTTTATCGGCCGATCCTTTGGACTGCATTTTCCGCATACAGCTGCCGCTTATACATCGGACGCTCATTTCGGCCTTCGGGTTTTGCTTTGCAGCCGCAAGCGCCGAAGCTTCGCTGCCGCTTATGCTGTCGGTTCCGCACTTCGAAACGCTCGCGCTTTTTACGTACCGGCTTGCGGGCGCTTACCGGTTTAACGAAGCGTGCGCAGCCGGAAGTATTTTGGGCCTTTTGGCCTCGGGCTTTTTTATTTTGGGAGACAGATTAAAATGAGTTATTTTGAAGTCCGCGGCCTGCAAAAAACCTGGCCGGGTATACGCATAGAATTTTCCTGTTCAATCGAAAAAGGATGCATGCTCGGCATTGCCGGACGTTCGGGCAGCGGAAAGTCAACCGTATTACGGCTCATAGCGGGCTTGCTTGAACCGGACGTTTGCAAAAAAGGCGAAGAAAAAAGTACAATCATGCTTGCGGGAAAAGACATTCAAAACCTTGCGCCGGCAAAACGTTCGATCGGCATGGTATTCCAAAGCGCGGCGCTCTTTCCGCACTTGCGCGTCGACGACAACGTCGCCTACGGTCTGCGCTGCCTTTCCCGTTTGCGGGGCGGACTTTCAAAAAAACAAAGCAGAATACGCGCCGCCGAATTTCTTACCGAATTCGGTTTGGAAGGCTTTGCCGAGCGCTACCCCGATTCGCTTTCGGGCGGCGAAGCTCAGCGCGTAAGTCTTGCGCGCACCCTCATCGTCCGGCCGGATTTGGTACTGTTCGACGAACCGTTTTCGAGCCTCGATGCCCCGCTGCGCAAAAAACTTGCCGCGGACATCCGCTCATTGCAAAAAAAAATCGGCTTTACCGGCATCGTCGTAACGCACGACATTGAAGAAGCGAAGTTCATGTGCGACGATATAACCGTCTTACGCCGTGGCAGCCAAATCTGGACCGGCAAACCGCAAGACTTCGGTGAAGAAATTTTGTAAAGAAAACGATATTATAATTTTATCTTTTGCAGCTGCGGCGGTACTGCGACGGCGTTTGCTTTTCATACAAACGGAACACTTTGCAAAAACCGGAACTGTCGTGAAACCCGCATGCAAAAGCAATTTCGGTTATGGCATATTCGGAATATCGTAGCATATCTTTTGCAGCCTCAATCCGGCACAGGGTTAAATACGCTTTCGGTGAATATGCCGTGTATTTTTTTACTATTTTATACAAATAAGTTCTGTCGATACCCAAATACATGCTTATTTGATCTATGTTTATATCATACATATAATTATAACGGATATACGTGAGCGCGGCGGATAAATATCTCTTTTCGCTGCTTTGCACTTCTTTTTCCATTTTTTGCTTAAAACAGGAAAAAAATAAATAACACCAACCGTTTAACTCCGTTTGCGTGCATAGCGAACCTTGGAAGCGAAGGAGCGCAGTCTTTAGAAATATTTCCAATTTTTCGGTTTCACCTGCCGTTTTTACATAAGTGTCTTCATTGAGGAAAAATAGTTTAATCAGCCGATCCGCTTCTTTTCCATCAAAAGCAAACCATAAGTATTCCCACGGTTGCTCGTTGTCTGCTTCATAAAAACAAACTTCTTGTGGTCGTATTAAAAACATTTGATTTTTACATACGGTATAGATTTGTTCTCCTGCATGCAGCACACCTTTCCCGTTTACAATAAAATGAAGCACATAGTGTACGCGTACGGCAGGTCCGAATGAGTGTCCCGGATCGCATTTTTCATAACCGTAATAATAAAACTGCAAGGGCGCTTTTTCTATCATGGTGTCCTTTTAATTGTATCGGCAAATTTTTCAACAAAATGACAATTTAAAGGATACAAAAAAACTATTTTTATTTGTAAAACCGTTTTAACCTAAAAAAGGTTGTGTTACGCGCTTTATTTTTGCTTCGTCAAGTTTACGCAAAAGGATGATATATGCTAAAAATTACATTTATGGGAGCAGGCAGTACGGTTTTTGTCCGCAATGTACTGGGTGATTGTATGCGAACGAGCGCTTTGCAGGATGCTGAAATGGCTTTATACGACATAGACGCTTCACGCCTTAAAGATTCGGAAACAATCCTATCGGCAATAAACACAAACGTCAATAAAAACCGTGCACGCATAAAATGTTATTTAGGAGAAAAAGAACGCAAAGCAGCTTTAAAAGATGCGGACTTTGTGGTAAATGCCATTCAAGTGGGCGGTTACGAGCCGTGCACGGTTACCGATTTTGAAATACCGAAAAAATACGGGTTGAGACAAACTATTGCCGATACGCTCGGCATAGGCGGCATTATGCGCGCACTGCGCACCATTCCCGTCATGGAAGCTTTTGCCCGCGACATGGAAAAAGTATGCCCGAATGCAATTTTATTAAACTACACCAATCCTATGGCAATGCTTACCGGCTATATGCTGCGTTATACCGGTGTGCGTACGGTCGGTTTGTGTCACAGTGTACAAGTGTGTTCAAGTACTCTTTTAACCGAATTGAGTATGAAAGATAAACTTGAAGGCAGACGGGAATTGATTGCCGGTATAAATCATATGGCGTGGCTTTTGGATATCCGTGATAAAAACGGAATGGACTTATACCCGGAAATAAAAAAACGTGCATACAAAAAAAATATCGAAGGTAAACATCACGATATGGTACGCTTTGACTATATAAAAAATCTCGGCTATTACTGTACCGAATCGAGCGAACACAATGCCGAATACAATCCTTTTTACATAAAATCACAGTATCCCGAATTGATAGAAAAATTTAATATTCCGCTGGACGAATATCCGCGACGCTGTATCAAACAAATAAAAGATTGGCAGGAAGAAAAACGCCGTATTTTAAAAAACGGCAAAGTAACACACAAACGTTCCAATGAATACGCTTCGCATATTATGGAAGCCGTCGTTGTCAACAAACCGTATAAAATAGGCGGCAATGTATTAAACGAAAATCTTATTGACAATTTACCGAAAGAAGCGTGTGTTGAAGTTCCCTGCTTGGTCGACGGCAGCGGCATTACCCCTTGTCATGTCGGCGCTTTGCCGGTGCAGCTTGCAGCAATGAATATGACTAATATAAATGTACAGCTCATAACGGTAGAAGCCGCACGTACTCGAAAAAAAGAATACATTTACCATGCAGCTATGCTTGAACCTCATACTGCAGCGGAATTAAGTATAGACGACATCCGGCGTTTGTGTGACGAATTAATTGCCGCTCACGGTTCGTATATGGCTATGTACAAATAAAATTCGGCGGCATTTTTAGCCGCTGTATATATTTTTTCGTAAAATGAAGGAGGAAAAAATGAAAACACGCATTTTGACTATTGTTGTTGCCCTTTTGTGCGCGTATGCGCTTTTTGCCGGAGGCAGCCAAGATACCGCTTCAGCGGCAAAGGGCGATGTAACACTGACGGTTGCGATTTGGGACAAAAATCAAGAACCTGGTTTAACGAAAATTGCCGCTGATTTTACCGCGGCAACGGGGATTAAAACGGCCATTCAAGTTACGCCGTGGGAGCAGTATTGGACGATGCTTGAAGCCGGAGCAACCGGAGGGTCCTTACCGGACGTTTTTTGGATGCACTCAAATGAATTTTCAAAATACGCAGAATACAACATGTTGTTGGATTTAACAAAACGTATTGCGAACAGCAAAAAACTGGACATAAGCCAATTCCCTTCGGATATTACCGCTTTATATAACTACGGTAAAAAGCAGTTTGCCGTTCCTAAGGACATCGACACCATTGCATTGTGGTACAATAAAACCATGTTCGACAACGCCGCTTTGGCATATCCTGATGAAAGCTGGACGTGGGATACTTTCCGTCAAGCGGCAAAAAAACTGACAAAAAAAGACGGAAGCCAATATGGTTGCGTAATACGACCAGATACCAATCAAGCCGGCTGGTACAATATCGTATTCGACATGGGTGGCGAAATTCTTTCAGCGGATAAAAAGAAATCGGGCTTCGATAAAGCCGAAACAATAAAGGCGATAACTTTTATAGAACAAGTTATAAAAGACGGTTCAATGCCGCCGTACAATGTTATTGCGGAAAACCGCGGCGAAGCTTTGTTTGAAGCGGGAAAAGTCGCTATGGTTACCGAAGGTTCATGGATGCTGCCGGAACTGTGTAATAATGATTATGTTAAAGCGCACTGCGACATCGCCGTATTACCTAAAGATACGGCAAGCGGGAGACGCTGTTCCATTTACAACGGTTTAGGGTGGGCGGCTTCTTCAAATACAAAGTACCCCGAACAAGCATGGGCGCTCATTGAATATTTCGGATCAAAAGAAGCGCAAACAAAGCAATCGGATTTGGGTATTGTTATTTCCGCATATAAAGGTACTACTAAAAACTGGGTAAACGCATATCCGAAATTCAACCTTAAAGCATACTTGACTATGATGGATGACATGGTCATACGTCCTTATTCAAAATCAACGGTTGCATGGGAAGATATGTCGATTCAAAAACTGATTGATGTATGGACAGGTAAAAAAACGGCTGCCGCACTGTGTCCCGAGATTGCTCGTGAAATGAACAAATTGCTGGCAGAAGAATAAAATTTACAAAGAGCCGGTTTTTTCCGGCTCTTTTTTAGGAGACAGTGTGAATAAAAGCATAAAAAAGCGGAATATACATACTTTTTTATGGGGTTGGTTGTTTTTATTACCGACTGTATGCGGGCTCCTCATTTTAAATATTATTCCTATTTTTCAAACCTTATATCAAAGTTTTTTTAAAACGGGGGCTTTCGGTCGCGGCAATAAATTCATTGGTTTCGGCAACTATGTTAAACTATTTCAAGACGTAACGGTATGGCAAGCTTTAATCAATATTTTTAAATATGCGGTTGTAGAGGTTCCTTTTTCCATTGTTTTTGCCGTTATACTGGCAGTATTGCTTAATCGCAATATGCGCGGCAAAAGCATATACCGTACTATTTTCTTTTTACCGATGGTTGCTGCCCCCGCTGCAGTCGCCATGGTGTGGAGATGGCTGTACAATTCAGAATTCGGTTTATTAAATCATTTGCTTCGCTTAATGGGCTTTTCTGCAGCCAATTGGCTTTCCAATCCGTCTACCGCTTTTATCTCGATAGCTGTAGTCGGTATATGGTCGATTACCGGATACAATATGGTATTGTTTTTAGCCGGCTTACAGGAAATTCCTCAAGACTATTATGAAGCGGCCGAAATAGACGGGGCAAGCAAACTACGCCAATTTGTTTTTATAACGCTGCCGCTTTTATCGCCGACTATGTTTTTTATAACCGTAACGCGGGTTATCGGAGCATTGCAAGTATTCGATTCCATTTACGTTATGCTCGATATAACTTCTCCGTCATTTTATAAAACGCAATCGCTGGTATACCTCTTTTACCGGTATTCATTTATGGAATCAAATAAAGGCTATGGGTCGGCTATTGTACTGTTGTTGCTCATCGTTATTTTAGTAATCACGGGCATTCAACTGCGTTTACAAAAAAAATGGGTATTGTATAACACATGAAAAAATCTTCCGTTGTTTATTCCGTTTTAATTCATTGTATTTTAATTGCCGGTGCCGCTGTTATGATCGTTCCGTTTCTATGGATGATTTTAACTTCATTTAAATCGATATCCGAATCCACACAGCTTAATCCTTTTATTATTTTCCCCTCAGTGTGGCGTACCGATGCGTTTTTTTCGGTGCTGACCAAAATGAATTTTGTTCGCTTATACTGGAATACTCTCTTGCTGATTGTCGAAAGAATTATCTGTGCAGTTCTTACGGCAACTACAGCAGGTTATGCGTTGGGTAGACTTCATTTTAAAGGAAAAAACCTCGCTTTTTCGCTCGTGCTATTTCAAATGATGGTGCCTCCGCAAATTTTTATTATTCCGCAGTATTTGATTGTCAGCAAAATGGGTATGCTCAATACATCGTTTGCTCTGCTGTTTCCCGGTTTGGTAACTGCATTTGGTACTTTTTTACTGCGTCAATCGTTTATGACGCTGCCCAAAGACCTTGAACAAGCCGCCGTGCTTGACGGCTGTAATACCGGTAGTATTTTTTTATTTGTTATGGCACCTTTGGTAAAATCTTCTATGACTGCACTCGGCATATTTACCGCATTGTTTGCATTTAAAGAACTGATGTGGCCGCTGGTTGCTAACACGGATCAAAACACTATGCCGCTTTCGGCAGCTCTTGCAAAACTGCAAGGACAGTTTACCGCAAACTATCCCGAATTGATGGCTGCTTCTTTTTTGGCTTGTTTACCGATGATTGTTATTTATATTATTTTTCAAAAGCAGTTTATAGCGGGAATTGCTACATCGGGAAGCAAACTTTAAAGTATAAAAGTGCGCATCAGTGCAAGCTGCGTTTTAAGCGAAACACACCTAAAAGCTTTTTTTATCACGCAAAAAGTATAGCATTTAAGCGGGCTTACCGTCAAATTTTATGCGCCGTCTTTTACGTTACCGCCAAGCCTTTATCGATAAAGATCTGTTTTGCTTTTTTGAATTCTTCCTGCGAAAGAGCCGGCACACCTTCAAGCGGGTATTTCATTCCCATTTGTTCCCACTTAAAAATGCCCAGCGTATGATAGGCCAAAACGTCGACCTTTTCGACATTGGGAAGCGTTTTGATAAAATCGGCAAGCTCGTTTAAATAGGCTTCGTTATAGGTGATACCGGGAACGACGACGTGACGTATCCACAGCGGCTTGTTAATCGAACACACGTAATCGAGGAAGCGCAAAATCGGCTTTCGCGAAACGCCGGTTAAGTCTTTGTGCTGTTCTTCGGTTGCCGATTTTAAGTCAAGCAAAACGAGGTCGGTATATTTGAGCGCGCTTTTTACCGTATCGTTTAAATAATAGCCCGAAGTGTCGAGCGCGGTATGAAGTAAATCGCGTTTGCACAGTTTAAAAAAATCGTGCACATAATCGGCTTGCTCAAGCGGCTCCCCGCCGGTAACGGTTACGCCGCCTGCGAAAAGGTAATAATGTTTGTACCGCTTGACGTGCTCGAACGTTTGTTCCGCCGTTTCGATAATGCGTGCGTCTTCACGGTGCCATGTATCGCAGTTATGGCAGTACTTGCAGCGCAGCGGACAGCCCTGTAAAAACACTACATAGCGTAATCCGGGGCCGTCCACCGTGCCGAAGCTTTCATATGAGTGAATAAAAGCCATAGCGTACGTTTACATCGACTGATTTATAGTCCTTGACAACACGTCGAGCTGCTGTTCTTTCGTCAGCTTAACAAAGTTTACGGCGTAGCCGGAAACGCGGATCGTAAGCTGCGGGTACTTTTCGGGGTTGGCCATAGCATCTTCCAAAAGCTTGCGGTCGAACACGTTGACGTTTAAGTGCTGTCCGCCGTCCGGCTCAAAGTAGCCTTTCAGCAGGTTCGTTAAATTGTCTACGCGGATGTTTTCCTGTTTGCCCAGCGCATTCGGCGCAATCGCAAAGGTGTACGAAATACCGTCGCCGATGTCTTCGAACGGAAGCTTTGCAACCGACGAAAGAGCTGCGATAGCGCCGTTGGTATCGCGTCCGTTCATCGGGTTTGCACCGGGCGAAAACGGCTCGTATGCGCAGCGCCCGCACGGAGTTGCGCCCGTTTTTTTGCCGTACACGACGTTCGACGTAATCGTCAGTACCGACTGCGTCGCTTTTGCGTGGCGGTAGGTTTCGTGGCGGCGCAAATAATTCATAAATTTGCGCGCAACCATAACCGCAAGCTGGTCGGTTTCATCGTTGTCGTTTCCGTACGGAACATAGTCGCCTTCGCGCTTAAAATCCACGGCAAGGCCGTCTTCGTTTCTGATAACCTTTACTTTCGCGTTTTTAATTGCGGCAAGAGAGTCGGCAACGATTGCCAAGCCCGCAATACCGGTCGCCTGAATGCGCTCGACATCCGCATCATGCAGCGCCAATTCAAAAGACTCGTACGAATATTTGTCGTGCATATAGTGAATGACTTTGAGCGCGTTCATGTACACGCCGGCAAGCCATTTCATCATTTGCTCAAAGCGCTCCATAACTTCGCCGTAGTCAAGATATTCGGACGTGATCGGCTTAAATGCCGGCGCAACCTGCGCACCCGATTTTTCGTCGCGCCCGCCGTTGATGGCGTAGAGCAAACACTTGGGCAAGTTGGCGCGTGCGCCGAAAAGCTGCATTTGCTTTCCGATTTTCATCGGCGAAACGCAGCACGCGATACCGTAGTCATCTCCGAATTCGGGGCGCATCAAATCGTCGTTTTCGTATTGAATCGAAGAGGTTTCGATGGAAACGCGCGCGCAAAATTTATTCCAATTTTCAGGCGCATGGTTCGACCAAAGCACAGTCATGTTCGGTTCGGGCGCAGGTCCCAAGTTGTACAGCGTGTGCAGGTAGCGGAACGACGTTTTCGTAACGAGCGTTCTGCCGTCTACGCCCATACCGCCTAAGGATTCGGTAACCCAGGTGGGATCTCCCGAAAAAAGCTCGTTGTATTCGGGCGTGCGCAAAAAGCGGATAATGCGCAGCTTGATGATGAACTGGTCGATTAATTCCTGCGCTTCGCTTTCGGTCAGTTTTCCGTCGGCAATGTCTTTTTCGATAAAGATATCCAGGAAAGTGGATGTACGTCCCAAAGACATCGCCGCACCGTCCTGGTCTTTTGTCGCCGCAAGAAAGCCGAAGTACAGCCACTGCACCGCTTCGCGCGCGTTTTGAGCAGGGCGGCGTACGTCAAAGCCGTAGCTTGCGCACATGCGTACAAATGCTTCGAGCGATTTTATCTGTTCGCTGATTTCTTCGCGGTAACGGATATCCGATTCGGAAAGTTCGTACACGTCCAACTGGTCGAGCGCCTGCTTGCGCTCTTCGATAAGTGCATCAACTCCGTACAAGGCTATTCTGCGGTAATCACCGATAATGCGGCCGCGCCCGTAGGCATCGGGAAGCCCCGTAATAATACCCGATTTTCTGACGGCCCGCATGTCTTCGGTATAAGCGGAAAAAACACCGTCGTTGTGCGTTTTGCGGTACTTGGTAAAAATCTCCTTCGTTACCGGATCGGGCGTAAAACCGTAGGCTTCCAGCGACTTTTCGACCATGCGCCAGCCGCCTTTAGGATAAATACCGCGCTTAAGCGGGGCATCCGTCTGCAGTCCGACGATAACTTCGTTTTCTTTCGAAATATAGCCGGGCCCGTAAGCGTCTATGCCTTGCGGTATTTTTACTTCGGCATCGTACACGCCTTTTTTTGTTTCCTCTTTGAACATTTCTTTAAGCGTGTTCCATACGGCAAGCGTCCGCTCCGTCGGCCCCTGCAAAAAGCTATCGTCTCCCGTGTACGGTGTATAATTGTGCTGAATAAAGTCGCGTACATCGATTTCCGTGCGCCAATATTCGCCGTTAAAATCCTTAAAATAGTCCGAGTTTATATTCACGTCGGGCACTCCTTAACATAAGATACACATAATATAGTGAGACTAACAAATCAAGTCAATAAAAAAGCGAATTTTTCTCAAGAACTCCGCATAAACGGAAAGCGACAAATTGAAGTCAAAAACAGAGAGGAACTATAATTTTTTGTGGAGAAATTCACTCGGTCAAGTCTTTTGCCGATAGCCGAATTCGATAGCGGGGGCTGTCCGAAAATTATAAGCCTATCGGCCTGCCGTTTTCGGACAGTTTCCTTGATTTTATATGCAACGGCTCTTTGAATTTACTTAGACAAATTGCGATCGGGATGCCGGTTTGCAAGGAAGTTCGCGTAAACGGCGCCCGAAATATTGTGCCATACGCTGAACACGGCCCCCGGAATCGTCGCAAGCGGATACTGCGCAAAATGCGTCGCGGCAAGCGATGTCGCAAGTCCCGAATTCTGCATACCGACTTCGATTGAAAGAGCACGGCATTTGGTCGTGTTAAGACGCAGTAATTTTCCGACACCGTATCCCGCCGCGTAGCCGAGCAGATTGTGAAGGATAACGACAAGCACGACGATAAGGCCGACTGTTTTAAGCCGCGCGGAATTCGCGGATACGACGCTTGCAATAATCATGATGATCGCGATCGTCGAAATAAGCGGAAGGATACGCACAATCTCGCGCGTCGCTTTTTCGAAAAAATAATTGCACACTAAACCGAGCGCAATCGGCACGAGCACGACTTTTACGATCGATAAAAACATCGCGATGGCATTGACATCGACACGCTGCCCGGCATACAGGAGCGTCAAAAGCGGCGTCATAAGCGGCGCGAACAGCGTCGATACCGCGGTCATGCCGACCGACAGCGGAACGTCTCCTTTGGAAAGATAGGTCATGACGTTCGACGACGTGCCGCCGGGACAAGTGCCGACGAGGATAACGCCGACGGCGATTTCCGTCGGCAGACTAAATGCTTTTGTCAAAGCAAAGGCGATAAGCGGCATGAGCGTAAACTGCGCGATAAAACCGATGATGATATCTTTCGGCCGGCTGAACGCGACTTTAAAATCGCTCACCTTGAGCGTAAGCCCCATGCCGAACATGACAATGCCGAGCAGCCAATTTATCCAGCTCGTTTTAACCCATAAACAAGTCTGCGGGGCGAACAGCGCGAGAGCGGCAACCGCAATGACGATGAGCGCCATCCACTTGCCGAAAAAATCGCTCAGCTTTTCAAGAAATTTCATAATAATTACATCCTTGCATACATCTTTAATTATACTAAAGTATTTTAGCATAAATTAAGCGGCAATGTAAAGCGGACGAACGATTTCAAACTGTGCTTTCGATGGCGCTTGCCCTGCACCCTGCATATTGTGCCGACAATGGCAGTTATGCCGGAAGTAGTATTCCCCTTGCTTGCCCCCTCTTTTTTCTATATACTTCCGGCATGGTTATTTCATCGATTGACTTAAAAGACGGTAAAGTCGTTCAGCTTAAAAACGGAAAGGAGCCGGTGCTTTCGCGCACCGACGCCGATTCTTTGGCCGCCGAATTCAATATATACGGCGAAACGGCCGTTATCGACTTGGACGCCGCCTTAACCCATACGGACGAAGGCCCGCTTAAAGGACAAACGCCCAATTCCGCGCTGCTTGCAAGCCTTTTGCGCAAGGGCAATATGCGCGCAGGAGGCGGCATCCGCACCGTAAAACGCGCAAAAGAATTGATTTCTTTAGGTGCCGAAAAGGTTATCATAGGTTCGGCAGCCTTCGCCGGAGGGTCCGAAAGCCGCAAGAGCGGCAGCGGTGCGCAATCGGTTTTAAACACGGATTTTTTGGATGAACTGGTTAAAGCTATAGGCAAACAGCGCATTATTATCGCAGTCGACGCGCGCGACGGCATCATCAGCGTAAAAGGCTGGACGCAATCGAGCGGCATTCCGCTTTTGGACGGAGCCCGCGCGGCCGAAAAATACGCGGGCGAACTGCTTTTTACCTGCGTCGAAAAAGAAGGCTGCATGGGCGGAACCGATATGGAAGCCGTGCGCTCGCTGCGGCAAGCCGTCCGGTGCCGGCTGACGGCTGCAGGCGGTGTCAGCACCGTGCAGGAAGTCGAAGAACTTGAAAAGCTGGGCGTCGACGTTCAGCTCGGCATGGCGCTCTATACGGGCGCGGTCAAACTGAAAGATTGCTTTATCGCCTGCCTGAATTGGGACAAAGCCGAAAAACACACGGGAGGTCTTATTCCCGTTATCGCGCAAAGTACGGCAGGCGAAGTTCTTATGACCGGCTTTGCAAACCGCGCCGCGCTCGAAAAAACATTCGACACCAAAAAACTCACCTTTTGGAGCCGCAGCCGCAACTGCCTGTGGACAAAGGGCGAAACATCGGGCAATACGCTGTCGGTTGTAAAAATACGGGCGGACTGCGACCGCGATACGGTGCTTGCCGTCGTCGAACCTGCGGGTCCCAGCTGCCACACGGGAAGCTGGACTTGCTTTTCGTCGGAAGGGATCGCAAGATCGAATTTGGAACGCCTCGAACACATCATCGCCGAGCGTTTTGCGCACCCGACGCCGGGTTCTTATACGGCAACGCTCGACGACAAACGCGTGCGCGAAAAGATTGCCGAAGAATCGCAGGAACTTATCGAAGCGAACGGAAAAGACGAAGTTGTGTGGGAAGCTGCCGACCTTATGTATTTTATCGGCGTACTGCTGCACCGCGAAAACGTGCGCTGGCAGGATGTTTACGACGAACTTGACCGGAGGCATAAAAAATGACCCTTATAAAAGCGGACGCGCTCGACCCGTCCTTTTTCGCGCCGCGGACATTTGCATCCGACGTACGCTCCGCCGTTCAGCACATACTCGACGAAGTAAAACAAAACGGAGACGCGGCGCTTCATGAGTTTGCAAAAAAATTCGACCGCGCCGATCCGGACAGCTTCGAGATTCCCTACGCCGATTTAAAAGAATGCGAAAACAATTTGCGTAAAAATAAAACGTCCGTATACGACGCCCTGTGCCGTTCGCGCGATTTGGCGCTGAAGTTCGCGTATAAGCAAAAGGAATGTTTTACCAATTTTGAAATCGAATTGACGGACGGACTTTTTACCGGCCAAAAAAACATTCCCGTCGAACGCGCAGGCCTCTATGTTCCCGCGGGAAGTTTTCCGCTTTTGTCTTCGGTCGTTATGACTTCAAGCCCCGCAAAGGCGGCAGGCTGCAAAGAAATCATTTTATGCACGCCCCCTAAAGCACGGGCGAAAACCGGCCGCACCGAAAAACAGAGCCCCTGGGCCGACGAAGGTATTTTGGCTGCCGCTTCCATCTGTTCGGTCGGCCGAGTGTTTGCCGTCGGAGGCGCGCAAGCAATAGCCGCCATGGCCTACGGCACCCAAAGCGTTCCCCGCTGCGACGTTATCGCCGGTCCGGGCAACAAATACGTTGCAGAAGCAAAACGCCTCATCACGGGCGATGCGGGCATCGACCTTGTCGCGGGCCCCACCGAAGTTTTTATCATCGCCGACAAAGATGCGAAAGCCGAATGGGTCGCCGCCGATTTACTTGCACAAGCCGAACACGATGCGGACGCGCAGGCGGTTTTGGCAACGCCTTCGAAAACCTTTGCGGAAAAAGTAAACAAAGAGCTTGAAAAGCGGCTTGCCGCACTCCCGACGGCGCAAACCGCAGCCGAAAGCATTAAGCGGCACGGACTCATTATTATAACCGACTCGCTCGAGCAAGCCGCCGACATTGCAAACCGCAAAGCGCCGGAACACTTGGAACTTGCAATAAACGAAGGCAAAAAGCGCGACGAGCTTGCCGCCCTTTTGCACAATTACGGCTCGCTTTTTATCGGCTGCTTTGCCGCCGAAGTGCTCGGCGACTACGCCGCAGGCTTAAACCACACGCTGCCCACTTCAGGCTCGGCGCGTTTTACCGGCGGTCTTTCGGTCAGGCATTTTTTAAAAACGGCAACGACACTGCGCGCGGCGGAAAACAAAGCGGAACTTCCGAAAGGTGTGAAAGATTCGTTTAAAGCGGCATTTGAATTGGGAAAGGCCGAAGGCTTGTATGCGCACGCCCGTGCGGCGGATGTGCGCTTGCAATCGTAAAGGTTCTTAAACGTAATAGTCCGAGTCTTTTCCCGTCGCCTTTTTGTACAGCCGAAGATACTCGCCCTGATGTTCGTCGTGCTGCTCTTTTAACATACGCATGATTTTTTGCACGACAAAATTCTTTTTGTCTTCCATATCGGCGGGAGCTTCGGCCATGGCTTCATCGCGGAACTGCCTGCAAGCGATAACGGGACTCGCGGTCATAATGACGACATCTTCGTATACGAGGTCGGCAAGCATATCTTCCGGATTGTCGGGACTTATTCTGAGACAGCTGCCGTTCGTCGATACCAAAATCATCACATCGAAGAGCCGAAGGTACGAATCGATTTCGCGCAAACCTTCGCGCGTTGCAGGCTGACCGGGGCGGTAGCGGGTGCCGCTGGGAAATACGAGAACCGCTTTTCCCTGCTTCTTGCATTTATCGAGTGCACGCATTGAGGCCATGTTTATCGCGCGGCTTTTAGCGCTTTCTTTTTCAAACTCGGCCGGATCTTTTATGGAGGCAAGGCTTCGGCTCGGATACACGACGATTCTCGTAAACGCTTCGGCCCATGCTTTTACCATCGGGTTCGCTTCGTTCAGCTTCATGCCGGCGATCGCAACAATCCGTTCGGACAAAGCCGGCCCGAAGTCTTTTCCGCAATGTTCGAGCAAATAACACAAAGCCGGCAAATCCATATTGCTGAAATGCTCGACGAGCAAAAGTCCGCGTTTGCCATCCTGTACGGCGCGGAAAAACGTTTCGAAATTATGCAGATTTTCAAGATGCGAACCTTCGAGCAGATTTTCTGCAAGCATCGCATCCATAAACTGACGGGTCGCCTTATTCGCTTCCTGGTAAACATTCGTATTATCGATTTTATCGGCGGCTTTTGCCAAACGTTTTAAATCGGCAAACATGTGTGCGTAGCGCTGTGCAAGCGGCATCGGATCCATAGCGGCTTCTCCTGTGCGGTTTTATAATTATAGGATATCCCTGAAGACGTATACTGTCAAGTTTATCGGACTTATCGGAATCTATACGACACCGTGCGCGATCATCGCTTCGGCGACTTTCAAAAAGCCGGCGATATTGGCGCCGGCAACGTAATTGCCTTTCATGCCGAAACGTTCGGCGGCGCCGTAAGCATTATCGTGAATGTCTTTCATAATGCCGTTCAATTTTGCGTCGACTTCTTCCCGCGACCACGAATAGCGCATGGAATTCTGACTCATTTCAAGGCCAGATACGGAAACACCGCCGGCATTGGCCGCTTTGCCCGGTGCAAACAGCACGCCTTCCTTTTGGAAAACGGCAACGGCATCCGGCGTACTCGGCATATTGGCGCCTTCGGCAACCAGCTGCACGCCGTTTGCAACAAGGGAACGCGCATCTTCGGCCGACAATTCGTTTTGCGTCGCGCACGGAAAAGCGCAATCGACGCTTACCGTCCACGGACGCTTTCCTGCAGTATATTCGGCATTCGGGTACGCTTTAACATATTCGCTTATGCGGCCGCGCTTAACGTTTTTAAGGTCCTGTATAAACGCAAGCTTTTCGGCGTCTATGCCGTCTTTATCGTAAATAAAGCCCGAAGAATCCGACATCGTAAGCGGTTTTGCCCCGCACTGAATAAGTTTTTGCACGGCAAACTGCGCAACGTTACCGCTTCCCGAAACGGCACAGCGCAAGCCTTTAAGCGTTTTGTTTTTGACGGCGAGCATGTTCGAGGCAAAGTAAACCAAGCCGTAGCCGGTTGCTTCGGGACGGATGAGCGAGCCGCCGTACGAGCGCCCCTTTCCGGTAAGCACGCCCGTAAATTCGTTGCGTATGCGCTTGTATTGGCCGAACATATAGCCGATTTCGCGGGCGCCCACCCCGATATCGCCTGCCGGCACGTCCGTGTCGGGGCCGATGTGGCGGTACAGTTCGGTCATAAACGATTGGCAAAAACGCATAACTTCGCCGTCGCTTTTCCCGTGAGGATCAAAATCGGCACCGCCCTTTGCGCCGCCCATGGGCAGCGTCGTCAAGCTGTTTTTAAAAGTCTGTTCGAAGCCCAAAAACTTCAATATGCTCAAATTGACGGACGGATGAAAGCGGATGCCGCCTTTATACGGACCGATAGCTCCGTTAAACTGAATGCGGTAGCCCCGGTTCACTTGAACCGCACCCTTGTCGTCGATCCACGGAACACGGAATATAACGGTGCGGTCGGGTTCGACACAGCGCTCCAAAATAGCGTTCCGTTCGAGTTCCGGCATCTTTTCGGCAACAACTTCCAGCGTTTCAAGAACTTCTCGCACGGCTTGCAAAAATTCCGGCTCAGCCGCATTTTTCGCCTGCACTTGATCCCATACTCTTTGAACATATGCGTTTTTCATGATTACCTCGCTGTGCAATGGCGTATTTTATCACAAGAGCTTTTACTGTACAAGAGCGCTCAAGGACATCAGCATGAACGAAAGTCGGCAAAAATGTTCGCTATTTTATCAAAATCTGCGTAGCGTCAAAGCTGTACGGATTGTCGGAAAAAGAAAAATCTTTTACTTTTTTCGAATTGTACACGGTCATTTCTTTTGCGTAAGAAAGCGGCACATTCACGGCTTCGTCGTGCAGCGTCGTTAAAATATAACGGTAATCTTCCCGTATCGCATCTTCGTTTACGGTACTCATCATGTCGGCAATGCAGGCATCGATTTGTGCTTTTTGTGCCAAACTCTGCTGAGAAGTTTTATCAAGTCCGTCGTCGGCCATGGCGGTTAAAAATACTTGCGGATCCTGCGGAAAGCCGTAAGTGTCGTTGACGGATATTTCGAACGCGCCGCCCATGCCCGTTTCGAACCACGTCATCGTTTCATATCCCTGCAAAACAAGGTCGATGCCGAGGGCGGCAAGCTGCCCTTTTACGGCCATAAGTATTTGTTCGTCGAGAGGTTTTGAACTTTGATAAATCGCCCTCAGACGAAGCGGCGTTCCGTTGCGCATTCTTATTCCCTGCGCGTTCATATCGGTCCAGCCGGCTTGTTCGAGCAAAGCAGCCGCCAAGGCTTTGTCGTATTCATACGGTGTCAATTCGATATTGCAATTCGGCATATCGCGCGTAAACAGCGTATCCGCTTTTACTTCTTTTCCGTATAATACGGTATTGATAATTTCATTTTTATCGATCGCATGTTCAATCGCCGTGCGCAGCCGCTTGTCTTTTGTAAGAGACGAAGACGCATTCAGCAGCAGATTCCTCGTAATATACGTTCTGTCGGAAAATTTCACGGAAAGCGCCTCATCGTTTGTTATCTGATTCAGCATATCGTAGGTGATTTGATACGAGCCGAACAGCACATCGATTTCGCCGGCTTTGAGCGCGAGCATGCGGCTGTCTTCATCCGGTATGATTTTTACGGTAAAAGAATCGGGCCCCCGATTTTCGCCGTACCACGACGGATTTTTCGTAAAACGATAGGTTTGTCCTTCCGTGCAATGTGCCGCTTTAAGTTCATACGGGCCGGTTCCCGCCGTATCCGAAAGAACGGAGCCGTAGGGGTTGTTGCCGTTTTCAAACATTTTGGGAGAAAGCATGCCGAATGCCGATGCGCTCAGTTCCTGTAAAACGGTATAGTACGGTTCTTCATAATGAAAACGGACGGTATATTCATCCGGAGTATCCACTTCGCTTATGCGTGAAACGGCTCCGTAATAGCCCAAGTATTCTCCGACAAATTCCCGTATCTTTTCGATATTTATCTTTACGGCTTGCGCGTTAAATGGCGTGCCGTCCGTAAACGCAACTCCGCGGCGCAGATGAAAGGTCCACGTGTGTTCGTCGTGTTCCCATGTTTCGGCAAGAGCCGGCTTGACTTTTCCGCTTTCAAATCGAATAAGCGTTTCATACACCAACTCGGAATAATGGCTAAAACCGAGTCCGTCCATTATTCCGAACGGATCATAACTGGCAAAAGCGACGGATTCGCCCACGGTAAGATCGCTTGCACCGGTTTTTGACGACGCATTTTTGCATCCCGAAAGGGCAATCAGTACCGCGAATAACACTGCGATATACCGCATTTTTCTTATAACCATAATAACACCTCTTTATATTACGCCGGTATTTTTCCGGCTTTTATTGAAACAATTGTTTCGGTCATAAAAGAAGCTGCGCGGAAATCGTGCGTGATAAACAAATACGCGCATCCGGTTTCGTTTTGCAGCCGCTTTAATAACTCAAGAATATGAAGCATAACCGTCGGGTCAAGCCCGGCGGTCGCTTCGTCCAAGATAACCAGTTTCGGAGCGACGGACAGCGCGCGGATAATACATATCCGTTTTTGCTGCCCGCCCGATAATTCGTGCGGATATTTTTCCAAAAGATATTCGGGAATATTCGCCGTAGTCAAAAGCGGAAGCAATTTTTCCGCGCATTCTTTTTCGGACAGCCGGTAATAATTCCGCAGCGGTTCGAAAAGGCTTTTTTTTATTTTTTGCCGCGGATCAAAGCAATTTAAGTTATCCTGAAAAACCGGCTGAACGGTTTTATACAAAGTTCTTTTACGTGCGAGCGCGAAAATATCCGTTCCGTCCCAAAAAACGCTGCCGGCCGTCGGTTTTTCAAAGGCGCAGATTAAACGCACCAGCGTGCTTTTCCCGCTGCCGCTTTTTCCCATCAGGGCGACCGTTTCCCCGTCTTTAACCGTTAATGAAATATCGTCGAGCGCTTGTACCAACCCTCCGTTCCGGCCGCGTAACCGATAATGCATACTTATATGTTTTACTTCAAGCACGGGCCGCCTCCTTTCCAAAGCGCGATGCGGCCAGCAGTTCCGCCGTATACGCATGACGCGGCGATTGAAGAATTTTTTTCGCTGCACCGTATTCGACGATTTTGCCGTCTTTCATCACGGCAACAGTGTCGGCGATGTTTTCCACGGCATTCATATCATGCGAAGCAAAAAGCACCGTCGTATGAGAGGTTTCGGCCGTTTTTACCAGCAAATCGGTGATAAGGCGGCTGTTATGAGAATCCAACGCTCCGGTCGGTTCATCGGCAACCAAGAGTACCGGCTGCAGCGAAAAAGCTGCGGCGATCATAACCCGTTGAAGCATGCCGCCGCTCAATTGGTGGGGATAGCTTTCCATAATGCGCGCGGCTTCGTAAAGTCCCGCTTTCCGCAGCCGTTCGCACCCTATGTAAAAGGCGTCGCGCATGCTGCAGGGAAGGTGGGCTTTAATTGTTTCTATAAAGTGATTTTTTATCTTCATGCACGGATCAAACGCGGCTTGCGGGTTTTGCATTATATAGCCGATATCTCTTCCGTTTATGCGCCGATGTTCATCTTGAGCCAGCGGCAGCAGTTCCTTGCCGCACAAGCGAATGCTTCCGCTTTGCAGTGCCTGCCCCTCAAGCAAGCCGAGAATCGCTTTACAAACGGAAGTTTTGCCGCTTCCGCTTTCGCCGATTAAAGCAAAGATTTCTCCCTTCTTAATCGAAAAATTAACATTG
Organism: uncultured Treponema sp.; assembly: GCA_905372025.1. Taxonomy (GTDB): domain Bacteria; phylum Spirochaetota; class Spirochaetia; order Treponematales; family Treponemataceae; genus Treponema_C. Next base: position 12,711 of record CAJPNP010000009.1, on the reverse strand, counting down.
CATATTTTAACCGGCTCATTCGGATACTCAATGCACAAATCGGCTGCGGAAAGGACAGAAACCCTATCCGTTTTTTCTTCGATAACAGAGCCCGGCTCGACTTGAATGCCGCTCGAGCGGGAATCGTGATGCCGAAAAGTACGATACGGTGAAAAAAACAGCCGCAAGCCTTCTCCCGTAATATTGCAGGCGCACACGGAAAACAACACGCATAAGCCCGGATAGACGGCAAAACGCGGCGACTGAATCAAGCTGCGTTTCGCTTCCGAAAGCAGTGCTCCCCATTCCGGCGTACCGGCAGGCAGTCCTATCCCCAAAAACGAAAAGCCTGAAATCATCAGCACCGCATCTCCGATGCCCATAGCAAGTAAAACGACAAGGTTCGGCGCGATATTCGGAAAGATATGTTTTGCCGCAATGCCCAAAGCCGAAAGTCCCGCGGTTTTTGCGTAAACGATATAAGTTTTGCCGCTTTCGTTTTGCGTATAGCTGCGCACCATCCTGCCGTACCAGCCCCAATAGGCAAAAACCGCGCTTATAAGCAGGTTGGCCAAGCCGTTTCCCATAACGCCGATAACAGCGAGAACCAGCACCGCAGGCGGCATCGCCATACTTATATCGCAGCTTAATACGAACAGTTTGTCCGCGATGCCGCCTCTGAATGCGCACAGAATTCCCAAGGGTGTTGCAAGCAGCGCGACGCTCCCGATGACGGCCGCGGCAAGTCCCATGGAATAGCGCGCGCCGTACATGAGCCGCGATAAAACACATCGTCCGTACGCGTCGGCGCCTAAGGGCATCGGGCCGGAGCTTCCGGCAAAACGCAGGCTCATATTGATTTTATACGGATTGTTCGGCGCGAGCACACCGCAAAAAACGGCTGCCGCGGCAATCAGCAAGAGCATAATGAGACCTGCAGCAAGCGCCGCGTTTATCTTTTTTTTCATGCGCGATTCCTCAGCAAGGGGTTGAGCGCAGCGCCGAGAAATTCCGCCGCGCCGTTGCACACGACAAACGCGAATGCCGTCAGCACAAGATAAGCGTTGATAACGGGAAAATCGCGGTTGATTGCGGCGTTCAACGCATAGATGCCGATACCGGGAATTGAAAAGATACTTTCCGCAATTGCCGTTCCCGCGATTAAATAGCCGATATTTTGCCCCCACAGTGTCAAAAGAACGGGCGCCGCGTTGCGCAAAAGATGGCGAGTCATAATGTGCCGGCTGCCGATTCCGCGCGCTTTAGCGTATTGAATGTACTCTTTATCTTCGTTTTCCAATAAAAACGAACGCAAAAGCCGGGTAAGCATGCCGATCATCGGCAGCGCAAGTACAAACGCGGCAAAAAGCACACTGACGATATGCCCGTGCCCGATAACCGGAAACCAATGCAAATACATGCCGAAATACCGTAAACACAAAAGGCCGGCAAAATAACCGGGCACGGAAAAACTTACAAAAGAAAAAAAACCGATGAGCCTGTCCGCAAAGCGGCCCTTGTTTAAAGCCGCCGTTATGCCGAGCGGCACGGAAAAAACAATAATAAAAACGGCCGCGCATACGGCGACGGTCAATGTTGCCGGCAGCGCCTTGTACAGCTCCGTTCGTATATCTTTTTTGGTAATATACGAAACGCCGAAATCCAAACGGGCTGCCCGCTTTACCCATGACCAATACTGTTCGGGCAGCGTTTTATCAAATCCCGTAATTTTTTTATATTGAGCGATCAATTCCGTTCCGGCGGAACGCGAAATTCGGCGCGCATAGGCTTCGGCAGGATCGATCGGCGATATATTCGCCAAAAAAAACGACAAAAAAGACACGCACAATAAAACGAGTAAAAGGTATGCCGTTTTTTTTATAATTTTCATGCTTTGCGGCCTCTTCCGTTTATTTTTGCCGGAAAGAGTTCCGCTTTCTACCCCGATCGGGAATAATTATGCCCCGAAAGGAATTTTATAGTTTACGAAAATCGCTCGGATTTTTACCGTGAATTTGCCGAAAAGCGTGTGAAAAATGGCTCACATTTACATAGCCGACTTCATAGGCAATTTGGCTGATGGTTTTATCCTTGTCTTCCAGTAAAGATTGCGCGGTTTCCATTTTTAGCGTATTGGTAAATTGGTGAATGGTTTTCCCGAACAGCTCTTTAAATCCGCGTTTTAAACGATTTTCGTTTAAAAATACAAGCCGTGCCAATTCGGGAATGGTCGGAGGATCGATGTAGCGCTCGGATAAAATATCATGGGCGCACAAAACGGCCGCATAATCCGGTGAAGGCATTGCCCATCCGACAATACCGCGCGAAGGATTTAAAATATAGCGCCGATAAAGCAGCGTTAAAAGCGTTTTTACAATTCCTTCGTAAAACAGCGGCTGCACGGCGGCGTCGATTGAGGTATCGAGAATAAGTCTGAACAGGTTTTTCAGCGGAATTTCAACTTTCTTCGGTTTCATCAACCAATGGACCAAACCGTCCGTTTCTTTGGTTTCCGTTTTCGTTTTTTCTTTTGTTTCTTCGCGGCAAAAAGGAAGCAGTTTTTTAAATTCACCCGTCCCGAACAGCGAAACCGCCAAGATTTCTTCGTCGGAAGGATACATCATCATGCCGCGGCTTTTTTGCTTTGTGTAAATACCCAGCTCGTTCGGAGAAAGGCATGTGTCGATTATACCCGTTTCGCAATACGCAATATGACCGCGAAAACAGCAGGTTGTTTCGAACGCGGAATCGTAGCCGTCGTAATTCATTATAAGCGGATATTTCAGTTTTATATGAATAATCGAAAGACCGGCATTGCCGCAGGGAAAAATATTGCGGATGGTTCCGCGCCCGATTTCTTCGGGAATTGTGTATGTTTTACAGCAGGCCCCGTCCGCACACACAAAACCGAACTGCTCTCTCAATATATAGTCATAGTCGTCCATGTCCTTAATAATCAAAGCCGATTGCATTGTTATCCTCCGCTAAGATAATAACAAATGGAATAAAAATATTGAAGCGTACTCCCTTGAGCCTTTATACGGAATAACGTATACTGATTTTATGACGTCTTCCGCAAAGCGTGCGCTTTTTTGCAAATATCTCGGCATTTTCATCTGTTTTTTGCAGGCGGTCTTTCTTGCCGCGCAAGAGCAGACGCCCGAAAAACTGCGCGCAAAAGTCGTCGCCGCGGCCAAGCAATATATCGGCGTTCCGTACCGTTACGGCGGCTTAACCGCTGCAGGCATGGACTGTTCGGGTTTTATCTATACGGTTGCGCGCGAAGCGGCGAAGGTACAGCTGCCCCGCACTGCCCGCGCGATGTATTCATTTTGTAAAACGGTTCCCGACGAAAAAAGAGAACCGGGCGACATCGTGTTTTTTAAAGACGGCGAAAAGATAACCCACGCGGGTTTATACATCGGGAACAATCAATTCATCCACGCCGTAAGCGACGGGGCGAATACCGGCGTTATCGTGTCGTCTTTAAACCAAGGCTCGTGGAGGCGAAGATATGCCGGCTGCGGCCAGTTTTTGCCGCCCTCGCTCCCGCAGGACAAACAGGATAAAAATGTTCCGAACACGCCGAAGACATCCGGTGCGGCAACAGACAGCGACGCAAAAACTTCGGAAAATGCCGTAAAAAAAAACAATAAAGAAACGACCGCACGAGCGGAATCCGCGGCCGACATCAGCGCTTCAGACGATCCGTTCGACGATATTTCCGCAAAAATATTTTTTGCGTTTTCGGCGCACATCCGCTGGAATTTGTTCTCGGCCGATAAATTTGTGCCGGCGGCAACAGGCGCAGCCTTTCAAACCGACGTCTATTACAAGGGGCGCGTCCTAAGACCGGGACTTTCCGCCGCATTCCGATTGGAACCGCTTATGGGCATATATCAGTTTCCGCTTTGCGTTACGCTCGGCCTTCCGCATGGGTTTTGCCTGTACGCGGGACCGGTTTTTACGGCAGGAAGCGCACATTCGCTCGGCACCGACCGGAAACTTTCCGCCCCGATCTTTCCGGGCACATTCGGTGCGCGCTGGCAAAGTCCGCCGCTTCGGGCAGACAAAAGCGAAGTTTCATTCATTCAGGATATAAATTGGACGGTGTTTTCGGGATCCGGCAATACGCGGCTCGACTTTAAAGAAAGCGCAGCTTCAGGCTTGCGTTTTTCGACGGGAATTCGCGTAACGATTTCGGCAAAGGATTTGTTTAATTGAAAACACACAAGGATGTAATATTATGGTAAGCATAAAATTTTCAAAGACTGTATCGGCCGCAAAAATAGCGCAGGCTACGCAGTCTGTACCGACAGCCGCGGCATTGCTCGCGTTCGCTTTGTTCTTCATTTCGATTTTCGCTTTTGCAGGCTGTACGGCGCGGGCAGCCTTGTCGCTCGATGCGGATAAGGGTGCCGCTTTAAGCTTTAAAACGGAAGCGGGAAAATCGCTCGAACAAACCGTAACGGCTTTTACCGGCACCGAGGAAAACAAAACGCTTTTTGACGACGCGAAAATAAAGGCCGGGTTTAAAAAAGCGGGATTTACACTGGATTCTTTATCGCTTTCGGGGAAAACGGGCATTTCGCTGAATGCACACAGCGCGGACATCCGCACGGCTGACACGGGCGGCGCGCTTTCGATCCGAAGCGACGAGGGCGGCGAAACGCTGACGGTAAAGTTAAGCCCCGCAACCCTCAATTCGCTTTTAAAACTGATGCCTGAAGAAACGGCCGAATACACGGAATTCCTTATGGCGCCCGCCTTTACGGGCGAAAAAATGAGCGCAAAAGAATACGCCGACAGCATCGGCAGCATGTACGGCAGCACGATGCGAAAAGAATCCGAATCGTCGTTCTTTATTTTTGACGTTTCGGCTCCCGGCGAAATCACCGAGGCCGCCGTCCTTCCCGCGGGAACGGGCAGCGCTTCAAAAAACGGAAAAAAAGCTTCTTTCCGCATCGCATTGAATACGTTTTTATCGAATTCCGGCGAGATAATCATACGCGTGCGCTGGAAAAAGTAAATGAACGCGCATACTTCCAAATGCCGTTTTTGTGCAACATGCGACGGGTTCGGCTGCACGGGCGAACTGCCCGGCATGGGAGGCTTCGGCGGCAATATCAATTTCCGGCTGAATTGCGCCGCATGGAAAACGTTTGAATTGCCCGGCGGCCTTTTTGAATCGACGCTGCGCGAAGCCGAAAAGGGCGGCGATCCGTCTTACGTTCTTCCGTTTAAAATGCCGGAAATCCGCCTTGCGCCCATAACCGGCGCGGTGGAAAACGTCGGCTACGAAGAGGAAGAACCTTTTTACTTCGACATAATAAACGCCTGCGATGAAGTTTCCGTAAAGCTTTCTATCGGCGACGGCTGTCCCGACATAAAACTTTTATCCGGCATTAAAGCGCTTGAAAAGCGCAAAACGGTGAATCCGCAGGCGTCCGCGGCCGTTTTTGTAAAACCGTACCCGAACGAACGCATCATCGAACGTTTTGAATGGAGCCGCGGCATCGCCGAGATAGTCGGCGTGGACATCGATTCATACAACATAGTTACCATGCGCCGTTTGGTCAGCTTGGAAAAAAAGACCGCAGAACAGCTTTCCGAGCTAAAGCGCAAAATCGACCTTCCCTTCGCAATAAAAGGAATTTTCAACGAAAGCGAGCTGGATACGGTAAAAAGCGTAAAACCGGACATCGTCGTTATTTCGAATCATGGCGGAAGAGTTGAAAACCGCATAGGCAGCACCGCCGAATTTTTGGCTTCGTACGGTAAAACACTGCGCGAAAACTGCGGCCAACTGTGGGTTGACGGCGGCATCCACACCTTCCGAGATATCCTCGTTGCGGGCTTTTTGGGCGCCCATGCGGTAATGGTCGGCCGTCCCTTTATCACCGCTTTGTGCGCTTCCGGAGCGCGCGGCGTACGGGAAACCGCGGAACTTTTGCGCGGGAAAACAACGGGTGATTAGGTTATCGTCAATTATTTATTTTTTGCAGTTATATATTTTTCCTTCTCCTCAAGCGCCCTTTTGACGCATCCGTCCAATATTATTTTAAACCGCAACACCGGCTTGGGCGGTTTATCGGCTTTGGAAACGGTGTTAGGTGTATATCTATCTATGGACGAATCATATCCATATTTCCAAATCCAAAAATCAATTCGTTTTTTGTTATGATACAAGCTAATTCAAATTTCGTAACAACGCAAAATGATATTTCATTATTTTTATATATTTTCCATTTTGTATTTTTCTTATAAGCTGTTTTATATTGATTATACTCTTCGGTTGAAATTTTTAGTTTATAATAGTAAGGCAATTGTTTAACTGTAATCGGAATCCCGTTTGAATATTGGTTTTCAATAATCTCAATAGATTTATCTTTAATTTGAATATCCGTTTCATGCGTAAAAAGCCATTGTATAAAATGTATGTTTTTACAATCGGCAATATTCAAGGTGTTTTGTAAATAATATTTACCATAAAAGTCCGAATAATTATAACAATCATATATGATTCGCAATTCATTCAAAATATTACATCTATAGAATTTTTCAGATTCGGATTCATATATCCAATAATTATTTTGAATTTCATATTTTTTCCCTATTAGCAAATATTCAATTTTATACACACCATCTATAATACAAGCTTTTTCAATCTTATTTATAGAAATAGATTTAGAGTCTTTAATTTTTCTATCTATTGATATTAACGCATTATAGAGATCTTTATTTAAAATTGCCGGCTCATCATAAGATTTAGGAATCCCGCCTTTATAAAGTTTAGTGCAATTGGATTTATTTTCCAACAAAATTAAAATATCCGTCTCTCGTTCATCATACGCAAAGATGTTTTGCAGTAAAAAAACTAATATACAAAAAATAAATATTTTTTTATTTTTCATTTTTTATCTCCAGTGCATTACCCTATCATTTGTATTCAAAATGTCAACCGGTTACTTCGGCAATTCGATGATTTTGAATCGAACAGAAGGCATCAACTTAATATTGCTTTAAACCGTATTTTTAACAAACAGCCGAAATGTCGGCTGTGAAAACAGTGTTATACAAATACATCTTACTTTTGCGTCTTCGGCATTTGCAACAACTTCGGCTACGGTTTCACCGCAAGTAATACAACCGGGAAGCTCAGGATATGAAGCGACAAAACCTGATTCTTCTGTATCCGGAACAATGTCTAAAATGATTGCTTCCTCGTTTTGGTTGCGCTACAGTATATCCATAACTTTGCAAAACCTTTTTAAGTTCCGCAAAGCGCATATCCTTATCAAGCGATTTTATTTTGTTTAACAGCTTATCCCACTGTGCCATAATTATATTACAGGTGGTGTTATATATGACACCATATATGGTGTCAAGTTTTTTTGCGATGTAAAGCCGCGTTGTACCGCGACCTGACTATGCTATAAAGTTCTATCTTATTTTTTAATCTCCAGCGGATCGTCTGCAATGTCAGCGTTAAAGCGGGTGTTAGACGGTTTTTTTCTAGAATTGTATATGTTCATAATTGTTATCACTGATAACAATAGTGCCGTCTGGCAGCATAAACACAACTTCATCCCAATATTTTCTTTTACCTCTATGTTCTTTGATGACATAGATAAAGTAAATAATCCATTTCTCTTTTTTTTCATCCAGCGGGTGTAATTCATAATATGAATAAATTAATGGATTATCAGGTTTATAAATTTCATTTATATATAAATCTGCAATTTCTTTTAATTTTTCTCTCTCTATGTAATTCTTTAAATATTTTTTCTTGAAAAAACTATATTGAGCATCAATAAGTTCTTGTCCGATTTTCCATGTAAGGTCATAAACACCTGCAGGATTAGCATTTGAAGTAACTCCATTTATATGGACTAAATTTTTTCTTGAATAATTTGCCTGATAAACATGGATTCTTCGGTTTTCTGTTTCTATAAGTTTTTCTTTATAATTATTTGAAACATCATCTTCCATAAACAAAGAATTTAAAAAAAGTGTAATGTTATTATCAATTATATAAGTTGTACCGTCTTGTTTTTTTATTACTCTGCCATTTATAAAAAAGATATTTGTTTTGTTATTGTCATAAAAAATAGAAACTTCATATTCTAATAAGACTTTTATATATTTTTGTTGTTTTAATATCTTAATTCTATCAAGAAATTCCTTTTGTTGTTTTTCATTTAATCTGATTGCGATATCCTGCTGATTTCCATTTAATTTTCGCTTTGTAACAATTACATCATTTATATTTTCTATTTTGGTAAATTCACAATAATTAATTGTTTTTTCTGCATAAATTTGAAAAACAAAAAATAATAAAAGAGAGATTGTATAGAATGTTTTTCTCTTCATTTTTTCCTTCCAATGCTCCGCGTTGTACACATAACATTATTTTAAACCGCTTTTTTACGTACGCCAAAACGTCGGCTCTGGAAACGGTGTTAGGCGTTTATTATTCATACTGTATATAAACCGTAAAAGGGTTACACCCTCCGTCTTCCTCAAACACCCTGATTAATCTATCGGCTATTTTTAATCTCCTTTTGGGAAGATCAAAATATGTATATGTGGATTTATCATTTCTTGGTGCAAAATCTATATATTGATATACGGTCTTTTTATTTGTATCTATATAAAAACCGTTAACCGCATATGCAATTCTTGCATCATCTTTTATTTTCAAATATACCGGACCGATGATTTCTTTATTTTCATTTTCTTTCAGTATTTTTTTTATATACTCGGATTTATAAAAATATTCGGAATTAATATATAAATCATCCGTATGGTCTGATATGTAATATTTTAAAATTTTTGATGCTTCCGGGGAAATAAATTTTCCTCCCCATATCATATCTTTATAAATACTTTTAATTTCGTTTTTTTCGTTTTTTTGAAGTAAATTGTTATCAAATTTTTCCGTTAATTCATCAATTTTCTCTTGTGAGGTAAAAAGGATTGAACATGAACCGAACAAGCAAGTTAGTAATGAAAAAAATATTATTAACAAAGAATAAACTCTTTTTATTAAATACTTTTTCTTTCCTTTTCCCATAATCGGATTCCTTTTTCAGTTAAGTTTTCCTCCGGCGCTAAGCAGGTATCCACATAACGGGGCACAACGTCCTGTTGTCAGATTGAAACGGGTGCTAGGCTTTTGATTGATGGTAATGTGTACCGCACTGAACAATATAGAGTTTATTATCTTCAACTTTATACACAAGTCGATTTGCCGTATCTATTCTTCTGCTCCAATATCCTGATAATTCATGCTTTAATGGTTCCATGCAATATCAGACCAAACCTTTACCATCAATCGGATTCCTTTAATTCATGAATTTGACATCTTCCGGTTTCAATCTGATTTATACTCTTACGCAAATATTTCATATTTTCTTCCGAATAAATATACGGATCTTCGGATGCTTTCAGCGCAAATGGAAGACCGTTTTCTCGAATTGTAGCTTTTACAAAAGAATTTATTGCCGAAGAAATATTTATTCCCATAGAATCACAGATTCGTTCAAAACTTATTTTATCGTTCTGTGTAATTTTTGCCGATATTGTAGTCATCTTAATACTCCTTACTACAATATACTACACGGGCGTCTAAATATCAACTATTCACCCTACTAATTTTTTTCGCTCGGTGTTACATCGCGAAACAAAGCTATCATTTTTATATTTTCCTTTACCATACCAACGGCATGTGAGTATAACATTCACTTAACCTGCAAACAAGCATAGCCCCGTTTGTCAGCGTTGAAGCGGGTGTTAGGTTTTTCTTACTCTTATTACTCGTTTAATGTTATTTCTTGAAGCCAAACTGTTTGCATGATCAGCGATTTGATACTTTAGTGCGTCAATTTTATTCTTATCTGATAAAGATAAACATAAAAAATAGTTGTTAGATTGTTGTTGATTTTTTTGTCTATTAGCAATGCTAATTATTTCAGAGACAAGTGATTCAATTTCTTCAAGTTCTTTTCGTATATTGATATCATATGAAAATAATGGTTTAGTCGTAATTCGTTTATTTTCTATTGATCCAATTAGTATAATTTGCTTTATCTCTTTCAAAGCTTGAATCATATCATCGAAATTGCCTTCGCGATCAGAAAGATCTTTTATTGCACTGCGATCTATAACTCGAAGTACAGTTTCTAAACAATCTTTGTCACTATATGGAATCAATAATTGTAATGGCACTTCTTTTTCAATAATACTATTTATTTCTTCAACCTTACTGCGTGTTGATCCTTTTATTTTGTGAATTAGGAAATTCAATGTTTCAACCTGTGCAAGTCGTGTTTTACAAGTTGTTTTTTTAACAAAACCAATAACAATTAAATGTTTGTAGGGTATTTTCTGATTATTTTGATAAACAGAAACAGTCTTTTTTACTTTCTTCATATCTGCATTTACAGTTACTTGAATTGCTATTCCTGTTGTATTATCAAATAAATCAATTGCAGGATAGTTAAATGACAAACCATTAACATTAATATAATTCGTATTATCTAAAATGTTTAATAGTTCTTGTACTAATGTTTCAATTTGGAATGATAGATCATTAAAAGAAGCTTTTACATTATTTTGAATATGCATTTGAAGAAAACTTAATAACGTTATTGCTTTCTTCACCTCTTCTGAAATGCCCATGTATTATCGCCTCCTCTTTGCGCCGAAGGCGTCCACATAACATCCACCGCTTAACCTGCATTGCGGCTTGTCCGCAATGTTAGGTTGAAGCGTGTGTTAGACGCTTTTTCTATACAAACTACATCTTAATCTACACTAAAACCAAATCAGGAATAAACTGAAAATCCTTGATATTCGTAGTATACAATGGCAATCCCAATTCTAATGCAGTAGCACCAATCAAAGCATCCGGAATCAAAAGACCATGACTTTTAGTATATTTTTCAATCAGACTTCCGGCTTTTACAGAAATCAATTCAGAAATTTCTACAATTTCAAAATCCGAAAAAGCCTTTTTTATAATACCGGCTTCCCGCTTGTTCAAAGCACCAACCATTAACTCCATATAAGTAATAGAAGACATTCCCAGACCTAGTCCTTTGTCTTGCTCCAGTTTTTGCTGAACTTCAGTTTTTCCACGAAGGTAGTCTATAAGAACGCAAGTATCGCAAAGATAAATCATTAAGAACGTCCCCAAGCCTTGGTTCTTATTTCCTCAACAGAAAGGGGCCTGTCTTTCCACAGGCCAAAAGCCGCATTAAAGTCTGAGAATTCTCTTTTATGAGTTTTTACAGGTGTATGTAAAGTCCGTACTATTTTATCAAGTAATTTGACTCTCTCAGCATAAGAAAGCATATCAACTTGTGCTGAAAGTTGCTTAAAAGCTAATTCCGACATAAGCACCCCCTATCTATTTCTCACAATATACAATATTTTATAAAAAAAATCATCTCCCTATAATTAAAACTAACACTTAATTTTATATAATTTACAAGTAGATATTATAATAAAACATAACTTTATTCAAAGAATCTAAGCTATTAATTTGGGTTTTATGCTTTAATTTATAAAAAATACACCCTATTTTTCAAAGTTACAGTTTATCGTGCCGTAGGCATCGGTCTAACATTGTTTTAAACCGCAACGCAAGCAATGACTTGCGTTGTCGGCTTTGAAAACGGTGTTATGCTTTATTTCTTCTTTCTAAATAAAGTTTTTTACCTTTATTATCCAAACACCATAAAAATTTACTACTTATTGCTTTACAACTATTACATTTATAGAAAAATTTTTTCTTAAATAATGGTTTTTTAATTTCTGGAATTACTAATTTATTACATTTCTCACAAAAACCCATCTTAAAAAAATTATCAGGCAATTCCTCTTTATATAGGTCTATATCCAATAGGATTTTCTCTTTTATATAATCACATAAATTATCTTTATTTATATCGTATTCGTAATAACTAATACCATCCTCAAGTAAATCAACAGCATCACCAAATTCAACCCATTCCCAAAATCTTTCATCATTTGTCTGGTAATACATTTTTTCTAATATGTTGAGTGCATATATCGCTTCAATTTCATCATTATGAATTTTCCTACCTAAATAGCACAAAAAATTATAATTAATATCTTCATCTATTTTAACTATTTTAAGTTCAGTAATGGCAGCAAAAAAATATTTATTTATATTATCATAATCATTTGAATCTAAACCTGCTAAAATATATATGTTTTCAGATTCAATTCTTTCATCTAACAAATATAAAGCAAAATTTACGCACTCATACCATTTATTTTGAAGTTTAGCAGCAGAATAATTTTCTTTAGCAATTTTTTCTATTTCTCTCAATTCCAATTTTAATACTTCCTCTTCATACCACGCGAATGGTGTGTCCACATAACTACCGCTTAACCTGCATTTGCGGCTTGTCCGCAATGTCAGGTTGAAGCGGGTGTTAGATTAAGTTTTCTATGTATTTTTATTCTTTTTCCAAGTTATATAATCTTTTTTTGCCTTCATAGCTTTTAGCTTATTCCATGCGTCTAAAGCATCTTCTCTTGTTGCATTTTTTTCATTTGCCAGATAATCGCTTATAAAGTTATTAAACTTACAGGATGGAATTTGTGGAAGCTTTCCTTCAGTTTTATTTAAATGAATATATTCACAAACGACATCATTATAAGTTATTTTTTCGCCATTAGAAAGCTTATTTTCAATCC
>CAJPNP010000008.1 GCA_905372025.1 uncultured Treponema sp. | reverse complement strand
CGATTGGGCAGTTACTGTGCCGTCTTCGTCAACGTGTACGTTGTTGTTATCGGCGGCGTAAGTAAGGGACTTATCGGTCGCGTTATCGGGCTCTACTTTCGCCTTGAGTTTATAGGTATCGCCGATAATCAAAGAGGCGGGCGGTGCTGCTTCAAATTCTATGCTTGTAACGGCAACAGGTTCCGGTGTAACGGTAACGCTTATTGTTTTTTGCACGCCGTTTGCCGTCCGTATTGTAATGACGGCAATTCCTGCTTTTTTCGCCGTAATCTCACCGTCGGGGTTTACCGAAGCGATTTCTTCGGCGCTCGACGAAAAGCTGAGTCTTTTGTTCGCCGCGTTTTCGGGAAAAACTTTCGCTTGCAGGCGGTACGTATCGCCTTTTACGATAGAAACGGAAGTTGCGTCGGAAGCGACCGAAATTGCCGAAGGGGCAACCGGAGCCTTTTTGGCCGTATAGCCTTCTTTGCACGATGCAAACAAAAGCAGTACGCTCGACATAATCATGATGCTTTTAATGTTTTTAATTTGATATTCTTTCATACTATATATTATATATATTTTTTCGCAAAGAATCAAGTTTTTATTCTTGTTTTTTTCATGGATATGGGGTAGACTGTAGCAAGAAGGACGGATGTCCTATGGAGGTAATAAAAAGTGAAAAAAATTATTCTCGTTTTGATCGCTTTATTGTCGGTAGTCGGAATCGTATTCGCCGGCGGCAGTAAGGACGCAGCGTCTAGCAATCTGCCTACGATACGGCTCATCACCGATGATACCAGTATCGACGACAAATCTTTTAATGCGGCAGCTTGGCGCGGTATTTTGGAATTCTACGGCGATACGTGGAAAAATCAAAAAAATCGCGGAAAATTATATGATGTCGTTGCCTGCCAAACGCGTGATATGTATATTCCGAACTTAAAGCAAGCCGCTGACAAGGGCTATGACCTTATCATTACGACCGGCTTTACCTTTGCCGAATCGGTAAGTGAAGTTGCGACCTTGTATCCCGATCAAAAGTTTGTAATTATCGACGTGGACTGGGTCGGCAAGCCCAATTTGGCCGAGTTCGTGTATTCGGAAGAACAGGGTTCTTTCCTCGTCGGAGCTGCAGCCGCTTTACAGGCTCAAGCCGAAGGAGTTAAAAATCCCCGCTTCGGTTTTATCGGCGGCGTTCCCGGAGCTACGATTACCAAATTCGAGATGGGTTATGTGCAGGGAATTTGCGCGGTTTTGCCCGATGCTCAAATCGTCGATTATTATGCGAACGACTGGGGTGCACCCGAAAAAGCGAAAGCTCAAGCAAAAAACTGGTACGATTCGGGTGTTACGACTATTTTCTCGGCAGCCGGCGGAACCGGAAACGGTACGATCGCGCAGGCTAAAGAATACCGCTCGCAGGGCAAAAAAGTATGGGCGATCGGCGTAGACTCGGATCAATACGAAGACGGTATTTATGCCGACGGAAAATCGGTTGTTCTTACGTCGATGATTAAAAAGGTCGAAACGGCGACGCTGATGTCGTTAAAAGCCGTTGCCGACGGCAGTTTCAAAGGCGGCGTCTATAGGCTCGATCTGGCAGGAAACGGTGTCGATTATGCGACGACGAATAAAGAATTGAAGGCCGACGTTGTAAAAAAAGTAAACGCGATGAAAGCCGATATTATTTCCGGAAAAATCAAAGTTGTCGGAACTTATAAAGAAGCTTTGGCAAAAGGACTTGCTCCGGCCGGTTTGGGCGCAAAAGACGACTAATCGCAACCTAAGGTTTACGAATAATTGAATTTTGGAGGAGTTCGAAAAAGCATTTTCGGGCTCCTCCTGTTTTATCGGCAGGCGGAAGAAAAAATGGAAAATAATGCGATAGAGATGATCGGCATCACAAAAACCTTTCCGGGCGTCGTTGCGAACGACGATGTAACGATTAAAGTCCGCGAAAACGAAGTTTTGGCTTTGCTGGGCGAAAACGGGGCCGGAAAATCGACTCTTATGTCGGTACTTTTCGGCGCGTATGAAGCGGATCAGGGTATAATCAAAATACGCGGAAAAGAAGTTAAGATAAAGGATCCGAATGCGGCAACCGCTTTGGGTATAGGCATGGTTCACCAGCACTTTAAGCTTGTGCATAATTATACGGTTACCGAAAATATCGTACTCGGAATGGAGTCGGTAAACCGCTTTGGGGTGCTTGATCTTAAAACGGCGGAAAAACGCGTGGCCGAACTTTCCGAACAATACGGTCTTATGGTAAATCCGCGCGATAAAATAGAAGATATTACGGTCGGTATGCAGCAGCGCGTGGAAATACTTAAAACGCTGTACCGCAACGCCGACATTATTATCTTCGACGAACCGACCGCGGTTCTTACGCCGCAGGAAATCGACGAGCTTATGAACATTATCCGCCGTTTGAAAGCCGAAGGTAAAACAATTATCATTATTACGCATAAGCTGGACGAAATAAAAGCCGTCGGCGAACGCTGCACGGTTTTGCGCCGCGGCAAACTGATCGGTACGGTGAACGTTGCCGACGTAACCGAGCACGACCTTGCCGAAATGATGGTCGGCCGCGCGGTTAAATTCGAAATCGATAAAAAACCGGCGAATCCGAGTCGCACCGTACTTGCGTTGAAGCACTTGTGCGTTAAAAGCAGCCGCGGCCGTCTTGCCGTAAAAGATTTGTCGCTCGACGTTCGTGCCGGCGAAATCGTCGGTATTGCCGGCGTTGACGGGAACGGCCAAAGCGAACTTATCTATGCGATTACGGGACTTTTGCCGGTTGAAAGCGGCAGCGTTATGCTGAACGGAACCGATATTACGAAATACAGTATCCGCGAACGCATAGAAGCCGGCGTCGGGCACATTCCCGAAGACCGGCAAAAGCACGGTTTGGTATCGGAATTTACCGCCGCCGAAAATATCGTGCTTAAAAATTATTATAAAGCGCCTTACAGTTCCAAAAGCGGACTGCTTAATTATCAGGCGATAGAAGCGAAAACCGCCGAGCTTATCCGCGATTTCGACATCCGCGCCGGAGAAGGAACGGCAACTATTGCCGGCAGTATGTCCGGCGGCAACAAGCAAAAACTTATTATCGCGCGTGAAATAGAACTTTCGCCCGAAGTACTTGTTGTTGCGCAGCCTACGCGCGGCTTGGATGTCGGCGCCATAGAATATATCCGCCAAAGGATTATCGACGAGCGCGACAAGGGGCGGGCGGTTTTGCTTGTTTCGTTCGAACTCGATGAAATTATGAACCTCTGCGACCGTATCGCAACCATATCGAAGGGCTCGATTGTCGGCGTCTTTAATGCGGGCGAAGTTACCGAACGGGAAATCGGCGTTATGATGGCGGGTTCAAAACATAAAAATACGCAAGAGGTTCCGGCATGAAAAAACAATCGGCAAAAGCGGCCGCCAAAACGAACGGCGGCCTTATCAATTTTTTTCTTCACTCGGATGCGGCCGTATCGTTATTGGTTGTCGTGCTCGGTTTTTTGTGCGGCGCCTTGCTTATACGCCTTGTCGGGCGCAACCCGATGGGCATGTTCAAATCGTTTTTTCAAGTGCTTACCGGCTTTTTTTGGAACAACAGGGGTGTTATGAAATGGGAAATCCGCTACATAGGCGAATGGCTGAACGTATCGGTTCCCTATATTTTGTGCGGCCTTACGATGGGCTTTGCCGCGCGCGCGGGTTTGTTCAATATCGGAGGCGAGGGCCAGTACCTTTCGGGGCTTACGATTGCAACTGTGCTTGCCTTGACGCTTCCGCATATTCCGGTTGTTCACTGGCTTGTCGCAATCGCGGCTGCCGTTATTATGGGTGCCGTGTGGGGCGGAATCGTCGGCTTTTTAAAAGCGAAGTTTGAAGTTTCCGAAGTCGTTGCAACGATCATGCTCAACTATATCGCGCTGTATGTGTCCCGTATTGTTATTTTGGGCCTTCCCGGCACGAACACTTACCGCACCGTCAACTTTCCTCAAACGGCGCTTATACGCGTCGGTTTTTTGGATGCGCTTACAAACGGTTCAAACTTGAACTTGGGATTTTTCTTTGCGATTATTTCCGTCATTTTATACTGGTTTTTAATGGAAAAAACGAATTTGGGATTCGGTCTTCGGGCAACCGGTTTTAATAAAGATGCTGCGCGCTATGCGGGCATTCCCGTTGTAAAAAGCATCGTGCTCGCTATGGCGATTTCGGGAGCTTTTTCAGGGCTTGCAGGCGGTATTGTCGCTTTGGGTTCGTTCACCTACGGACGCGTTCCGGTCGGTTTGGAAGGCTACGGTTTTACCGGCATTGCGGTCGCCCTTGTCGGAAACAATACGGCCGGAGGCACCCTGCTTGCAGGCTTGCTGTTCGGTATGCTTGCCCGCGCTCAGGGAATTATGCAGGATAACGGCGTTCCCAAAGAAATCACTCTTATTATGCAGGGCTTAATCGTCGTGTTTATCGCTTTGCGTGCGGGACTTAAAATTTATTTGCAGTGGCGCTTAAAAAAAGATCTTGAGCGCAAAGTACTCACACAGGAGAAAGAATAATGGACATTATACGCGGGCTTGTTCCTTCAATATTAATGATCGTATCCCCGATTTTAATTACGGCTGCCGGCGGCATGATATGCGAGCGATCGGGTGTCGTAAATATTGCGCTTGAAGGTTTGATGGGGATAGGCGCCTTTGCCGCCGCTTCGGTTCACGTGCTTTTGGAAAACTCGTTTTCCGGCTCGATATGGCTTGCCTTGTTTGTCGGCGCCTGCATCGGAATGCTTATGTCCGTCATTCACGCATATGCGGCGGTATCCTTAAACGCCGATCAAACGATTTCCGGAACGGGTATCAATTTGCTTGCAAGCGGTTTAACCATCTTTTTTTCGCAAATTCTGTTTCATACCGACCGCACGCGCCCATACCAAATGGGCATGCTTCCCGGTTGGAACGGCATTTACCCGACGGCTCTTATTGCGCTTGCGGTTATTCTTATTGTGTGGTTTGTGATGTATAAGCTGCCGTTCGGCTTGCATTTGCGTGCATGCGGCGAACATCCCCATGCGGCCGCTTCGGTCGGTATCAATGTGCGCCGTATACGCTACATTGCGGTTTTGGCGTCGGGCTTTTTGGCCGGTTTGGCGGGCGGCTGTTTGGTACTCACTCAAACCATTCAGTACACGTCGTCGACGATAAACGGCGCGGGCTTTATCGCGCTTGCCGCCGTTTCGTTCGGCCGCTGGCGGCCTGCCGGCATTACCGGATCTTCACTGCTGTTCGGCTCGGCCGTCGCCTTTGCCATCTATGTTGTGAACATTCCGGCTTTACGCAATTTATTCCCGTCGGAATTTTTCAGTCTGCTTCCCTACGTTATAACCTTGCTCGCCCTGGTTGTGTTCAGCGGCAAAAACTATGCGCCGGCCGCAGACGGCAAACCCTACGAACAAGGTTCAAGTTAATCCGATAGCGCCGATGATTACAAAGGAACTGATTTTAAAATTATTCGAAGGATTTTCCATAGAGCGCTGGACCGATTTGGTGCGTCCTTTCGATTTAATCGAAATGGACAAAAGCGCCGAAAAAATGGTGCTCGCATATATTATCGGAAAATTCGAAGAACGCAAGGGGCACCGGATCGATTGGGAGTGGATGATTTACGCATCCTTGTTCGAGCTCCTCAGAAAAATCGCCCTTTGCGATATAAAATCGCCTTTGCAGCGGCGTATCAGAACCGAGTATCCGGACGAGTATCGGCGCTTAAACGAATGGGTCGTGTGTCAATATAAGGACATTATTCGCGACGAAGATTTATACGAGCGTTTTTGCGCCTATATGACAAACTGCACCGCCGACAATTTTAAGCACGACGGTCTTACCGAGCGTGTTTTTAATGCGGCGCACAAGTTTTCCGCTTTGCGCGAATTCGAAATGATTGCTCTTGTAAACGAGCGCTCCCGCCTTAAAAATATCGAAAAGGATTTGAACGCCGATATTCAACCTTTTTTGGATTTGGAAGGTTTGCAGCTTTTGATCGCAAAACAGCGGCCCTACGAATTTTTAATAGTGCTCGAACAGCTGCGTTTTCAAATACGGTGGAACCAAACGCCGCGTGTTCCCAAAACAACCGTACTCGGCCATTCGTTTTTTGTTGCGATCGTAACGCTTTTGCTTGCGCGAAGCTACGAGTGTTCCCGGCGTAAAGACGCGTGTTCCGAAGAAGTGCGCGCACAAAAGACGCCTTCGGAAAAACCTTTTTCGCTGTGCAAAAAGCGCATTTTTAACGATTTTTTTTCCGCTTTGTTTCACGACCTTCCCGAAGCGGTAACGCGCGACATCATTTCTCCGGTTAAGCAGGCAACCGACACACTGCCGGCGGTCGTAAAACGCATAGAAGCAGAAACGGTCGAAAACGAACTGCGCCCGCTTATGGAAGATTTTTATGCAGACGAGCTTATGTATTTTACCGGAGACGAATTCGAAAACAGAGTTCTGCTCCCTGCCGAACATGCCGAAAGTACCGCCGAAGGCGTCACTGAAAACGGCCGCAAAAACGGAACAAGCAAAGGCAGGATGCGCGAAAAAATCGTATCGTTTGAAGATTTGAACGAAAAATACAATGCGGACGGATTTTCGCCCGTTGACGGCAAGCTTGTGCGCGTCGCCGACCACATCGCGGCCTTTGTCGAAGCGGACAGTTCCATTCGTTACGGAATAACTTCGCCGCAGCTGCAAAACGGCCGCACGAATCTTTTTAAGTTATATCCGGAAGAAAAAATCGTCAACGGTTTTAAACCCGCCTCTTTTTTTGCCCTTTTTGAGTAAATATCCGTTTTAAAAATGCCGAATATATGAATATGAAACTTATACGTGCCGTTGCCGCGCTTCTTTTTTGCTTATGCGCATTTTCGCTTTTTTCACAAAACATCAGTCATATCGTGGAAAAAGGCGATACCTTATATTCGCTTTCGAAAAAATACGGCGTAAGCGTTGACGAACTGCGCAGCGCAAACGCTATAAGCGGCAGCGACTTATATGCCGGCCAAAAACTGATTATTCCGGCAAAAAAAGCCGACAAACGTGTAACGTATGAAAGCTATACGGTAAAGGCGGGCGACACGCTGTACAGCATTGCAAAACGCTCCGAAATAACGGTAGACGAACTGCGCCGCCTTAATTCGCTCGATTCGTCGGCCGTACTGAAAATCGGCCAAAATTTAAAGGTTCCCGCGCAAACGGCGACGGAAAGCACTGCGCCGGCGCAAAACGCCGAGGCAAGTTCCTCGGGTCTTGCCCTTTCCGTTCCGGATACCTCGTCTTCGGCCCGAAACAATCTTTCGCTCATCGGCTCGGACAAGGATCCGCGCGCGTATTCCAAAAAGAACGGCGATACGAGTTTGGTATGGCCGGTAAAAGCAAGCGAAGTCGTTTACGTTGCGGGAAAAATTTCCGGCGTTGCGCTGACCGGCGCAAAAAATGAACATGTTACGGCCATCCGCTCGGGAACCGTTATGTTCAGCGGCATATACCGCGGCTTTGGGCAAGTTGTTTTTGTACAGTCGGCGAACGGACTTATCTACGTATATACCGGGCTCGATACCCTCGCGGTTACAAAGGGGCAAAAGGTCAATTACGGACAGCAGCTCGGCATTATCGGGAGCGATCCCATTTCGGGCAAAAACCTTATAAATCTTATGGTTTTTAAAAACGGCAGCCCGATGGATCCCGCCAAAGCGCCGCGGGGATGAGCAGGGGCTGCCGGAAAACTTAGAGGCTTCCCAAACAGCCTGCTGCCCCAAAAGCACGTTCCTGTTGTCTGGCAACTCAGTTCCATTATATCAGTGGAGAAGGTTCGGTACTGCAGTGGATATTGCAGGAATAAAGGTTACAAGTGCTAAAACGGCTAACATTGCAATATAAAAGGGAAGCATACCCTTGGACGCTTTTTCGATTGATATTTTTCCGACCGCACAGCCGACAAACAAAGCCGAACCTACGGGAGGCGTACATAAACCGATGGATAAATTGAGTATAAGCATAATACCGAATTGAATAGGGTCCATACCCAAACTGTTTACCAAAACCGGATACAGTATCGGAGTTGTAATAATAATAAGGGGTGCCATATCCATAATGCAGCCTAAAATCAACAACATTAGATTTATCAGTAAAAGTAAAACGATTCGATTATGCGATATACTTAATAAAAATGAAGTGACGCTGCCCGGTATTCTCAAAAATGCCAAAAGCCATCCGAAAGCATTTGCCGCTGCAATGAGGCTCATTACCATTGCCAAAGTTCTGAGTGTATTTAAAAGAATTTTACCGAATTCTTTTATTTTTATTTCGCGGTATACAAAAAAGGTAATGATAAACGCATACACACATGCAACTGCAGCGGATTCCGTCGCGGTAAAAACACCCGAAACGACACCGCCGATAATGATAATCATCGTAAGCAAGCCCAACAGCGCATCTTTAGCTATAATTATTCCTTCCTTAACGCTGAATTTTCGCTCCTTAGGGTAATTTCTTTTTACGGCAATAATATAGCTGATAATCATTAATGCAACGCCGAGCATAATGCCGGGAAGAATACCGCCCATAAACAGTTTTCCAACCGATACTCCTCCTCCTGCGGCAAGTGAAAATATAATCATATTATGGCTGGGCGGTATGATAACTCCCTGACATGCGCTGGTAACGGTTACGCCGACCGAAAAATCATCGTCATAGCCTTTTTCTTTCATCATGGGAATTAACATGGTTCCGATAGAAGATACGTCGGCTACCGCAGAACCGGAAATACCCCCGAAAAACATTGATGCCAAACAGTTTACTTGTGCAAGGCCTCCCCGTACCCGTCCGATTAAAACGTTTGAAAATAATATCAATCTGCGCGATATACCGCCGCGGCTCATCATTTCACCTGAAAGGATAAAAAACGGAATAGCCAAAAGTGAAAAAGAATTAACGCCGCCCACCATTCTTTGAACGATTGACATCAGCGGTATTTTTAAATACAAGGCGGTAATGATGGAAGAAGTAAATAAAGTAAAGGTTATGGGAATTCTTAAAACCAATAATAGTACAAAGCTTCCTAACAGCAGCCATGAAGCTACGGCAAAATCAGGCATCGAAATCTCTCCTATGTCAAATCGAATATTTGACGTTATTTAAAATATAAATATACTATTGTGCAGTATACCAGTTTTTTGCTTGAATATAAGTTCCTCGGTCAAGTTTTTTATTCTGATAATAGAGTGTACCATCCGAATCACGATTATACTTACTGAAAAAATCATACCAAATGCTTTTGCTTTCTTCCGGCATGTATGTGTGCGGAGTATTTTTAATAACCGTATATTGTACAAGTGGTATTTTTTGCACTGTATTAAAAATCAGAGTTTGCCATTGACCGTCGTACTGCTCTCCTTTTATAATCAGATTTTCATCGATATCGTTAAAATCATTCCAACTAATGAGAGCATTTACAGTATTGTTTCCTTCTATGAGTGCCGCAGTGACTGCAGAATCATATTCTCCGACAATAAACCATATCGGCACCATGTTTTGCGAGTTATTCTTATTAGAAGGAATCATATATCCTACCGGGGCAACAGCAGCAAAAAGATTCGGTTTGTCCATACCTAGCTGTGCGGCCATCATAGCTCCATTTGAATGACCTGTTGCATAAATACGTCCATTATCGATATTGTATTTTGCTCCGGTCATCTCAATAACATCGGAAATGAAAGAAACGTCAACCGTAGCATTTTCATACATAGAAGCAAATCTTCCTGCTATCCATGCTGCCGCAGGTATATTCTTAATCATAGGTGTTTCACGGACAAGTGCTTGCATAAACAGTACAATAAACCCGTTTTCCTCTGCAATGTCATACCATCGGGATTCTTCTGCAATAGCATACATCGATGCTGTATACCCGTGCATAACAACGACTAATGGAGTTTTTTTTGTCGGATTATAGGTTTGTGGAACGTAAGTCATCCACCGGCGCTGTTCTCCATTGATTATTTTTTCGTATACAGTAAATTTTTTGTCGGTAAAATCTTTTGCCAAAGCCAGTCGGCCGCCTCTTTGCATGCCCATAAACCGTTTTGTTTTGGAAAGAAAATTGCTATAAATAACTGACGGTTTCTTTACTTTGTTACTAATCCATATTTCAGCTACAGAGGCGGTACTTGTATAAACCGTTTCTGCATGTTTGTTTGATTTGGATTTAACAGCTTTGTTTGCTTTGATGTAATACTCCAGTGCCGCCGGGTTAGCATCGGCAGAATTGATAAACCAAACCGGAATATTAACGCTATTTGCTTTTATTGCCATTTCTTCAATGGCAACGGCAGTATCCGCGGGAAAGGGAAGTACATACTTTTCTCCGGCGGAAGTTAGTATATCTTTTTTTATAGAGGTTGCATTAATGGCGGCAATTCCGCTGAACTCAGTTGCACACATGGTACCGAACAACAAAGCTGCTGCGCCTCCTTCTGCATATCCTACCAGTGTAGTATGAGATTTGTCCATTGAAAAAGGTGCTTCATTCTTAGTGCTTTTAGATCGCATAGTCATATATAACTGTGATAAAATCGCACTGTCATTACGTTCATTTGCGTTACAATTAAGATTCCATTTTTCTCCGTTGTGCGGACAAAGGAATGCAAGCGCAATAAGATTTGCATCTGCAACTTTTTTCCATTCTTGCCCGTCTTTACTTTCTGCAAATTGTATTGCTGTTGTGTGATTTGGAGTAAGGATAATAACTGCCGGTGTCCATGGTTGTAACCCTTTCGGTAAATAAATAACGGACTCACCTTTTTCATCGTTTGCGGTAATTGTCTGCTTATATTGCCCGACAATGACTCCATTATAAGGAGTATCGGAATCAAAAACATATTTTGCATCTGCCGCGATACTGAAAGGAACCAGTACTGATAGACAAAATAGTAAAACACAGAAAGATTGCTTTTTCATAAAAACCTCCTTCCATACCGCTTAATTGGGTAAATATTTTACTACGCATTCCTTGTAACCGAGCCGGGTATCCAAGAAGTTAAGTAACATTTCCGGCCAAAGCTGTGCAACTGTATAACCGTTTACATAATTTTTAACACCTGTAGATAAACCAAACCCGTGTTTTGCATCCGGGGCTACCCAGAAAGAAACATCGGTTTTTAGACTGAGTAAAAATTCAATGGCGGCAGGAATGCTTTTGGAGAAATATTCATCTTTTTGTCCGACTACGGAAAAAATAGGCGGAATATTGGTATTTTGGGAATAGTCAAGCCCTTTGTTTACAACTCCATAAATAGGAACTGCAACAGTAATATCTGCATTTTCTGCGTCTACTGCGTCACAAACGTAGTCACTATAATATTTATCCGGTGTTATATGCCCATATTGTTCAGCGATTGCAGTCATAATATTCATGCCGCCGGCGGAGAATCCGACAGCAATAATCGTATCAGTTTTTCCGATACCCAATTTTTTCGCATTGTGACGAATGTAGCGAACCGCACGTGCAAGATCAAGTACGGCATCAATATCCGCGTAAGGTAAAACTCTGCGTTGCAGTACATAGGCATTATAGCCGTTGGCACAAAAGAACGTTGCAACGGGATAACCTTCAACTTGATTACAGCGATGAGTATTTCCTCCTCCGGCAATGATAATCACATTTCCTTTTACAATTTTTTGATTTTCATTGAGATACGGATTGAGGAAGGGCCTAAAGCCTTCATTATCATACGATACGTCCCATCCTGTTTTCGGGTAATTTTCGCATGCCATTTTTTTCCCCCATATATCCCAAACAGTGTCTTTCGGATTTTTAACAATTTGTATAAGCTTTTCGCGTTTTCGTCCTAACTCAATTACCGCATCGTAATCCGCTGCCGTTATACCTTTTCGCAGTTTTCGAGAAAGCTTATGAAAGTCAACGTAAAATTGTTCAAAGTCACCATTAAAAGCATGGGGGTAGTACGCGAAATTCCGGCAAATCGTTAACTCTTTACGGGCTAAAGAGGTCACTTTTTCGTCGGTTAGCGTATTTTCTGCGTTGCATAACAAAGATGCGGAAAAAAATAAGTATATTAATATGGATTTTAATACAATCGATTTTCTTTTTAGCATCGGCTTAATCTCCTTGCAAATCTGAATTATTGTCTAAAGATCTTTCGGTTTTATGCGTTTTTCCGAAATGGAGCATTGCAAACAAAACAACAAATACGGCACTGATGGGGACAATAAGATATGAAACGGCATTTGACAACCCCGTTGCGGGTAAAACGGAAGAAGTTCCCGCACGCGTCAGTTTTATTCCGTATACAAATAAAATTCCTCCGCAAAAAATCTCTACCGCATATTTAAAAAAAACTACCGCCGTTACAATTGCCGAGGGTGTTTTTTTCGGTAAAATATTAATACTGATATGTAAATCTTCCTTTACACCGAGGGCAAAAGCAATAAATGTAAACCAAATAACAATCACTAAAGAAGCTTCTTCCGACCAGTATATACCGGAGTTAAAAACATAACGCAAAACAACGTTTGTAAAAACAAGGGCAACCATTATAACCAGCAATATTTGTGCAACACGGATTAAAACGGAAAAAAAAATATCGGATATTTTTTGTATAAGTTTCATATTATTCCTATTGTTCCTAATAATTTACAAAAAGGCTGACAGGTATACTGTTCAGCCTTTTAGGTATTTTAATAAGTTAAACCGTAACCGAACGGATACAGTGTATCTTTTTCCGGATAACCGGGAAGATCTGCGTCCTGTTCTTTTACGGCTTGTGTATTTTTTGCAAGCGCAAAGGGTAATTTGCCCTGCGGTTTAAAAAGTCCTGTTATAACATCCATTAAAGCGCTGTCGCTTACACCGAAAGTGGCAAAGACGGCACCGGCGGAACGAAAACCGCTTGCCTCATCCAATACATACGGTTGACGGAAGTTAATGCTTAAAACGGTTTTTTCGGCTCCTACGTTTTTCATCACTTCGCGGATCGTTTCCAAAGAAGGACTGAGTTCCCACGTTTGCGAGGCAGCCATTTCCGAAAACGAAAGCATGTTAACTTCTTTTGGAATGGCGCCTCCGAAATATGTACGTACATTTTGTCCGTCAGGATAGGTATAGGGTGAGCCGTCTTCTTTGAACGCTTGAGCTACTTTATTTTTTACTTGAACGCGAATGAGGGCAAAATCCGCACCTTGGGAACTTTGTCCTTTTGTTCCGTCGATAATTTGAAAACCGTATTCTTTAACCACGTCGGCATTTACGTTATTAACGTAAACTTTTATACCCGTATCCGGCTTTAGAGGAAGTATTTGTTTGTTTTCCAACAATACAATCGATTTTTTTTGTGCATTTAAAGCAGCCCGTTGATAATCGGCTCTTCCGACCGTTCTTTGTGCTCTTATAGGATCAACGAAGGGATTTTCAAATAAACCCAAGTGAAACATTTCCCCCAAAAGACGCCGGCATGCAAGGTTAACTCGTTCCAAACTGATACCTTGCGGTGTAAAAGCGTTTTCCGCAGCAAGAACTTTTTCTTTATCGATAACGGCTAAAACCGTTTTTACATCGTGGTAACCGGAAAGTACATCCGTACCTGCGTTAACGGCAATAGCTATTTGTTGTGCAGCGGTATAATTTTCCAATCCCCACGCACGGCTTCCGATAATACCGGTATCGCTATTGACATTACCGACAAATCCCAATTCGGTACGCAATAATCCCTCTAAAATACCTTTGTTAAAAGCCATACCGACACCGATATTTTTATCATACACAATATCCTCTGCCGGTTTATACACATTTTGCATACCGACCGGTATACCGTAATAAGGCATGATAGAAGTTAAACCGGCGTCTATTGCCGCTTTAAACGGAGCCCAATGTTCTTTAAAAGCGCCGCCGGTATAAGACTGTTCACGTCCGTACGGATAGTGGGGATCGAGCCCGGAAAGTTGCGGGCCGCCGCCGGGAAAGTGTTTTACCGTCAACACAATACTGTCTTGTGTAATCGGTTTTCCCTGTAACTGGGTAACCAATGTTCTTAAAATTTCAGAGTTCAGTTTTGAATTTTCAGAAAACGTTTCATGAATACGATACCAGCGCGGCTCGGTAGCAAGATCCGCCATATAGCCGTACATACCGCGCAAGCCTATTGAATTCCATTCAATTCGCATAATGCGGGCAAAATCTTTGATTAAATCCATATCGCGAGTTGCCGCCAAACCCGCTTCCTTAGGCCATGCCGAAAAAGAACCGGCTGTTACATTGATACCCGCACGAGCATCGTGATCGTAATGGTTGCGCGCATTTGATTTAAATAAAACGGGAATACCCAAACGTGAACTTTCAGCTAATTCCTGCACGGTATTGGTAAAGAGTGCTGCTTCATAAGCCGTTATTTGAGGCCCGCCCCAACCTGCCGGCTTACTATTGTCGGGTTTATCGGTAACGGTATTGCGGAAAATAAAGCGGCGCATGTTTTGCAAATTGACGTAATTATCTGCAAGGCTTCCGGCTTTACCGCCTATATCGGAGTTTAAAGTATCGATCATCATTAAACCGGCTTTTTCTTCCAAAGTCATTTTATTTATCAAATCTTCAATTCGTTTGTCGACGGGAAGACGCCAGTCTTCGTACGGATCTAAAATGCCGTTGCCGTTAAGGTCTTTAAATCGGTAGTTGCCGACTGTTATAACGCGTTTCATATGAGCGTCAATGTCAGGTTGAACCGCTGTTTTACCTTCGGAAGCCCCTTTTGCAAAACCAAGAGAAACAATGCATAACATCAATAAAAAACAACCGTGTTTTTTCATATTCTTTCCTCCTCAGAATAAATCTTACATTAAGCGTTAAGTTCAAACATTCGGAAGTACGGTTTTTGCTTTGCATACAAAAAGGCTGACAGGTATACTGTTCAGCCTTTTTATAAACAATGTTATAATTTTATTTTACCGCTTGAATTTTTTTGATCCACTCTTTTTGTCCTGCGGGAAAAGAATTATAAAGTGAGCTCATCGCATCTGCAAATTCGGCTTGATTTTTTATAGTATTGATTTTGCAGCCGGCAGCGCGCACTTTATCTTCCGAACGTTTTTCCTTATCGGCCCATGCTTTTATCTGCACGGGAGCGGCATCCTTTGCAGCTTGTAAAATCAATTTTTGATCTTCGGCACTTAATTTATCCATAGTGATTTTCGATGCGATAATCATTTCAGGAACACGAGTGTGTTCGTCTATGGAAAAATAACGTGCAACTTCATAGTGGCTTGCGGTATCGTATGAGGGCCAGTTATTTTCAGCACCGTCGATAACGCCTGTTTGCAAAGCACTGTATACGTCTCCGTAGGGCATCGGGGTGGGAACCGCTCCCAACGCTTGAATCATACCCATCATTAAGGCGGATTCCTGAACGCGGATCTTCATGCCTTTAAGGTCTGCAACCGTATAGATGGGTTTTTTCGTATTGTAAAAAGAACGTGCTCCCGCATCAAACCAGCATAAACCGACAAAGCCGCTTGTTTTTACGCTGTTCAAAAAATAATTACCGATTTCACCGTGAAGAACCTTCCACATGTGATCCGCATCTCTGAACAAATAGGGTGCCTGCAATGCATCAATATCGGGATAAAAGGGGGCTACGGATGAAATGGAAGTGCGGACAAAATCGATACCGCCGAACTGAACCTGTTCTACAACCGATTTTTGGTCGCCCAAAACGCCGTTGTTATACACTTCAATAACGATACGTCCGTTTGAGCGTTCTTTTACCAAACGGGCGAATTCCAAGTCTCCGATAACCGTCGGATAACCGTCCGGATGATTGTCGGCGAGCCGGAGTACTATGTTTTTTTCGCCGCCATTACCGTCTTTGGTTCCTCCGGAAAAACCGAAAACAACTAAAAGCACACATGCAATGATTAAAATTATTCTTTTCATAAACAAAACCTCCGTTTTTAGTATAAGGGCAAAAAAAAACGAACACAATAAAAATATCTTGCTATTTAGTTCAAAATTTTGTTGCGGTATTTAACCGGAGTTATGTTTTTGCTTTGTTTAAATACACGGGAAAAATAATTTGAATTGGAAAATCCTACAGCGGCGGCAATTTCTTTTATCGAAAAAGAAGGGTCGGCAAGCATTTTACACGATTCTCTTATTCTGATTTCGGTCAAATAATCCGTAAAGCTTTTTTTCCAATAACTTTTGAACATTTTACTGAAATAAAAGCTGCTTAATTTTACCCGTTTTGCAATACTTTCCAAATTTATGGGATACATATATTCCCGTTCCATTATGTGCGATGCGGTTTTAAGCAGTTTTTCCAATCTGGCCGATAATTCGCCGTGCTGCTCGTAAAGAGTATAGTTATCTCTGTCCTTTTCCGTTTTAAAAGTATTTTGAAAATACGTATCGAGCATTGCCAATTTTTCCATTTGTGCGGATAGTTCTTGTTCTTGCTTCTTTTTTTTATCCAGCATATCAATCAACTTTTGAAGCAAATCGATAACGTAATTATCCGCTGCCGGTTTAATGAGGTATTCTTTTACTCCTAAGGATACGGCTTCTCTTGCATAATCAAAATAATCATAGGCGGATAAAAAAACGACAATTTGTTCAGGATTACTTTCTTTTATTTCCCGAATCACTTCAAGACCGCTTTTACCCGGCATTTTTATATCGCAAAAAATAATATCCGGTTTTAATGTTTTGAATTTATCCAGTGCATCGATCCCGTTTACCGCTTCCACAATTTCGACGTTCTGGGGATATTCGGTACGGATCAAACGCTGTAAAGCTCTACGTTCCATCGCCTCGTCATCGGCTATCAATATCCTATACATGCGTGACTTCTTTATTCGGTATCGGCCATGATAGCGGTACTGAAATGACGGTCAGAGTACCGTAGTTCGGTTTTGAATAACAATTAAAAGAATAGGCGCCGCCGTAAAACAAATCAAGACGTGTCATAATATTACGTATGCCGATTCCTGTTTCCGTTCCGTCGCTATTTACTTTGGGAGCCGTATTGCGTATGTTTATCAGTGCATATAAGTTTTCTTTATTCATACCTATTCCGTTATCGAATATCCGTATTCTGCAATGCCGGTTTCTTTTACGGATTTGCACGTATAACGTACCACCCTCAATACAGGGTTCAAGACCGTGTCTGATCGAATTTTCGGCAAAGGTTAATACCGTAAAAGGGGGGATTTGGACTTTCAGCAAATTTTCCGGACAATCTATATTAAAACGAATACGCTCTCCGAACCTTTTTTGCTGTAAACACATATAATCTTTTAAAGCATTTAATTCATCTTTTAGGGCAACCGATTGACGGTGTGTAAGTAAATTATAGCGCATTAAATGCGATAAAAATAAAATTAAATTTACCGTTTGAAAGGCCTGTTCTTCTTGCGCCTGCCTGCTTATTGTGTTTAAAGTATTAAACAAAAAATGAGGTTTTATTTGATTTTGCAAACTGACAAGCTGGGCTTCGCGCAGAGCGGTTAAGGCGCTTTCTTTTTCGATTTCTTCAGCATGGAGCATTTTTTCCAATTGCGATTTCATTTTTAAGTCATCAATCATATCTTTTATATTATGATGCATACTGTTAAAGGCCGAAATAACGGCTTCCATTTCTTTACCGATTTTAAATGTGCTTTCTACCGGTGCAACCGCCAAATCTCCCGCTGCCATGCGCAATGCAACTTTTGCCAAATTGGCTATCGGTTCGGAAAAACGGTATGAAAAAATAAGGGCGAATAAAAAGAGAACAAAAAAGATACATATCGTAAAGGTTAAAAATATAAATCTGAAAAATGAAATATCTTTTTCAATACGGCTGCAATACGCACTGTCTTCGGTGAGTAAAATGCGCTGTAAATTTGCAATATAGCGTTCCATGTAGTATTGTATGCGCGACACGGTATACAGTTTTTCAAAAAAATCGGGGGAATGTTTATTCAAGTCAAAAAAAAGCCGAGAACTTAAATCGATATATACGAATAAAGAATTTCCCAACGCTCGTATTTCAAAAAAAGCTTCAACGGGAAGCTGTGTTCTTTTACGGATTCTCGATAAAAAATAATGCATTTTATCCCGATTTAATTGCATTCGCAAAATAGCTTCCGTACGGGATTTTTCCGTTTTATAACGCAGTGCTTCGTCTAAAGTTGAACCGTATGCCTGCAGCTCCGTTAAGAAACCGTTTAATGCAAAGTGTTCTTCAAGAATTGTTTGAAAACGCTTTGTATAGTGATAGGTTATTCCGAACGAAAGCAGTATTGCGGTAAACATGATAAAAACGAGGATTACAAAATAAAAAAACAATTTTTTGCGTACCGGTAAATTGTACCAAAAGTTTTGCAATCGTTTCATTACGATATGTATTTTAACATATATTTAAAGAATAAGATATAAAAAGTCTTTTATACCGATAAAATTTAAATGTTGACAGCCGAAAAAAGATGATATATAGTAAATTTGTTGTAAAAAGTGTTTCATATTATGAAATAACAGACCGCCTGATGAACCGATGAAGGGGAGGCTATGTGAACTATATTCATGAAAATTTTATGTTAAACGGTAAGACGGCTCAAGCTTTATATCATTCCTATGCAAAAAATAAGCCGATTTATGATTATCACTGTCATTTAAATCCTAAAGAAATCTATGAAGATAAGGTGTTTAGCGATATTTCGGATTTGTGGCTGGGAGCGGATCATTATAAGTGGCGGGCAATGCGTGCAATGGGTGTTTCCGAAGAATATATTACAGGGAATGCAAGTCCAAAGGACAAATTCAGAGCATGGGCCTATACGTTGGAGCATTTGATCGGTAATCCCTTATATCACTGGAGCCATTTGGAGCTGAAAGAGTATTTTGAAACCGATGAATTGCTTTCAACAAGTAATTGGGAGGCAATATACAATCACTGTAATCAAAAAATACGCAGTGAATCCTTAAGTCCGAAAACCTTTATTAAAAAGTCGAATGTACGTTTTATTTGTACAACGGATGCTCCCGCCGATTCTTTGGAATATCATAAACTGATTAAAAATACGGATTTTAACACGCTTGTTGTTCCCGGTTTTCGACCCGATAAGTTTATGACTGTTGACTCTGAAGATTTTTGTGCCAATCTGGAGCTTTTGCAAAAAGCCGCTGATTGTACTGTAGATACTTACGATGCATTATTAGCCGCCTTGGAAAGCCGTCTTATCTGTTTTAAAGAACTGGGCTCTAATATTTCTGATCACGGATTGGCTGTTTTGTATTCTGTTCTGCCCAACAGCAGTGAAGCCGATAAGATTTTTAAAAACCGGCTAAACGGCGAAAATATAAGCGAAAAAGAAAAAGCGGTATTTCAAACAACCTTGCTGCATGATTTGGGAAAACTTTATTATAAGCACGGCTTTGTCTTGCAGATTCATTTCGGCGCGCTGCGTAATAATAATTCGGCGGCTTTCGCCTCGCTGGGTGCCGATTCCGGTTATGACTCCATTCAGGATCAGGTCGATATTGCCCGCGCCTTGAATATGCTTTTGGATAATTTGACTAAAGAAGGCAAAATACCTAAATGTATTTTGTATAATCTCAATCCCGTTTACAATGATTTGATTGACACAACAATCGCCAATTTCCAATCGGAAAGCGGAATACGCAGTAAAATTCAACATGGTTCGGGCTGGTGGTTTAACGATACAAAACGCGGGATGATTGACCAAATCGATTCGCTTGCAACACAAGGGGTACTAATGAATTTTGTTGGAATGCTTACAGACTCGCGCAGCTTTATGTCGTATACCCGTCATGATTATTTTAGAAGAATTGTGTGTACCTATGTGGGCGAACGTGTGGACAGCGGAGAATTTCCTAATGAACCGCATATGTTAGAAAAACTTATTTCAAATATCTGCTGTAACAATGCAGCAGAATATTTTAATATACATACTCAGGAGGCTCAATAATGGAAATGACATTCAGATGGTACGGACACGATGATCCGGTAACTTTGGAATATATTAGGCAAATACCGGCTGTAAAGGGAATCGTTTCGGCCGTATACGACATACCGGTCGGAGAAGTGTGGCCTAAGGAACGGATTGAAAAATTAAAACACGATGTTGAAGCTCATGAGTTAAAACTTTCGGTTATAGAAAGCGTTCCCGTTCATGAGGATATTAAACTCGGAAGACCTAAGCGCGATTACTATATCGAAAATTATAAACGGACCCTGTATAACTTGGGGGAGGTGGGAATTCCCGTCGTTTGCTACAATTTTATGCCCGTTTTTGACTGGACACGGACAAATTTGAATCATAAGGCTCCTGACGGTTCTACTTCTCTGATTTTTGAAGAAGATGTTATTCAAAAAGTAAATCCTTTAAGCGGTGAATTTTCGCTTCCGGGCTGGGATTCAAGTTACACAAAAGAAGAATTAAAAGATGTATTTGATGCGTATAAAAATATCGATGAAGAAAAATTGTGGGAGCATTTAAACTATTTTCTCCAAGCCGTTATTCCCGCGGCGGAAAAAGCCGGAGTAAAAATGGCAATACATCCGGACGACCCTCCGTATAATATTTTCGGACTGCCGCGTATTATTACCTGCCGGGAGAATTTGGAGCGTTTTATTTCGTTGTACGACAGTCCTTATAACGGTTTAACCATGTGTGCCGGTTCATTGGGTTGTGTGCGTTCAAATGATTTTGTTAAAATGCTTGATTATTTTTGCGGAAAAAAACGTGTTAATTTTGTACATGCACGCAATGTATTGTTACAGGACGGTTATTCGTTTGCGGAAACGGCACATCTGAGTGACTGCGGTTCTTTAGATATGTTTGATCTTATTAATACGCTTAGTAAACATAATTATTCAGGACCGATTCGTCCCGACCACGGACGCATGATTTGGGGTGAAACGGGAAAGCCCGGATACGGACTGTATGATCGTGCATTGGGCGCGTCTTACTTAATGGGGCTGTGGGAAGCATGCGAAAAATCAAAAAAGAATAAATGAGGTAAAAGTTATGGGAAAAAGATTTGAAAATAAAGTTGTCGTTATAACTGGGGCAGGCGGGGTATTGTGCAGTGCCTTTGCACAAGCCTTTGCCGCCGAAGGAGCAAAAACCGCCCTGCTTGACTTAAATGAAGATACTGCATTAAAAAATGCGGCCGCATTGACACAACAAGGATATACAGCAAAAGCGTATAAAGCCGATGTTTTGGATACAAAATCATTGGAAGGAGTACGTGAAAAAATAAATGAGGATTTCGGTACCTGCGATATTTTAATCAACGGAGCGGGAGGTAATAATCCGCGGGCAACGACGGATAATGAATTTCACACAACCGACATTCCGAAAGGAACCAAAACATTTTTCGACTTGGAAAAATCGGGTATCGAATTCGTATTCAGTTTGAATATTTTGGGAACCATTTTGCCTACACAGGTATTCGCTAAAGATATGCTGAACAAAAAGGGTGCGAATATTATCAATATTTCAAGTATGAATGCTTATACACCTCTTACCAAAATTCCGGCATACTCGGGGGCAAAGGCCGCCGTATCCAATTTTACGCAATGGCTTGCCGTTTATTTTTCAAAAACTGGTATCCGCTGTAATGCAATAGCTCCCGGGTTTTTAGTCGGCAACCAAAATCGTTCACTTCTCTTTGATGCGGACGGAAATCCTACTCCGCGGGCTAAAAAGATTTTAAACAATACGCCTATGGGCCGCTTCGGTAAGACGGAAGAGTTAATCGGTGCTTTATTATTTTTAGCAGATGAAACGCAAGCCGCTTTTATAAACGGTGTTATTTTACCGATTGACGGAGGATTTAACGCGTATTCGGGAGTATGAGAAGATTGGCTGATAATGTTCAATCCGTTGAAAGAGCTTTTACATTGTTTGAACTTTTGGCTAATCAGGGTACCTTGTCATTAACTCAACTGTGCGGACAAACAGGTTTACATAAAACAACTGTATACCGCCTGTTGAGTACTCTGATGCAACTCGGTTATGTTGATAAGGCCGAAGACAGCAGATATCGATTGTCCATGAAAGTTTTTGAACTTGGCAGTAGACGGATTCAAAATACGGATTTTTATATTACTGCACGCAGTTTTATGCGGCGTTTAGCTCTTTCTTTGGAGCAAACCGTTCATATGGTTATTGAAGATAAAAATGAAGTTTTATATATCGATAAAATAACGGTCAATGAAATGGGATTAAAGATGCAGTCAAAAATCGGGTTGAAAGCTCCAATGTATTGTACGGCAGTAGGGAAGGCATTGTTAGCGGCAAAAACCGATACTGAAATTGAACGTTATTGGAATTCCGTTCAAAAAATTAAATTTACCGACAAAACGATTGAAACATATGACGATCTGTTAAAAGATATTCGGAAAATCAGACAGTGCGGCTATGCTCTTGACACGGGAGAGCATGAACAGGGAATTATATGTATTGGTTCCTCCTTCGCTACCTATCAAAACAGGGGTGCCGGAGCTTTCAGTACCTCATTGAGTATAAATGATATGCAAAAGCTTAACAGCTTTATTCCCCTCATTCTTGACACCGCAAGGCAGCTTACGGAAGTTTTAGGAGGAACATAAAATATCACTTTCCTGCCAAAGCGCCGCGGGGATAAAACGCGGGCAAAAACTGCCGAAAGCCGTATGCGTTTTATGGGAACTTCTAAAAACTGCAGTTTTTAGAAGTAACGTTGAAACTTATGTATAATGATAGCGGCAGGAAACTATGATTAGGCTGTCGTCTTCGACTTTATAGACAAGTCTGTGTTCGGCATCGATTCGGCGCGACCAAAAACCCTGTAAAGAATATCTGAGTCCTTCCGGTTTTCCGATGCCTTGGAAGGGGGCGCGCTCTATTTCTTTTATTAATCGGTTGATTTTTTGCAGTATCTGTTCATTGTGTTCCATCCAATATACATAATCTTTCCACGCCTCATCGGTAAAAAGTTTATTCATCGTCAAGCTCAATCAGTTCTTTTTTATGAATTTTACCGGTTTGCATTTGTTCTATTGATTTTTTTAAATGCGCCGCATTTTCTTTACCGCTTAACAGATAGTGCGTTTCCGATAAGGCATTGTATTCATTGATTGAAATTAACACGATATTTTCGCCGTTTTTACGCGTTATTATAAGCGGTTCGTAATCGGCATATACCTTGTCCATGCAGGATTTAAGGTTTTGCCGCAATTCGGAATAAGAAATCGCATTCATACCATACCTCGCTTTAAGTACAATATATTGTACTTAGGTACGGAGGTCAAGATAGGTTTGGATGCAGCGTAACAGCATGAAAAAACAGCCGGCTTCCAAAACCGATACGGAGTCATGCCGCCGTCCAGCACGGCGCAGTCTGCATTTACCTTTCCGAATTCATGAATAGTCATTTTTGCTTTCTCAAGGATTTTTGCACGATTTGCATGATTTTTGCGGCGCGTTCCTTATTGAGTTGTTTTTCTTCCAAAATAAGGCGCGGTTTTTCGTCTTTGTATTCGGCGGCAAAAACACGGTCGTCGCTAAAATAAAATGTACGCACAAAGCGCTCGTCCCACGATTTTGTAATACCGTTGTATTTTTTATACAGTTCGCTGATTGCCGCCGCCTTGCCGTCGGTAAACCATGCCGTGTATATGTACTGCCAGCCGTCGCCCGTTTCGCGTATTACCGCTTTTACTGTTTTTGAGTCGGCGTTTTGCTTTAAGGTTACCGTATACGAAAGAAGCGGTTTGTTTTTGTTTTCGCGCGCTTCGTACTCGTATGTCAGTTCATGCAAATCGGCGGCGTCTTCTATGCCGGCAATCAAGGCATCCGTTTGCCGAATCGCATCGATTTTATCGATAAGCGTTTGTGCGTTCGCGCTCAACATGCATGCGCATAAAAATACCGCGCAAAGCGCTGAATATGGTTTAGGTAATTTTCCTGCCATATTTCTCCTTCAAAAAAATCAAAACAAATCGCTGTGTGTTCCGGTTCTGATCAATTGTAACACCAGAATTTTTTTTACGATTTTATATATCAAAAGCCAATCAGGTGCTATGTGGCATTCTCTCATATCTTTATATTTTTTTGAATTTATTAATGGATGATCGCGATATGCTGCCGGGAGCGGTTGTTCACTGCATAAGAGCCTAATGACCTTTTCAATTTTTTCCGGCTCGCAACCGCGTTTCACTGCCAGTTTATAATCTTTTTTAAATTGTCCTGAAAATGCGGGCTTAAGCATTGAGCGCTCTCATTAAGTCGGAAACGCTGTCAAAGGGTCCATACATATCTTCGCCTTTTTCTGCGGCAGACATTGCTCTATAAGTAGTTTCATTCGGCTCGTCAAGCTTTACCTCGAACGGAAGTCCTTTGCAGCGCAAGGCCTGTCGATAAAAAATACCCGTAGCCGTGCTTAAGTCCAGTCCGAGCGATTTAAAAAGTGCAGAAGCTTGCTTTTTGAGATCGGGTTCCATGCGAAGCGTCATATTTTCTTTATTCGTCATATAATACCGCTCCTTGTTTTAAGGATAATTCCGTCATATTATACCGAATTTTTATTCGCTTTGCAAATTATTTGTATAAAATAACAAATCTTAAAACGGTAAATCCGGTTGGGCCTTCTGCTTTTCGTGTTTGCCGATGCAATATAAAAAAACTTCGCGGCACACGCCGGCATCGTCTTGGGCGCGGTGAGCCGTGCCGCTGGGAATACCGAAGTGGCCGGCTAAAAACTGCAAATTGTATTTTTTTAACTTCGGAAAAGCTTTTTGCGCAAGCGTAACCGTGTCTGCGGCCGGCACGGAAGGAGATGCAAGGGCGGGGCGGCCGGCTCTTTGCAGTTCGCTGTTTACAAAGCCCGTGTCGAAAGGCGCATTGTGGGCGATAAGGCGCGTGCCTTCGATAAAGTCCAAAAAGGCGGGAGCCGCCGCGGCGAATACCGGGCAGCCCGAAAGCATTAAATCGCTTATACCGTGCACCTTGTACGCGCTTGCAGGAACGGAAATTTCGGGGTAAATGAGAATTTCATAAGTGCCTAAAATGCCGGTTTTATCGAATTTTACGGCGCCTATTTCTATTATGCGGTCGCGTTCGCAGTATAAGCCCGTCGTTTCCGTATCGAAGGCGGTAAAAACCGCCCCCTCTTCATACAAGCGCGCATATTCGCGGATCTTATGATGCATCAAGTACGGCCTGAATTTCTTTTTCGATTGCCGAGCATAACTTGGCTGCATCTTTTTTTGCCGCATCGAGCGAAGGCGACTGCAAAACGACCGCGTTTATATAAAACTTGATTTTCGGTTCGGTACCGCTTGGCCGCGCGCTCACAATCGATCCGTCTTCGAGGAAAAACTGCAATACATTGCTCGAAGGAATATCCAGCTTTTGCTTTTTGTGCGGATTTTCCGGATCGTACGAAACGCCTTCGCCGACATCGCGGATCATAACGACTTTTTTGCCGCCCAAAGTTTTGAGTCCTTCTTTGCGCAATTTGGACATAATGGCTTTCATCGTTTGAACGCCCGAGGCTCCTAAAAAGTTCTTTGAAATGGCGCGGTCTTCAAAATAGCCGTAGGTTTTATACAGTTCTTCCAAGCGTTCCAAAAGGCTTTTACCCTGCGATCTCCAATACAGCGTCATTTCGGCGCACATGGCCGAAGCCGAAACGCCGTCTTTATCGCGCACTTCAGTTTCAACGTTATAGCCGTAGCTTTCTTCAAAGCCGAAAATGTAGTTGTAATCGCCCTTTGTATCGTAGCGGTTCATAACGGAAGCGATCCATTTGAAGCCGGTTAAACATTCGTCGACATGAACGCCGTTCGCTTTTGCAATGTAATCGACCATCGGCGAGGTTACGATCGAACGGATTATCGCGGGATTTTTAGGCATTTTGTTCAATTCTTTGCGCGATACGATGATGTAGTCGGTAAAAAGCACGCCCATTTGATTGCCGTTTATAAGCACCCATTCTCCGTTTGCGGCGGGAACGGCGCTGCCGAATCGGTCGGCATCGGGGTCGGTTGCCATAACGGCGTCGGCTTTTTCTTTTTTTGCAAGTTCGATCGCCATTTTAAGGGCCGGCGCTTCTTCCGGGTTCGGTTTTTCGACCGTCGGGAAACGTCCGTCGGGTTTGCGCTGTTCGGGAACGGTGATAACGGTAAGTCCCAAATCGCCAAGCACTTTTTCGACGTGCATGGCGCCCGTTCCGTGAAGCGGCGTGTAAACAACGCGCACGTCCTTCGCTTTTTGCTTTATCAATTCCGGGCGGAACAACTGGCGTTTGCACATCGCCCAGTATTTTTCGTCAACATCGCTGTCGATGAGGATGATTTTGCCCTGCTTGACGGCTTCGTCTTTCGAAATGATTTTGATTGAGTTTACTTTGTTTACTTCGTCGATTATCCCCGTATCGTGCGGGGGCGTTACCTGCGCACCGTCGGACCAATACGCTTTATAGCCGTTGTACTGCGGCGGATTGTGCGATGCGGTTACGACAACCCCGGTTGTGCAGCCGAAGGTGCGTATTGCAAACGAAAGTTCGGGAGTGGGACGCAGTCCGGTAAATAAATATACTTTAAAACCGTTTGCCGCAAAAATACATGCCGTTTCTTCGGCGAATATGTCCGAGTATTTTCGCGAATCGTATGCAATGGCGGCCGAAAGCTTTCCCGCGGCGGCTTGTTCGGGCAGGGCTTTAATGCAATAGTTTGCAAGCCCCTGAGTCGCCTTATGAATCATAAGCGTGTTCATGCGGTTCGTACCGCCGCCGATAATGCCGCGCAAACCGCCCGTTCCGAATTCCAAACTTTGATAAAAGCGTTCTTCCAGTTCTTTTATATCATTGTCTTTTACGAGCTTTTCGACTTCGCTGCGAAAAACCTCGTTTGTTTCCTGCGCGATGTACTGTTTTGCCCGCGCGATAATTTCGTTGGTATCCAAAAAAAGCCTCCCGATTATATGCTGAGAAAACCCAGCGCAATTAAAAATTGCGCGCTCAAATACGTAAGCATAACGACAAAGCGCGATTGATAAAACGGTTTAAAAAAGATTGTCCGCGACAGTACGCTGTCCGAAAGCAAAAAGAGCAGTGTTCCGATATAGATTTTTAAAAGCGGGGCGGGAACGCCGCTTCCGGCATGTATAGAGCCCATGATATGAAAGAGCGTTAATAAGCTGAATAAGCCGAGCACGGACGCGTACACGATAACCGCCGCGCCGACGGCTCCTTTGGGCGAGCCGTTCATCCTCCAACTGACGTAAACGGCTGCGCTATACACCGCAAAAACGATGATTGCGGGCAGCACGGGAAGCGGCGGCAAGCTGAACGTCAAAAAAAGAACGGCGATATACACAATGTGCCCAAGCAAAAAAGCGCCCAAGCCTTTAGACATGTTTTTCGGCGTTACGTTTCCAAGCAAAAAAATGTCTCCCGCGTTTCCGGCCGCCAACGCAATGCACAAAAGCACGATTTGAAAAAGGCGCAGATCGGTAACGCGTTTGCCCGCGAGGGACAGGCAATAGGCGGCCGCAACTGCAAGAATCAAAAGCGGCATAAGGATTTTTTTCGATATGTCGGCCTGTTTTGTTTTCGAAAGCAGACACGATGTCAAATGGAATGCCGCTGTAATAAAAAAAGGAATACAGCATACAAAAATCATATTCATGCCCCCATTATAATACATTTATCCTCCTTGAACAAGATTTATATTTTCGTTACAATCGAAACACTACGTATTTTATACGATAATCTGATTGCGGAGGCATTATGACAATAACGGAAATGCTGGGGCAAAGCTTAAAGTTGACTTTACTCGGTATGGGATTTGTGTTTTTATTTTTAATAATAATGATTGTTTTTATCACTTTGAATTCGAAGCTGATAAAAGCCTTAAAACTGGATAAAAATGAAAAGTCCGCGGACAATGCGCTCGCTGCCGGACAAAGCGGCGGCACTCAAACGGCGGTAATCGCGGCCATTGCGGCTGCCGTGCATGAAAAAGAAAACGGCTGATAAACAGGAGAGAGTTATGGCGAAAAAAGTAAAAATTACCGACTTGGTGCTGCGCGATGCGCACCAGTCTTTGCATGCTACGCGTATGACGACTGCGGATATGCTGCCTATTTGCGACAAACTGGATAAAATCGGTTATTTCGCTTTGGAAGCGTGGGGCGGGGCGACCTTCGATTCCTGTATCCGCTTTTTAAATGAAGATCCGTGGGAGCGCTTGCGCAAACTTCACGCAAAACTGCCCAATACGCCGATTATGATGCTTTTGCGCGGTCAAAACCTTTTGGGCTACCGCCACTACGCTGACGATGTAGTTGACGCCTTTGTGGCTGCGGCCGCGAAAAACGGCGTAAGCATTTTCCGTATTTTCGATGCGTGCAACGATCCGCGCAACTTAAAGCGTGCGGCCGACGCGGCTAAAAAAACCGGCAAACACGTACAAATGGCCATTTCGTACGCGACGACGCCGTACCACACCAAAGAAGTGTACGCGAATTTGGCGAAAGCCTATGCCGACTTCGGGGCCGATTCCATTTGTATAAAAGATATGTCGGGTTTGCTCAAACCCTTTGAAGCCTACGATTTGGTGAAGGCGATAAAGGCGAAGGTCGATATTCCGATTGAAATTCACTCCCATGCCACAACGGGTATGTCGGTTGCCTCTTTGATGAAGGCCGCCGAAGCGGGTGCGGAAATACTGGACACAACCATTTCGTCCATGTCTATGGGAACGTCTCACAGCCCGACCGAAACCATGGTCGAAATCTTTAAAGGTACCGATATGGATACGGGCTTGGACATAAAACCGCTTTTGGAAATCGCCGCTTATTTCCGCGAAATCCGCAAAAAATACGCCAAATTCGAGTCGAGCTTTTTGGGTGCCGATACGCGCATTTTGGCGTCGCAGGTTCCCGGCGGAATGCTTTCCAATATGGAAAATCAATTGAAAGAACAGGGCGCCGCCGCTAAAATCGACGAAGTGTTAAAAGAAATTCAGATTGTGCAAAAAGACTGCGGTTATATTCCGCTCGTAACGCCCACAAGCCAAATCGTCGGCACGCAAGCCGTGTTTAACGTGCTGTTCGGCCGCTACGCAAAGCTCACGCAGGAAACGCGCGACCTTTTAACCGGAAAATACGGTGCAACGCCGGCAAAACCGAATCCCGAATTGGTAAAAGAAGCTTTAAAACAGAATAATATGGAAGAAGCGATTACCTGCCGCCCTGCCGACCTTATTCCCAACGAACTGGAAAAAATGGCCGCCGAAGCCAAAGAAAACGGCGGCGACGGTTCCATCGAGGATACGCTGACCTACGCGATGTTCCCGAAAGTTGCGCCCAAATTCTTTAAAGAGCGTTCAAAAGGCCCGGTCAGTTCGGATTCTTTCGCGCTGCCGAAAGCTTCTTCCGGCGCACAGGGCGCGGGCGGAAGCTACACGGTTACCGTAAACGGTTCTTCGTACAATGTCGTTTCCGGCCCTGCCGGCGACACGATGAACGTTACCGTAAACGGTACTTCATACAACGTGTCTTTTGCGGCTCCCGGCGCTCAAGCCGTCTCCGGTTCTTCCGGTTCCGCAGGCGGTGTAGCGTCTGCCGGTGCGGTTGAGGTAAAGGCTCCCGTTGCGGGAACGCTTTTAAAGCTGCTTGTTGCCGACGGCGCTCAGGTTGCTTCGGGACAAACGGTTATGATGATAGAATCAATGAAAATGGAACTTGAAGTTAAAGCGTCCGCGGCCGGCCCCATACATTTCAGAGCCGCCGCCGGAAACGCGATTACCGCAGGACAAGTGCTTGCGGTTATCGGTGATGCAAAAGCCGCACCGGTTCAAGCTCCTTCCGCTCCGGTTCAGGCTCCTCCCGCTGCACAGGCACCTACGGGCGGCGCCGTTGTTAATGCGCCCGTTGCCGGCACCTATTTGAAAAATACCGTAGCCGAAGGTTCTGCCGTAACGGCCGGACAAACAATCATTATGATTGAATCCATGAAAATGGAATTGGAAATCAAAGCGGCTTCGGCGGGAACCGTACACTTTTTGGTATCGCCCGGTTCCGCAATTACCGCAGGCCAAGCGCTTGCCGAGATAAAATAAACAGGAGTGCCGTATGTTGGGTGAAAATAATTTTAAGAAAAAAATACTGCATTTAACCCTGCTTATTTTAGCGATAGCGGCGGTGTTTTCGTTTGTCGGCGGCGTTTTTGCATCGGGCAGCGAAGGCAAAAGCGCTTCGTTCCGCACGATGAGTACGGCAATTATAAAGGGGTCCGAAAACGTACCGTATATTTCCGTTTCGAGCTTTATCCGTAAAACGATCGAAAATACCGGTCTCAATTTTATTATTAACGGTACCGAAGAGGTTGCCGATTTAACGGACCCATCTAAAACCGATATTGTAGCCGGTTGGAAGCGTTTGGTGATGATGGCCGTAGGCTTTTTGATTATCTATTTGGGGGCCGCAAAGGGCTTTGAGCCGCTTTTGCTTATCCCGATCGGGTTCGGAACCGTATTCGTCAATATTCCCGGCGCGGGCATGTACGACGAGCATTCGGGTATGCTGCGCCTTATCTATGATATGGGTGTCGGAAACGAATTTTTTCCGATGCTTATCTTTATGGGTATCGGCGCGATGACGGACTTCGGTCCGCTTATTGCAAACCCGAAAACCGCCCTGCTCGGCGGAGCGGCACAGCTCGGCGTTTTCCTTACGCTTTTCGGCGTTGCACTTATGAACCTTTTTCCCGGCGTCGATTATACTATGCTTGAAGCGAGCGCAATCGCGATTATCGGCGGTGCCGACGGGCCTACCTCGATTTATGTTTCGGGAAAACTTGCTCCGCACATGATGGCCGTTATCGCCGTTGCCGCATATTCGTATATGGCCCTTGTTCCGATGATTCAGCCTCCCATTATGAAGCTGCTTACTACGGAAAAAGAGCGGCACATAAAAATGCGGCAGCTGCGTGAGGTTTCCAAAACCGAAAAAGTACTGTTTCCGATTGTCATCCTTGTGCTTGCGATTTTGCTTTTGCCGCCCGCAGCTCCGCTTATCGGCATGCTTGCGTTCGGCAACTTCCTTAAGCAGTGCGGCGTAGTCGAGCGTCTTTCCAAAACGGCCGAAAACGAGCTTATGAATATCGTTTCGATTTTGCTGTCCTTAGGCGTCGGCTCGCAAATGACTCCCGAAAAGATTATGAACCCGAAATCATTTGGAATTATCGTTTTGGGACTCATTGCCTTTTCTTTTGCAACGGCAGGCGGTTTGCTTATGGCAAAGCTCATGAACCTGTTCTTAAAAGAAAAAATCAACCCGCTTATCGGGTCGGCAGGTGTGTCGGCGGTTCCTATGGCTGCCCGCGTTTCGAATAAGGTGGGAATGGAATACGATCCGTCAAACTTTTTGCTTATGCACGCGATGGGCCCGAACGTTGCAGGTGTTATCGGTACGGCTATAGCTGCCGGCGTGTTTATCGCAACGTACGGAGGCTGATATTGAAAAAGAATTTTCCGGCGTTTTTATGTTGCCTGTGTTTTTTGTGCGCGCTCGTCTGTACCTCTCTGTTTTTCGGCTGTGCGCTTACAAAACACATGGCATTGGACGCGCTTTCCGATTCTCTTGCGGGAGCCGACAAAAAAGGCAAGACGGTAAAAACAAAGGTGCCGGAAAATTCACTTATGCCGGTACTTACGGGGGAGAGCGATTCCGTTTTAATGGGCGACTTTTTTCCGACGGCATTAAAACTCTATGAAATTACGTCGGCGCAAAATCCCGATCATCAGGGACTGTCCGTTATGACCGGTTCTTTATATGTTATGTATGCGAACGCTTTTGTTCAAACTCCGGCTGAAATGCTCGATTCTTCGCAGTATGCGCTGCAAGCCGAAGAGCAAAGGCGTGCAAAGCTGCATTATCTTCGCGGCCGCTCCTATGTTTTACGCGCCCTCGAATTGCGGTATCCCGGATTTACGGCTGCTCTTTTAAGCGGTTCGCTCGATGCCGCAGCGGATTATATTGCGCGCTTGCGCTCTACCGATGTTACGGCCGCTTATTGGGCGGGCGCCGGCTGGCTCGGCGCTTTTTCGGTCGATCCCATGGATACGCAAGCTTTAAAAACCTTGCCTTGCGCCGTCGCTCTTTTGGAAAAGGCCGCCGAGCTCGACCCCGATTATAACAACGGCGCCGTTTGGGATGCCCTTACCGCCTTTTATGCCGCAGCT
Organism: uncultured Treponema sp.; assembly: GCA_905372025.1. Taxonomy (GTDB): domain Bacteria; phylum Spirochaetota; class Spirochaetia; order Treponematales; family Treponemataceae; genus Treponema_C. The sequence continues at coordinate 53,904 of CAJPNP010000008.1, read as the reverse complement.
CCGGCCGAATTCGGCGGCGATATTGAGCGTGCCCGTTTTGCGAGCGCCCAAGCATTCCGTATTTCAAAAGGTGAAACGCCCAGCCCCTATATTACCTATGCGACCGCTTTTTGCGTGCCGCAACAGGATGCTGAAGGTTTTAAAGAAAATTTAAAAAAAGCGCTTGCGATAGATCCCGATTCGAGGCCGCAGGAGCGGCTTTCGGTTACGATTGCGCAAAAAAAAGCTTTATGGCTTTTGCAGCATGTCGACGATTATTTTATTCAATGGGATTGATTGCGCATGAATTTGAGGATGACTGATATGAAACTGAAATTATTTTATACATACATTTTTATGTGTGCATGTTCTTTTGCGCTTTGCGCCCAAACAATTACGGTGAAGATGGCGTCGGTGGCGCCCGCCCGTTCCGCTTGGGATATCGAGCAAAAAGCCTTGGCTCAGGAATGGTCGCGCATAACCGGCGGACAAGTCGAATTGAAATTCTATACTGCCGGTGCCTTAGGCGGCGAAGGCGGCGTTATCAGAAAAATGAAAGCGCTGCGCCCCGGGCAAAAAAGTCCGATAGACGGTGCCGTGTTTACAAACATCGGCGTGTACGAACTCGCGCCCGCTTCCCATGCGCTGACTCTTACCGTTCCCTTCCTTTTTAGAAATCAGGATGAATTATCTTACATCCTCGATGCTATGAATCCCGAAATCGAAAAAGCCGTCAACGATGCGGGTTTTGAACTTTTGGGATGGTTTAACGTCGGCTGGGCAAATTTTTTTACAAAAACCGAAATCAGAACACCCGATGAATTGAAAAAAGCAAAAATGGGTTTTTCCGGTATCTCGTCTCCCGGCTTAATGGCGGCTTTTAAATCGGCCGGTTTTACAATGGAAGACGTTCCGGGCGAAAAAATGCTTCAAAGCATTAAAAGCGCAAACGGTATAAAGGTTGCCTATTGTATTCCTATGTATGCCTATGCGACGACCTATTACACGGGGCTGCCCTATGCTATCGATGTTCCGCTGAATCCGATTATGTCGGCTTTCCTTGTTTCCTCCGATACGTGGAAAGCGATTCCGGACGCATACAAAGCGCAGTTAAAACAAGCCGTGCGCAATGCCCAAAGCAAGTTTATTTCGGTTCAGCAGCAGTCCGACCGCGAATACCTCGAAAAAATGCGTGCCGAGGGCTGTACGCTCGTAAAACTTAGTAGTGCCGAAATTAAGTTGTGGGAAGACTCTTTTCAAAAAGACGCTGAAAAAATGGCGAATACGCCCGACTCGGTTATCAACGGCCCCTTTTATAAAAAAATGAGCTCGCTTTTGGAACAATACAGGAAAACTCATGAGCGATAAGCAAAACGGTATTTTTGAAAAAATTGAAAATACGCTTTCCGTTTTTTTACTGATTCTTTTATGCGTTTTACCCTTTATTCAGCTTATAGCCGAGCGCTTTTTCCATATTCCGCTTTTAGGTGTTGAAGGGGCGACGGTCAACCTTGTTTTTTTGTTTGCCTGCTTTACGTCGATTATCACGTGGCGCGCTCATAAACATATATGCATAGCTGCCGTTGACGAATTCGCTCCGGCTCCGGTAAAAAAGACCGCGGATGCTTTAAAGGCCGTGTTTATTCCGGCCGTACTTTTGGCGCTCTTTTTTTCGTCGTTTTCGGAATTTTTTGCCGTCTTTACACCCGCCGATAAGGTATGGGGCGTGCCGCTGCAAGTTGTTTTTGTCTTGCTGCCGGTTTCGTATGCGCTTATGCTTTTTTCAAGCCTTGCGCACAAAAAGATGCTCGTGTTTTCCGTTTTGGGAATTTTGCTCGGATGCGTTATTTCCGCAGGTCCCATAAGCGGTGTATTGTATTATCTTTTTAAAATAGAAGAGCCCGCTTTGTTTTCCGCATTGGGCAGCTTTTGGCTCGGTGTTTCGGCACGTTTTTTTCCGTTTTTGATTTTACTGATTGTCGCCTTTGCCTTTTTGGGCGTGCCGCTTTTTGTCGTTATAAGTGCCGTCGCCTATGTTGCTTTTTCTCAGGGCGGCGGCTATGTGGAAATGCTTTCCCTTGAAGCCTACGGCATTTTAACCGATAAAAGTATAGCCGCAATTCCGCTTTTTACTATGGCCGGTTATATTTTATCGAAGGGAAGTGCGGGCCGGCGCTTAGTGGACGTCTTTAAAACGCTGTTCGGCTGGTTCCGCGGCGGCTTTATTATCGCCGCCGTCGTCGTTACGACCTTTTTTACCACTTTTACGGGCGTATCGGGCGTTACCGTTTTGGCGCTCGGTTCTTTATTGACAATAGTGCTCACCGGTTCCGGATATGCAAAAAATCATTCGCAAGCGCTCATTACGGCGTCCGGTGCTTTGGGGCTTTTGTTTCCGCCGAGCCTTGCCGTTATTATGTACGGAACGACGAATTATTTTTCCGTAGATGTGTTCGATTTATTTAAAGGCGCGGTTATTCCCGGTTGTATTTTAGCGGCGGCTATGATTGCGCTCGGCATTTTTTTCGATAAAGATTCAAAACGCGTTCCGTTTTCGTTTCGTGAAGCGCTCAAAGCTTTAAAGCACGCCGCTTTTGAACTTTTGCTGCCCGTTTTTATTATCGCCGGTTATTTCGGCGGTTTTTTTTCGCTGTTTCAAGCGGCGTCTTTTGCCGTTTTGTATGCGGCCGCCGTCGGAATTTGGGTGCGCAAAGATTATACGATTAAAGAAGCCTTCGATCTCATTGTCGAAGCGCTTCCCGTTACCGGAGGTGTGTTGGCGATTTTCGGTGCCGCGCGCGGCCTTTCGTACTTTTTGCTCGATGCGAATATTCCGGCCGTGTTGTCCGACTTCGTGCTCACCTTTGTCGGTTCGAAATATTTGTTTTTATTGTTGCTCAACTGCGTCCTGCTCATAGCCGGCTGCCTTATGGACGTATATTCGGCCATATTGATTGTTTCGCCGCTCATTATTCCGATCGCCGAATCCTTCGGCATACATCCCGTGCACACGGGCGTTATCTTTTTAATGAACATGCAGCTCGGTTTTTTAACGCCGCCGGTTGGAATGGATTTGTTTATCGCATCGTACGCGTTCGAAACGCCGATGGTAAAAGTCATAAAAGGAATTCTTCCTTTTTTGCTCGTGCAGTTTATCGTGCTTATGCTCGTTACCTATATTCCGTTTTTTACCCTTGCGCTGCTGTAATCCGAAATGAAATTCAGTTTACGCCGAATGCGATCGAGATTTCCGCCTTTGTACTTTTCGCATTTTTCGTTTTTTTTATTGATTTTTTTTTGCTGTCTGTTTTTGTCGTTCTGCCTTTCCTGTTCCGGTCGCGGGGCTTTCGGCAGAGCAGCTTCCGCACGCTCTGCCGGAGTGAAGGGCGAATCTCCGGCACAAGTCTCCGATGCGCTTAAAGCCGAACGCGATGATAAAATCAAAGCGGTTTTTGATCGCGTTATCGGTTCTTTAAGCCGTGAAGAAAAACTGTGCCAGCTTTTTATCGTATCGGTCGACGGTACCCTTTCTTCGGCTTCCGCGGTTTCGTACGACATTCCGCCGGGCGGCTACATTTTATTTACCCGCAACTTTACCGGAAAACCGGAGCAGATAATCGCGCTTACCGATTCGACTCAAAGCTTTTATGCGTCAAAACGTGCGGAAAAATCCGAATGCCTTCCGCCTTTTTTTGCGATAGATCACGAAGGAGGGGAGGTGAACCGCTTACGCGACATTGCAAGCCCTTTGCCATCGGCTCAATCGGTTGCCCGCTTTTTGAGTCCCGAAAAGGCGGAAGAGCTGTATTTGTACGCGGCTTATCAACTTGCCGCCCTCGGTATTCAAGTAAACTTTGCTCCGGTTGCCGAAACTGCGGGCGGGCACAACACTGACTTTTTGGGCCGCCGCAGCTTCGGTTCCGCCGAACAAGTCGAAACCTATGCATCAGCCTTTGTGCGTGCTTTTAATAAAGCCGGAATCTTTTGTGTTTTAAAGCATTTTCCGGGCAACTCAAACGAAGACCCTCACCGCACGCTTCCCGTATTGGAAGGAAGCGAAACCGATATACGGGAATTGTACGTGTCGCCCTTTATCGCTTTGACTGCTTCGCTTGCCGAAGCGCGGAATCTTAAAGATGCGGCGGTCGATCCCTTTCCTTTTGCAGGAGTGCTTATGAGCCATGCCGTCGTTCCCGCCTTCGATGCGGAAAATCCTGCTTGCTTTTCACACGCGGCGGTAACCGGTCTTTTAAAAAACGAACTGCATTTTGACGGCTTGATTTTTTCCGACGATTTATACATGCTTGACGGTGAAAACTTTTCCCTTTCCGATTGCGTTATAAAGGCGCTGCGTTCGGGTGTACATATGTGTATGCTTTCCCGCCCCGTATATAAGGACATCGTTTCCGAATTGGCGGAAAAAATCGGGAACGATTCGGAACTGCAAAAAATAACGGATGAAGCTCTGCGCCGGATTTTAAAAGCAAAACTGCGCATGGGACTTTTAAAGCTTGAAGTAATCGACGACGGCGCCTACACGCTTTTGCCCGCACAAGTTGAAGAAGACGCTTCTTTGCGCCTACAAAATTCGCTCGAAAAATTTAGGGATGCGAAACAAAAAGGAGACGCTTTGTATTATGAATATTGGTCAAAGTGAATCCGAAAGTCCCGTCGACAAAAAACGCCTGTTATATATCGATTCCTATCTTGCGGTTTTTAACAAAGCGTGCGGCGACATTTGCGAAGAACCTTCTCTTCCCTTTGTTTTTGCCCGGTGCTTTAAAGATTCATACGGCGATTCGAAACCGCTTCCGTCTTTTATTCATTGTTTTAACCGGCTCGACCGTCCCGTATCGGGCGCCGTTCTTTTGGTTTTCAACAAAGCGCTTTTGCCGCGCCTTCAAAATCAATTTACCGAACATCAAAAAAAAGCTCTTGCCGTAAAAAAAGTCTATACGGCCGTCCTCGAAGGCTCTATTCCGATAAGCGGCGATTTTACGCTTTTGGAACATTACCTTTGGTTTGATGCACGTCGTCAAAAAACTTTTGTGTGCGAAAAAGACGCGCGCAAGGCAAAGCTCGCCCGCCTTTTGTGGCGTCCCGTTTTTTCGACCGGCCGCTATACCTTCGCCGAAATAGAACTTATAACGGGACGCACGCACCAAATCCGCTGCCAGCTTGCGCACGAAGGCTATCATATTAAAGGCGACGTAAAATACGGCGCACGCCGTTCCGACCCTTTAGGCGGCATACGCTTGCATGCGTCGCGCCTGCGTTTCGAGCATCCCGTAACGAATGAAGTGATCGACGTAGCAGCCCCACTTTTAAAAACCGATGCGCTGTGGCAAGCGTACGGAGGACTTTAACCGATGTGCGCGGCGCAGAAAAAAACGCTCAAAGGAGAAGCCGGCTTCGACGCTTATTACGCACAGCTGTTTAAAGAACGCTGGCCTTCTTTGCGCTCCGCCTTGCTTGAAAACGCGCGTTATGTGCCGATCCCGGCAAAGGTCGGCGGCGCCAAAGATTATTTTTTGGATGCCGCAAGCGTATCGGCAGCACTTGCGCTGCCGACGGCCGGTTGTAAACGCGTGCTGGACATGTGCGCCGCCCCCGGCGGAAAAAGCCTTGTACTTGCGCAAAAAATCCTTGAAGAAGCGCAATCGGGCGTAACGGAAGCTGTTCAAATCGAAAACCTTCTTCCCGAAAAGTTTATTTGCAACGAAGTTTCCGGTGCCCGTCGGGCCCGTCTTGCCGCGGTTTTGGATACCTACGCCGATCCCGTAATACGCTCCCGGATCGCGGTTACCGGTTTTGATGCCGCAAAATGGTGTGTGTACGAAACGGAAAGCTTCGATGCCGTTTTGCTTGACGCGCCCTGTTCGTCGGAGCGCCACGTATTGCAGGATCCCAAATATCTTGCGCAATGGTCGCCCTCGCGTATAAAGCATACGGCGCAAACCCAATGGGCGCTGCTTTCATCCGCTTTTAGGCTGCTCAAAACGGGCGGCCATGTACTTTACGCAACATGCGCACTTTCTTTGCAGGAAAACGACGGTACCGTTCAAAAACTTTTAAAAAAATTCGACGACGCCCGGCTTGTACCCGTAAAAATACCGCAAAATTTTTTTTCCTGTATACTGCCGTCTCGCGAAAAATGGGAAGAAACTGAGTGCGGCTTTCACATCTTGCCCGACGCGCACGAAGGGGCCGGCCCCTTGTACTTTTCACTTATACAAAAACAATAAAGTCGTAATGACGAAAAATGTTTAATTGTCAAAAACCGTTGAGTTCAAGCTGGACAGAGCTTCCGATTTGGAGTATACTTTTACCGTGCGATTGATTCACTCAGTTAATATAAGTTTCGTATAAACGGTTGGAAAAAGTATGGATGAAAAAAAATTAAAAAAAACCGTCGAGTCCGCACGGCTTTTAAATGAAATTCAGGATATGGATATTTTGCTTGAGCGCCTTTTATCGGAGGTGCGGCATATTACGAATGCCGATGCCGGTTCTATCTATATTCATGAGCAAAATATGCTGACTATAAAATGCGCACAAAACGAAACCTTGGAAAAGCAGCTCGACTCCGGCCAAAAAGTCCCCTTTGTTTCATTTACATTTAAAGTCAACGAAAGCTCCGTTTCCGGCTACAGCGTTTTAACCGGTACGACACTCAATATCCCCGATGTGTATGCGATTTCCGACGATAAACCGTACCGATTTAATAAACAACCCGATTCGGTTACCGGTTACCGCACGAAATCTTTATTGACGGTTCCGCTCATTACACGCACTAAGGATATTTTGGGTGTATTGCAGATAATCAACCGGCGCAATAAATCGGGGACGGTTATTCCTTTTAACGAAGAAGACGAACTGTACATACATCATTTTGCAACGACGGCAGTTCAGGCTTTGGAATGGGCGAAACTTACCCGTGCCATGGTTATGCGCATGATCAGCATGGCCTCTTTGCGCGACCCGCGCGAAACCGGTCCGCACGTCAACCGCGTATCGAGCTATGCGGTTGAGATTTACGACCGCTGGGCTTTTAATCATAATGTGCCGGCTGTAGAAAGTCATAAATTCCGAGACAAACTCAAAATCGCCGCCATGCTCCACGATGTGGGGAAAGTCGGTATTTCGGACACTATTTTAAAATTGCCGCGCATTTTTACGCCCGAAGAATACCTCGTAATAAAGTCGCATACCGTTATCGGTGCAATGTTTTTTCCGTCGATAGAATCGCCCTTGGACGCCATGTCGCTCGATGTTGCACTGCACCACCATGAGCGCTGGGACGGTACCGGTTATCCCGGTCACGTAGATATGTCGAAGGTAACCCTTGAGAATATTACCGAGCATATCGGATTAAATCCCATGGGGGGCGAAGAGATTCCGCTTGCCGCCCGTATCGTATCGTTGGCCGACGTTTTCGATGCGCTTTCCTCCAAGCGCGTGTATAAAGAAGCGTGGGACGATGAGCGCGTACTCAAAGAAATATCTTCTCAAGCGGGCAAGCAGTTCGACCCGGAAGTCGTAAAAGCCTTTTTGGAAATTCAGCCCGTAATCCGCTCGATTAAAGCCGCATGGCCGGAAACATAAAAATCGGCAGCGACATATAGTTTGCACGGAAAATAAAACCGCAACCTAAACCGAATATCCCGATTTTTTCAATTTTTTTTGCAGCTCGCGATCGAAACTGTTGGCGAACAGATTCAATTCTTTTTTTCCGAAAGAGGCGGTTTTATCGCCCTTTAAGCCGTTTTCGTAGAGTTCCAAATTGAAATTCCGAAGCGAAAGCCGTTCGCGTATATTTTCGTCCGTGTATACAACGCCGCGGTCGTTTAAAACGGTAATTCCTTTTTCAACGAGGCGCGAGGCGAGGGGAATGTCGCGCGTTACGGCCACATCGTTTTCGCCGCAGTGCTCTACAATATAGTTGTCTGCGGCATCGGCCGTCGCTTCCGAGATGTGCATACGTATAAAAGGGGAGGGCGGTTCCAACGGAATGGGGCGGTTTGCCGCGAAAACGGCGGGAATTTGTAAGCGGTGCGCAAAACGTATAATCATGGCGCGCACGCCGACGGGACATGAATCGGCGTCGACCCATACGGTAAGGTTTGTCATTACGGCAAAACCTTGTCGATGCGTTCCATTATCTTTAAGGCTATGCGTTCGGCCTCAATAAGTTCCGTATCGTCATTATTCGATTTGTTCGGATTTTGAACGCCGGCGTATTTTTGCTTTATTTGTTTGATTTCGTCGCATAAACTTATGCCGGCCATAATTGCGATTTTTACATTATCTTTGAGTCCCGACATTCTTTCGATGTAAGAAGTCAGGTTTTTGTAACGTGCTAAAAGCTCTGCAAGATACCGGTCGTCTTCTTTTGCCTGAATGCTGAAAGATGTTCCCAGTAGGTTGATATTGAGAGTGCCCATAGCGTTCCCGCTAGAATATGTCCAGCTGTTCGGCCGACGGTTTTGCCGGCTGTGTATGCTCCGAAGCCTGCTGCACCGCTTGCTGCGTGTGCGCGGTTTTTTCATCGCCGACGCTGGAGCGCCCGCTTTGCATTACGCTCTGAACCGCGTCTTCCATGTTGTTGAGGCGGTTCAGAACGCTCAATATTCCCTGCTCGATTTTCTCTTCATCCTGTTCGAAACGGCCGCATTTTGCGACGAGTTCCTGCACTTCGGCTTTTAATTTTGCATTTTGATTTTCGAGTACTGCTTTTTCGCTTTGCAGCACGGCTACCAAATCGAGAATGCTTTCAATTTTTTGCTCAAGGAGCCGAATTTGGTTCAGAGAAATCATCTTTTACGCTCCGGTCTTAAAGTCCGACAGCTTTTTTTGCAGTATCGACGACTGCTTTAAAAGCTTCCGGGTCTTCAATCGCCATATTTGAAAGGGCTTTGCGGTTGATGATTACGTGGGCCTTCGTCAAACCGTCGATAAAGCGCGAATAGCTTAATCCCTGGCTTCTGACGGCTGCGTTGAGCCTGCTTATCCACAAAGAACGCATATCGCCTTTTTTATCGCGGCGTCCTACATAGGCATCGCTAAGCGCTTGCGTTACCGCGTCCTTTGCCGCTTTAAAGTTCGTGCCGCGTCTGCCGCGGAAACCTTTTGCAAGTTTTAATATTTTTTTACGCCGGTTAAGTCTCTTTGAACCGTCTATTGCTCTTGACATTTTCTTCTCCTATAAAAACTTTTGCAGAAACCGTCAGGTTTCGAAAAAGTTTTTAGTCGTGCGCGCCGAGCGCACAATAAATAAGTGAGTTTGCAACGCAAACTCAAGATAAAAAAGAGCGGCGCCATTCCAGCCGTTTTTTTTATCACTTCTCCTATAAAAACTTTTGCAGAAACCGTCAGGCTTTTTCAGCCGTAGGGTAAAAGCTGCTTGCGGATCTTTGCCGAATCGGCACCGCTCAATATTCCGGCGCTGCGCAACTGGCGTTTGCGTTTTTGCGCTTTTTTAGTTAAAATATGGCGCAAATTCATCTTTTTGTACTTAACTTTGCCGCTTCCGGTAAAAGATACGCGCTTTGCCGCGCTGCGTTTCGATTTCATTTTTGGCATACGTTACCTCGTTATTTTTTAGCTTTCGGATTCAATGTCATGGACATAAAGCGGCCTTCCATAGCAGGCTGCTTTTCCACCGTATAATCATCGAGCCGTTTTAGTACTTCCTGTAAAACGACAAGCCCCAGTTCCGTGTGAGCAAGCTCGCGCCCCTTAAAACGGATGGTTACCTTTACTTTGTTCCCTTCGTTCAGAAAGTCCTGTATGTGCTTTGACTTAAAGTCCAAATCGCCCGAGCCGATTTTCGGCTGCATGCGGATTTCTTTCATCTTCAGCAATTTTTGTTTTTTCTTGGAATCACGGAGCTTTTTTTCCATTTCAAAACGATATTTGCCGTAGTCCAGTATTTTGCATACCGGAGGGTTTGCCGTAGGCGCAACCTCAACCAAGTCAAGATTTTGATCTCTTGCCATAGCGAGCGCATCGATTGTGGGAACGATTCCCTTTTGTCCGCCATCGCTGTCTATAAGCCGTACTTCCCGTACGCGGATTTGTGTGTTAATCCGCAACCCTTTTTCTTTTATTTCCGCCAACGATCCTCCTTCCCGTTATTTCTTTTGCTCCCCGAAATGAGCACGAAAAAACAAGATAGCCTAAAGCATAAAAAAGATTATAGCATAAAATAAAGCTTATTGTCCAGTACTTGAAACTTCCGTCTTTTCCGGTATAATTAAGTATTATGAAGCTTTTTATGATCCTTGTGCTTCCGATATCGCTCTCGTATGCGGTACTCAAAAACGATTCGCGGAAAAACGTGCCCTATGCATCCGTATTAACCGGTTTTGTGCTCGGCGCCGTGTATTCTTTTGTCGAATGTATGTTTACCTCTTCTTATTATCTTGTCCGCCATGCGTTTTTTCCGAACTACGCTTTTTACCTTTGGTTTGAAGTACTGCTGCCCTGTTTTTTTTGCACGGCCGCTTGTTTGATTTTTATAAAAAAACGCGATAAAGCGCTGCTTTCTTTGTATTTCGTACTCGCGGCCTTTTATTCGGTTTTTATGCCCGCGCGGATTATTCACCGCAATGCGGTTTTTGATTGGTACCTTTTGTTTGTAAAACCCGTCGTATGCGTCGGCATGCTTTTTGCGCTAAAATACGCGTTTTCGCTTTTAAATGACCGCTTGAACGGTACTGCACCGAAAAGCACTTTGCCGCAGCTTATCCTTTGTGCGGCGCTGATCGTTCCGCCCGCAATCGACGTTATGCACCTTTTGGCATCTCCCGTGTGGACGATTGCCCTTGCAAGCGCCGCGTATGTTTTGTTTGCGCTGTGGGGCTGCCGGCAGTTCCCGTCGGGAACCGTTTCTTCGAAAGACACTTTCCTGCAAGGCTGAGTTTTGTGCGCGTATGGGCGGCCGCCTTGTCGAAGATTGCAACGGTATACTTGAACGGGCTTTTTTACACGATTTGCTTTGCGACTGTATACCGAAAAGTGACGCCGAAAAGCAGGCGCTTTGCTTCGGTTTGAATACCGCTGCTGCGCAAAAGCTGCAAGTACTTTTAATCCGCCGTGATGCGGCCGGAATGCGCAACGAATCTTTGTGTGATGCAAGTTGCGCTTTTGGCAGCGCTTTCCGTGAAACGTTGGCGGATGCGTTTAAACGTTTTGCGTTTTTTCATTTACTTGCAATTTCATTCGATACCTATGCCCTTATTGCCGATATAAGCGAAAATTCGGCCGTTCTTGTGCTTGAAAATATTTTTTCCGAAAGAGAATTTACCGCGGCAAGAGGCTTCCGCTGTGCGGCCGGTATTCCCGTTTTTTCCGTTTTACATATAGGTGTATCATATCGGGATGCGGCGCAGCTGTTGGAGCTGAGCTCTTGCCGCCCCTCATGCGGCGAGGGCAGGTATACCGTTTTTACGCGGGAAAATATACGATCCGCCGTACCTGCAAGAATCGTCCGTTATTCTCTTGCGTCGGAACAAATGCTTATGCATGCCGTTATTCATAAAAAAATCGAACGGTGGCAGTCCGTGCTTACCGATATTATAATTGAAAATAAAACTTTGCAAAATACGGCATTACTTGCCGTTTTGTTTACATCGACGCTTTACCGCATTTTGGATGTTGTTCAAGCTGATGCCGACGATATATACGAAAAAAACGGCGCGCTTTTTTTTAATATCGTCGCCTGTAAAAGTCACGACGAATTGTATGAACACATGAAAGCCGTATTTATGGCCGTTACGGAGGGCATACGTTTTGCGCACAATAAAAAGAATTCTTTTTATTGTGCGCGCATGCACGAGTTTATTCAGGCGAATTATACAAAAGATATCGGCTTGTGCGATATGGCCGAAGCGCTCGAGCTTTCGCCGAATTATGCGTCGGCCGTTTTTAAAAGCATGTTCGGCAAAAATTTTAAAGATTATTTGGATAATTACCGCTATGAAGCCGCATGCCGGATCATACACGCCGCGCCTTCAAAAAAACTGAAACAAGTCGCTTTGGACTGCGGCTGCAATTCGAACACATTGACCCGTATATTTATGAAATACGGCGGCATGCTCCCGAGCGATTTTCAAAAAGCCGCGTTACAAACTTAAATTTCCTTCCATCAAAGAATAATCTATAATGCGCTGCCGCCCGCCGTTCAGCGTGAGCGTGATAGGTCCGTAGCCGCCGCATTTTTCTTTGTCCGTGTAGCGTATCGCTTTTAACGGGAATAAATCGGCGTCGGTAAAATCCGCATCGTCGGCTTTCGTCAACGTTTGCGACATAAGTACATAGGGTTCATAGCCGTATCGGCGTTTTCTGGTCATATATGCGTAGGCTACGATACTTTTAGTGCTGTCCGGATTTGTGTGCACGCTGCGTTTAATGCCGATGCCGTCCCAGCCGGCAAAAACGGTAAAAGCAAGCTGTCTGGGCTTTCCTAATCGGTCGCGGCCTTTTAGAATGACGGCTTTAGCGCCGCCTTTTGTTTTGTAGCTTATTTCGGTTCCGTTGTCGGGAAAACCGTATGAACCGAATGTTAAAGAAAGCGGCTTTTGAAAAAAACGTATTTTGTCGGCGCGGAATATACCGCAGGGGACGGTAAAGTCCGCCAAGTCGATTGCCGGCATCCACAATTCTTCTTTTATATCGGTAAAACCGAAAAACGCACGGCGGTACAGCACTTCTTGCCGTTCGCCGCTCCACAATAAGGCGTTGGCTCGGCTGTACGTGTCCGACGTTTTATCGTACAGCACATACTGTTGGGACTCCATGTCTTTTTTGTTTGAAGCTTCCCACGGAAATTGCGTGTTGTAGCACAATTTTGCATAATTCCATAAACCGCGAATATTGTTTGCCGCTTTCAGCACCTTTCCCGTACGCAGTTCCGTTGCGCCGTTTGCCTCATGATTTGCAAAACACAACGCCGGAGCATTCAATGTCGTTACCTTGGTTTCACCTTTTTTCATGCGCTCCCAGCTTCCGTTGTTTTCTTTTGCCGTCCAAAAAGGATGAGTTTCGGGCAGGTACAAGCACAAAAAGGTTTTTGCGAGCCAAAAAGGAGATTCGGCGCAGGAATAATTTTGCACTGTAGGAATAAAGGGACCGTAAAATCCAAGTACGGGCACTCCTTTATACCATATATCTTTTCTGCATATGAACTGAATCAAAGAACCCGAACAGATTCTGCGTGCCAAGCCCGGATCGGCTTCGGCGTTCTTGAAAAAAAAGTTTCCCGCCAAGGGCGAAGTTGCGGCATTGCGGTAAATGGCGCTTCTTCCCCACATATTGGTTCTGCCGTCTTTGTCGAAAAAGTCGGGATACGTTTGCATGAGGCGGTTGGCGTTTTCTTCAAAGCGCGCGGCAAGATACGGTTCGTTTTTATAGCCGTACCAGCGGTTCCAAAAACTCGTGTATAAATTAAACGCCCAGCATGAATAGTAATCGAAACTGTGTCCGTCGCGATACCAGCCGCCGCCCGCATAATAGTTCAGTATGGTTTGCGCGTGGTCGCGCATAATGTCTTTATCTATTTTATAGCCTTCCATGTGCAAAAATGCCATATCCAGCATATTAAAAAGCCGCCAATTGTGCGGTATGGTTTTTTCGTGCGCGTAGCCGCCGATAAAATCGGCGATAATTTTCTTTTCTTTTTTAGTGTACGTATCCCATATAACTTCTTTACACACCCACAGGCAAATAACCAAAGCGGCGGTTTCGACCGTTTGTTGGAACGCATCCGATTTTTGCTCCGCCTCTTTTTCGATTTCCCGCATGTGTTGTATGTCGAATACCCATAGCGGATCCGTTGCAGTACATGCTTTTAGCACGTGCGCTTTGTAGTAGTCTTTAAGGCGGAAGCCGCAAATTTCCAAATCCGGTTCTATGTGCAATAGGGGAGCTGCCAAAAAAAACGAACGAGCCAAGCCTTCAAAGTATTCCGCCTGCACCTTATGCGCCGGACTGTCTGTATTCGGATAGCTCACTTCGGTTTCGCAGCGCGGCATTATAACCGGGGAATCAAAATCTTTTATATTGGAGAAGATCCCTTTTAAAAAATGTTTTGCGGCATCTATCCATGACGCTCGCGTCAACCCCGTGTAGGGCGACAGGGTAAAATCAAGATGTACCGGTTTCCATTCGTACATACGGTTTTACCTTGCCAGCCAGCCTCCGTCTACCGCAAGCGTAAAGCCGGTAATGTAGGAGGCGGCTTTTGATGCCAAAAATACGACCGCTCCTTTCATATCGTCGGGCGTTCCCCATCTGCCGGCGGGGATACGCTCCAAGATGGCGGCGTTGCGGTTTTTGTCGGCGCGCAGGGCGACCGTATTGTTCGTTTCCATATAGCCGGGTGCTATTGCGTTTACCGTTATGCCGTACGGCGCCCATTCGTTTGCAAGCGTCATCGTTAAGCCTTTTACGGCGCTTTTCGAAGCGGTGTAGGACGGAACCCGTATGCCGCCCTGATACGACAGCATGGATGCGACGTTTATAATTCTGCCGCTTTTTTGCGCGATAAAATGTTCGGCTGCCGCTTGCGACAAAAAGAACAGGGTTTTTAAATTGGTATTTAAAACATCGTCCCAATCTTTTTCGGAAAAGTTGATGCTGTCTTCGCGCCGGATAATGCCCGCATTGTTGACCAAAATATCGATATGGCCGTACGCTTCAATCGCTTTTTGAATGATGAGGGACGCGTTTGAGCTTACCGATAAATCGGCTTGTATGCCGACAAAACGTCTGCCGCAGTTTTTTATAAGTTCCGGTGTATTGCCCGCATCGCTTCGATATACGCCGAAAATATCGGCACCTGCTTCGGCAAGCGCGCATGCCATGCCTTGTCCCAAACCGGTATTGCATCCGGTAACGATTGCCACCTTACCGTTTAATTTAAAATCGTCTAAAATCATGATGTCTCCTAAAAACTAGCGTAAATCAGTTGTTTTAATACCGTCCATGTCGTCGAACACACGGTTTTCGCCCGCCATCGCCCAAATAAAGGTATAGTTCGAAGTGCCGCAGCCGGAATGAATCGACCAGCTCGGAGAAATAACCGCCTGTTCGTTTTGCATAACGATGTGGCGGGTTTCCTGCCCTTCGCCCATATAGTGGAACACGACATTGTCTTGCGGAATATTAAAGTAAAAGTAAACTTCCATACGCCGCTCGTGTGTGTGTACGGGCATGGTGTTCCATACCGAACCGGTGTCCAACGCGGTGCAGCCCATCGAAAGCTGGCAGGTTTCCAATACGGCGGGGTGAATAAACTGATAGATAACGCGCTTATTTGAAGTTTCCGACGAGCCGAGCGCGACCTTGTTCGCCGCTTCCTGCGTAATCAGTTTTGCAGGATACGCTCTGTGTGCCGGCGCGGAACACATGTAGAATTTAGCCGGTTTTTGAGAATCGCGGCTTTCAAATTCGACCTTTTTTGTTCCCATCGGAAGGTATAAACCGTACAAGGTTCCCATATCATATGTTTGTGCCGCCCCTTGCGCGTCCGTTACATACACGGTTCCTTCTCCGCCGATATTGATAATGCCCAGTTCGCGGCGTTCCAAAAAAGTATGTACGCCGAAATTTTTCCAACAGTCGATATTTTTTTCGATATTGAGTTTTTTCGTTTTAGGCAACGCGCCTAAGGTAACGACACGGTCTACGTGGCTGTATACGGCGGTTACGTCGTCTTCTATAAAAACTTTTTCGATTAAAAATTCGTTGCGAAGTTCTTGCGTAGTGTAGCGTTTTACATCACGTTGATTTACCGAATAGCGAATATCCATATTTCCTCCTGAATACCTGTATAATAGTATAGCAATCCGTATTTTTACCTCAATCACTGTTTTTTACGAAACGTCATTGAATTTTACGATTTTTACTTCAAAGCGGCTTCGGTTCCGTATACTTCGATTTGCGTCAGCGCGGGAAACGGCGAATCGAGCGAATCGTCTTTGATGAGTTTTCCCAGCGTAATATACGTCGTTTTTTTCGGAAGAATTTTAAACTCGTGCGGCAAAACGCTTTTTTCCAAAAAAAGCGTTTGTACGGTTCCGTCGGAAAAGCCGAGTTCGACTTGCTTCCAATAATTGTCGTGCGGAAAATCGGCGCGGCATACCAATACGATTTTATCGATATATATTTCGCGGCCGAAATCGAGCGTAAACAGTGCGTCAGGATCACGGTTGATGCCCCACGATTCGTAGGGCCATTTGCCGTGCGAGCGGTTTTCGCAGTTGCCGTTAATCGCGTTGCGCGCGGCAAAAACGGATTCTCCGCGCGTTTCAATATTGGCTTTTGCATGCGGAAAACACGCGCCGTTCGTGTGCGTGTCGTGGTCGTTCAGCGCGAGGTTTTTGTATGTTTCGATTTCTTCTTTCCGCGCAATGCGTGCTTTAAGCAAATGCAAATTACCGGAAAAAGTTTTCGGATCGTAGGAAAAACGTTTTTCGCCGAACGGGATTTCATACGCGAATGTGTTTTCTTTCATGTACACAAAGGCCGGATTTAAAACCGTATCGAATTGAATCACTAAAAAACAGTCCGTCCGCGATACCGAAAATACAATGCGATCCCCTTCGTCGTATTCCGCTTGATAAACCAAGTGTACGAAATCTTCTCCCGTTTGTGCTGCAAGCGTTTCGCCGTTTTTATTTTTAATTTCAAAGGTTAATGTATTTTTCATTATTTCTCCGGTATTTTTACGGCAGCATGTGCAAGTTGGAGCTGTCGAAGGTTAAAAAAGCTTTGTCGCCGACGCGGTAGAGCTTTTTATTTTTGGGATTATATTCGGTAATTTTAACCGTTCCCGCTTCGGTTTCGGCCCAATAGTATTGATAAGCGCCCATAAAGGTTGAAAGGCTTACCGTGCAGGGGACAAGTCCCTTGTCGGCAAGCGACACCGATTCGGGGCGGAGTACGATTTTGCACGGCGCACCCTCTTTTAAATTTTCGTTCCCTTCGGTTTCGATAGTCGAACTTCCGACCTTAACCGAAGCGGTTTTACCGCTGCGCGAAGAAACCGTTCCGTTTAAAAAATTCACTTCGCCGATAAAGTCGGCAACGAATTCGTTGTTCGGTTTGTAGTAAATGTCTTCAGGGCTGCCGATTTGTGCAATGACACCCTTGTGCATAATGATTATTTCGTCGGACAAGCTCATCGCTTCTGCTTGGTCGTGGGTAACGTACACCGCCGTTATGCCGACCGCCTGCTGAATTTTTCTGATTTCCGTTCGCATTGCGACGCGCAGTTTTGCGTCGAGGTTCGAAAGCGGTTCGTCGAACAGCAAAACGCCCGGCTCCACCACTAAAGCGCGCGCCAATGCAACCCGCTGCTGCTGGCCGCCGGAAAGCTGGTTTGTCATGCGGTCTTCCAAGCCGTCCAATTCGACCAATTTAAGCATGTCGAGTACGCGCCGGCGTATTTCGTCTTTAGGAATCTTGCGCAGCTTTAAGCCGTAGGCAACGTTGTCGAATACGTTGTAGTGCGGCAAAAGGGCGTAGCTTTGAAAAACCATCGCCGTGTCGCGCTTGTTCGGCGTTAAAGCGTTGATCGCTTCGTCGCCCAAATATATTTCGCCCTTGTCCGGACTTTCAAAGCCGGCAATCATGCGCAGCGTTGTCGTTTTGCCGCAGCCGGACGGACCGAGCAGCGTTACAAAACTGCCGGGTTTTATGTCGAGCGTTATGTCGTCTACGGCGGCGAATTCCTTTTTGGTTTTGGGATCCTGATAGATTTTCGTTATATGGTCAAGGCGCACGCCTTTTGAAGTTTTTTTCATTATAGTCCCCTTTGTGTGCTTTTACCGAATCGTTTAAGCACAATATTCATAATCATAATGGCCGTATAGGTAATCAGTATCAAAACGGTCGCATAGGTACAGGCTATGCTGTAGTTTCCTTTTTCGGCGTGTTCGTTTATGCGCACCGTGATTAAAAGGAATTTGGGCGTTACGAGCAGGATGATTGCCGAAATTGCCGTGATCGAGCGGACAAAGGTCGTTACCAAGCCGCTGAAAAAAGATTCTTTAATGAGCGGCAGCGTAACCGATGTAAACACCTTTGCGCTGTTTGCGCCCAAATCGTAGGCCGATTCTTCAATCGATTTATCTATTTGCCTGAGCGCCGCAATGCCGCTTCTCGTACCGACCGGAAGAGAGCGTACGATGAATACGATGACCAATATGGCGCCCGTTCCGTAGAGGCCCTGCAGCAAACCGGTATGAAAAAGTCCGCTGTTAAAGCCGCGTATAAAACCGACGCCCAAAACGGTTCCCGGAACGGCCATTGCGAGCATGGCCGTAAATTCCATAAGCGCTTTGCCTTTAAAGTTCCGCTTTACAACCAAATACGAAATCATCATCGATAACAGAGCCGTCAGCGGAGAGGCTATTAAAGACAGCAAAATGGAATCCGTAAAAACCCGGTAGCCGTTGTTTTTAAACACATATTGATACCATTTAAGCGACAGCGAATAATCGCGCCCCCACAGCTTGAACAGGGAACCGAAGGGTACCAAAGCGTACATAATCAATACGAAAACCGTTACGGTAACGCAAAAAGCGATAAGCGGAATGCGTACGCTTTTATCGTTCATAAGGGCTCGTTCACGCGAGGCTTTGCCCGTTAAGGTTGCAACCGATTTGCGTTCCAAATAGTATTTTTCCATAAGGAACAGCCCCATCGATATGGTTAAAAGCACAACCGCCATTGCCGCGGCTCCGCTTTTATCGTAGGCGCCGGTGAGCTGAAGGTATATCGAAGTTGCAAGCGTGTCGTAGTTGCCGCCGATAATCATCGGGTTTGCAAAGTCGGCAACCGATTCTATAAACGTAATAAGAAACGCGTTGCCGAGTCCCGGCAGCAAAAGGGGCAGGGTAACCGTTTTAAATACGTGCCAGCGCGAAGCTCCCATGTTGCGCGCGGCTTCTTCAAGCGAAGGATCTATATTTTTAAGCAAACCTTTAAGCATAAGATAGCACACCGGAAAAAAGGTGAGCGTTTGCACAAGGGCAATGCCGGGAAGTCCGTACAAGCCGGTGCTGTTTAAATTGAGCCAGCCTCTGGTAACGATGCCGGTTCTGCCGAATAAAAGGATGGCCGAAAGCGACAGCACAAAGGGCGGCGAAACGACCGGTAAAATCGAAACGGCGTTGAACAATCCTTTTACCGCTTTTGAGCCCGTGTTGACGTATGCGTCCACGTACGCGAATAAAAAACCGATAAGGGTTGCCGCAATGCCGGTAATCATACCCAAAAACAAGGTATTTGTTATAGCCGTCCTGAACGAATGCATGTTCAGAATTCTAAAAAAAATGTCGAGCGTAAAACGTTTATCCACATACATGCTGTCGACGAGCAAGATGCTTAACGGATATAAAATAAAAAGAAATAAAAATAAAAAAATGCCTGCGATAACCGTTATTAAAAACGGGTCGGCAAATAATTTTTTTCTGTCAAGTTCTTTTTTTTGTGAAGAAGACATAACAATTCCTGTAATTAAGGAAGCGCCGATCAGGGCTGCCGAAAAAGGCTATTGCTTTTTCGGCAGCCCCGTCTGTTTTAAATTAAGTCTTTGTACAACATGACTTAATTTTAGGCGCTTTCTCCCCGTTCCGCTTTATTTCGTTTTTACGCGGTCGTCGTTTGCAATGGTTGCAAAAAATGCTTTTATATATTGGGGGCCGTTTTCGGCTGCGTCCGCAAAGTTGTAGCTGATTGTTTGGATTTTATCCAAGCCGGCTTTTACCGCAGCCGCAACCGGTTTTGCGTTGTCGATAACGAGGAATTGGTACGAACCGTTTTCCTGTGCCAAATCGACGCAATCGGGCGAAAGGGCGAATTCGATGAATTTTTTTGCGTTGTCAAGGTTTTTCGCTCCCTTAAAAATTGCCGTCGCGCCGATTTCGTAGCTTGTTCCCGAAGCGGGGGCGGTCATTCCGAGGTTGTTATAGCCGTTGTCCACAATCTGATATACGACATCGTGTAAGAATCCGATACCGATAACGATTTCGCCCATCGGAACCATTTTGGAAGGACCCGAGCCCGATTTGGTGTACTGGGCGATATTTTTATCCAAGGCGGCAAAATACTTCATGGCTTCCTGTTCGCCGCGCATTTGAACGAGCGTATTGATAATGAGTTTTCCCGTTCCCGCGGTGTTCGGGTTCGCAAATGAAATAAGACCTTTGTATTCGGGCTTTAATAAATCGTCCCAGTCTTTGGGCGGCTGCAAACCTAAGCGGCTCATTTCTTCCGTGTTCCAAAAGAAACCCAAGATGCCGCGGTAAATGCCGTACCAATTATCGTTTTTGTCCTTGTACTGCGGGCCGATAAGGTGTTTTGCGTTTTCGGCCTTGTACGGGAAAAGCAATCCCTTGTTTGCCGCCATATTGTACGGATCGGTCGTACCGCCGAACCACACGTCTGCGGAAGGTTTGCCGTTTTCTTCTTCGATTTTCGTAAAAACTTCGCCTGTGGAAAGCCGCTGATAAGTGGTTTTAACTCCGGTAAGCTCTTCAAACTTTGCGCAAACGGCGGCGACATAGGCTTCTTCGCACGAGCCGTATACAACCAATTCGCCGGCGTCTTTCGCTTTCGGCTTGCAGGATATGCAAAGTGCCGCTGTCATAAGAATGCACATTGCAATTGCCCATAACTTTTTCATAACTACTCCTATAAACGTATAAAAAGTTTATCTATCAAAAAACTATACCTCTATTCTTTTGAAAAAACAAGTGGCCTTTTTAAAAATTCGGCGGCGTAATTGCGGCATTTTCAAATATGTAGTATAATTACACGGTGATACGATGAGAAAACGCACTGCGGACAGCCGTTTTTACGGCGGAAAATTTTATAAACGTTTATTCATTGTTTTTATGACGCTGTCCGTTTTGTTTTCCGTGCTGTTTACGTTTTTTCTTTTTTATGCCGCTTCCCGACTCAAATCGAATGAAGAAGTCTCTTATAAAACCCTTGCTCAAAACCGTTATAATCTTATCGATACCGCTTTGGTCGTACTTATCGGCGGGATGGACGCTTTTGTTAAAAATCCCTATTTAGCCGAATGGGCCGATGCCGAAAACGCCGGCGATTATTACGGCAAAGCAATTGTACTGTACGATTATATAAAAAATATTTCCAGTCAGCTCGGTTCTTTGTCATACGAAGTCGCCGTAATAGGTGAACGCTACGGGGCAATGACGCTTTCGGGCTTGGGGTCGGGGCCGTTTTCGTGGTATGCGGAAAACGAAACGTCTCTGACGGTTCGGCAAATAAACGATGTGTGCGCGAGTCTTCCCGATTCGAATACGGTCGCCGTTTATCCTGTCTACGGTACGGGAGGGCAGTTGCGGGAATTGTATTTTATGCGCAAGCAGCAGTGGAAAACACAAACGACCTTCGTCGTTTTTAAAGTTTTTGCCGACCCCATGTTCGTTCCGGCAAAAAATGAAAATTTCCGTATCGAAGGCCCCCACGGCGTATGTATTCGTGCGCGCACGGGAGAAGAAAATACTGCACGCAAAAAAGACGGTTCCGTTTTCCGCTACGACTATTCGCTGCATAATCTTTCGTGGACTTTGCATGTCGAGCTGCGCAAAAGGAGCGCCGTCGGCTTATTGTTTTTTTGTATAAGTTTTGTTTTTTCACTGTTGACTTTTGCGGCCGGCGCCTTTGTCGCACGACGGACAGCCCGTCATTTGTACCATCCTTTAGGAGAAATTATTTCGGAATCGCTTCCTGAAAAAGAAAAAAAGCCCGCAGTGGATGAATTTGAAATACTGCGCGGCAACAGCCGCAAAATAGAATTGCTTTCACAGGAACTTAGAAAAACCTTGGAAGAAAATGAAGCGCTTACGAGCCAAAAGTATAACCGCGGATTACTTGAAGGACTGGTGTCGGAAAACGATACGGAAAACAGCGAGCCTTTTTTTGTAGCCTTGGTACTTTTAACGAATGAATCGGGCGGTTATGAACGTGATCGCCGGCCGTATATTCAGTTGTTTGCCGATGCTTGCGCAAGTACCGATGAAAACCTGCAATATGTTCAATACGGTGTGAAAGAGTTTGCGCTGATAATCGGCTGTGAAAGACCCGATGAAGCGGAAAAAAAACTGAAAAACTTTTTGACAAAGTTGCGGGATTCTTTGGATTCGGCTTCGGTTAAAATTCAGGCGGCTTTAAGCGACTGTGTAAGGGGTAAAAAATCTTTGCAAAATGCCTTTGCGCAAGCCCGTTCCATATTGGAATTCCGGCACACACAGCCTCATGCAAGCATTTTGACAAGTTCGGCTCTTACGCTTTTTACTCCCGATTTATACGATTATTCTTTGGAAACCGAAAAAAAACTGCTTGAATTTCTTATCGGCGGAAGCCGGCAAACGGCCGAATATTTTGATGAAATTATGCAAAAAAATACGAAAGCTTCTTCTTTTTCTTTTGCCGCCCGTCAAAACCTTTTATATGCGCTATGCGGTACCCTTATGCGCGCTTTGCAGGAATTAAAATCGACTCCCGAAAAGCTGTACGGTAAATCGATCGATTGGGCGGCTTTATATACGGGAAAATCGGATGAAAAAAGCTTTGCCGAACTGAAAAATATTGCCGTGTGTATTTCCGATGCGGTTCGGAAAAATACTTCCGCCTCCGATACCAAAATTTTGCGGTTAATGAACGATTATATTTACGGCAATTTCCAACGCGACATATCGCTTCAGGATTTATCCGACGAATTCAATATCACGCCGAAATATTGCAGCAAGCTGTTTGCTCGTTTGAACAATGATACATTCAAAAATTATTTAAATACGGTCAGAATTGAAAAAGCACGGGAAATGCTGAGCGAAAATCCACTCATAAAAATCGTTGAGCTTGCCGGAAAAGTCGGTTTTAATAGCGCCACCAGTTTTATCCGGGTTTTTAATAAATACGCCGGCGTATCGCCTAAAGCGTATGCAGAGCGGGTTTTAAGCACAAGCCTGCCGGAGCGGCCGGATGAATGACGATTGACGCTTATTGTTGATAAAAGCGGAAAAATGCTGATTTACAAATCTTGTTTTGTCGTTCACAATATCATATGCAGAAGAGGGCTTTGATATTATGAATAAAAGTATGCGCCGCAGAATTGCAAAAGACTGGGATTTGTATTTACTGCTTTTACCCGGCTTTATTTGGTATTTGTTGTTTTGTTATAAACCGATGGTCGGTCTTATTACGGCTTTTTACGATTATAACGTATTTAAAGGCTTGAAGGGGAGTACCTTTGTCGGCCTTGCCAATTTTTCCGAATTCGTAAAGGGACCCGATTTTTTACGCACGGTAAAAAATACGCTGATGATAGCTTTATGGCAGATTATAATTTGCTTTCCGCTTCCTATTGTGCTTGCTATTGCGATAACGGAAATAAAAAGCCGCTTTATTAAAAAATTGACGCAAACCGCCACTTTTTTACCGTATTTTATTTCGGTCGTTGTCGTATGCGGTATGGTTATCAATTTTCTTTCTCCGAGTACCGGTATAGTCAATTTGCTGATGAAAAAACTTGGCCTTACTCCCGTTTATTTTATGGTTGAACCAAAATACTTCCGTTTTATTTATACGATGATGACGCTGTGGCAAACGGCGGGCTTTAACGCAATCGTGTATATTGCCGCAATTATGGGTATAGACGCGCAGCTGTACGAAGCGGCCATTGTAGACGGCGCAAATAAATGGAAACGTATCATTCATATAACCGTGCCCGGCATTTTACCTACGGTTATCACCATGTTTATTATGAATATCGGTAAAATGGTAAAAGTCGGCTACGAATCCATTTTGCTTTTGTATCAG
Source organism: uncultured Treponema sp. (assembly GCA_905372025.1). Classification (GTDB taxonomy): domain Bacteria; phylum Spirochaetota; class Spirochaetia; order Treponematales; family Treponemataceae; genus Treponema_C. The sequence continues at coordinate 30,069 of CAJPNP010000008.1, read as the reverse complement.
CCGACAACGTATCCGGTCGCGGACGTTATCAGCACGTATTCGTATCGAATCGGTATAGAAAACGGTAATTACGGCTTGGCGACGGCGGCAGGTTTATTCGAAGCGGTTGTAGCCCTTCTTTTGGTTACTGCGGCCAATAAATTCAGCAAGCGCGTCAGCGAAAATTCGCTGTGGTAATACTCCGAGGTATATATGTTTATGAATTTGAAAAACGATAAAGAAAATGTTGATCCGATAAAAGTAGCCGGAAAAGGCGAGCGGGTTTTTAATTATGTTATGAATGCGTTCGGGATACTTATAACGCTTCTTGCGCTGTATCCGCTGTATTATGTGCTTATCGCTTCGTTCAGTAAACCGTATTTTGTCGAAAACGGTGATGTAACATTCCGCATCGTCGGCTTTACCTTGGACAGTTATAAGCAGGCTTTTGCCAAAAACAGCATTTGGCTTGCGTACGGCAATACGGTTTTTTACACGCTTTTCGGCGTGCTGTTCAATATGTTTTTTACGGCGACAATGGCCTATGCACTGAGCAAGCCGCGTTTGCTCGGCCGCAAATGGCTCACGATTTTCGTCGTGTTTACCATGTGGTTCAGCGCGGGAATTATTCCGCTGTACATGGCGTTCCGCGATTATCATTTGCTTAATACGCGTTTCGCCATTTTAGGAGGTTTTGCGCTCAATACGTACAACCTCATTATTTTAAAAAGTTTTTTTGAACAAGTACCGTCTTCTATGGAAGAAGCCGCTTTTATCGACGGTGCGGGCAATTTAAGAATTTTCTCGATGATTTATCTTCCGCTTTCCAAGCCCGCCCTCGCGACCGTAGGGCTTTTTTACGGCGTAAACCGGTGGAACGGCTACTTTTGGGCAATGAACTTGCTTACCGACGACAATAAAATGCCGCTGCAGGTTTTGCTTAAAAAATTGATTGTCAATAAAATTTCGAACGAAACCGAAGCGCAAATCGTTACGATGAATTCCACTTGGTCGCCGATTACGGTTATCTATGCGATTATCATTATCGCAATCGTTCCGATGCTCATCGCATACCCGTATGTACAAAAATATTTTAGGAGCGGCATTACGCTCGGCGCCAATAAGGGCTGACGCTGCCGCACAAAGGCTTAATTTTAAAATCGTCGGGGCCGGCGAAAAAGCAATCGATTTTGTCCGCCCCGTTGATCGAATAAAAGGAGAAATGCCGGCGGCTGCACAGCCGGTATTTTCGGTTCAAACAACGTTGTTTTTTGAACCGTGCTTTCCGTCGCTTTGCGGCGGATGATCTCCGCACAGTTTTTTGTAGGAGTGATTTCTATGAAAAAAATCGGACTTATTGTCTGTTTGCTGTTTGCCGTACTGACGGCATTTGCAAAAGGAGCTTCCGATAACGGCTCCGCCGCTTTGGGCGGAAATACCGGAACGGTATCCGCAAAACCCGTTGAATTTACGGTGTTTTTAAATTTCAACAACATGGTGTTCAATTCCGAATGGAAGGTGTGGCAGGAAATCGCAAAGCGCACGAACGTTTCGCTTAAAAGCGTTATCAGCCAAGCGAACTCAAACGAAAAAGAAGCGTTTAACTTAATGCTTTCTTCCGGAAAACTCGCCGACGTTATCGGCTATGTAAGCATTTCCGATTTGGAAAAATTGGGAAGAGACGGCGGTTTAATTCCTTTGAATGATTTGATTAAAAAGCATGCACCGAATATTCAAAAACGGCTCGATACGGTGCCGAGCTTTGCCAGCACCGCGTATTCTTTGGACGGCAACATCTATTTTATTCCCAAAGATCAAACCCTTAAATTTTCCGAATTTTATTGGATCAGAGCGGATTGGCTCGAAAAACTGGGACTTTCGGTTCCTACAAATGTTGACGAATTGTACACGGTGCTGTCGGCTTTCAGAAACAAAGACCCGAACAGCAACGGCAAAAAAGACGAAATTCCGCTGTTCGACCGCGCAGGCACAAAGGCGCCCGACGAATATTTGAACTTGTTCGACACCAGTACCGAATTCTACGCCCGCAACGGCAAAATGGTGTTCGATCCGATGGAAAAAGAATTTGCGCTCGGCGTCAAAACGCTTGCAAAATGGTATAAGGAAGGTCTTATCGATCCGGAATATTTTACGCGCGGCGCAAAATCGCGCGATATTTTACTGTCCGGCAATGTCGGCGGCTTTACGCACGATTGGGTGAGTACCGGCGACTACAATACAAAATTGGCAAAAGACATTCCCGGATTTAAAATTATAGGCATGGCGCCTCCGAAAGATCCGTACGGTAAAATCGTTTTGCGTGATGCCAGAACTGCCGGCTCCGGCTGGGGAATTTCTTCTCAGTGCAAAGACCCGGTAACGCTCATTAAATTCTTCGACTTTTTCTTTACCCAAGAAGGCAGCGACCTTATGAACTGGGGTATTGAAGGGCAGGAATACACGCGCGACGCTTCCGGTAAAAAACAGTTTACCGACATGGTAACAAAATCGGGACAAACTCCGATCGGCTATTTGCGCAGCATCGGTGCACAGTACCGCATCGGTATGCCGCAAGACGGCGATTATGAAATTTCGGTTATGTCGCCCGAAGCGAAATCCGTCGCGACACTGTATACTCAGCATCCCGAATGGTATCCTTCCGATATACCTCCCTATGCCGATATGCGCATTATTATGAAGGTAAAACCGGAAGACGACGCCCGCTATAAAAAAATCATGACCTCCGTTCGGCCTTACGTCGACGAAAAATTCCAATCATGGATTTTGGGCGCTTCTGATTTTGACAAAGATTATCCGGCCTTTAAAGCCGAATTGGAAAAGCGCGGTATAAAAGACGCTATCGCTATTTTGCAAAGAGCGTACGATATAAGTTATAAAAAAAATAAATAGCGGAACGGGGCCGGCAAAAAACTTCGGTTTTCGGCCGGTTCCCTTGACTTTAAACTCGCCGGGGGTGGCGAAAAAGTAACAAACTTTTGCGGCATCTCCGACGAAGTCTCGGTTATAACAACGGAAAAAGACATGCAACGAAAAAATCTATTGTACATTTTTGCCGATCAATGGCGTTATCACGCAGTGGGCGCCGCACACGAAGATACGGTCTTTACTCCGCACATGGACGCCTTTGCTGCGGAAAGTGTGTGTTGTACGAATGCGATCAGTACTTATCCGTTGTGTTCGCCTCATCGTGCGGCGCTTTTAACCGGAAAATATCCGTTATCGTGCGGTATGTGGACAAACTGCAAAACGGGTTTGGACATCAGTCCCTGTCTTGCGCCGCAGGAAACGCTTATCGGCGACGTATTGCGCGGAAACGGCTACGACACCGCCTATATCGGAAAATGGCATTTGGATTCAAGCGATTTGAATTATTCGGCGCATCCTGCAAGCGGCTGCAGCGGATGGGACGCGTATACGCCTGCCGGCTGCCGCAGACACGGCTTCGATTTTTGGTATTCGTACGGGGCTATGGACGAGCATTTAAGCCCGCATTATTGGACAACCGACGGCGAGCGGCGCGACATACACACGTGGTCGCCGGAACACGAAACCGACGTGCTGCTTTCGTACCTTGAACGCCGGCGCTCGGCACAGCCGGCACACGTTGCAGGCTCGGCGCAATCGGCGCATACGGCGCAAGCGAACAAACCTTTTTGCGCCTTTTTGTCGTGGAATCCGCCGCACCCGCCGTACGATCAGGTTCCGCAGCCTTATCTCGAACGCTATGCGGGCGAACTTCGGTTCAGACAAAACGTACCGGAAGCGATGCGGCGCGACGAAAGCTACCGGAAAAAAATGCGGGAATACTACGCCGCCGTAAGCGGCTTGGACGAGCAATTCGGCCGCATTATGGATTTTTTGGAAAAAAAAGGTTTAAAAGACGATACGCTCATTGTTTTGTCTGCCGACCACGGCGACTGCATGGGATCTCACGGTTTGTACGGAAAAAATATATGGTACGAAGAGTCCGTCCGTATTCCGTTGTACGTGGGCGGCGGCGCGATGTTTTCGTTTGCCGGCGAAGGTGCGGACACGCAATCCCGAACGTCCGCCGCTGCCGGTTTACATAAACCGTTCGTTTGTCCCGCCTTAATCGAAAGCTGCGATCATATGCCGACGCTTCTTGACATATTGGGTATTCCGATACCCGATTGCGTGGAAGGTACAAGCGCGGCTCCCGCTTTAGCCGCTGCCGTGTCCGCCGAAAAAAAAGCCAGCGGCGGGCTTTCCGGCGGCACTGCATCGTCGTATGCCGGCAAAACGCATGCTTTTTTATGTATGCTTCCGGGGATGCCCGAACTCATAGAACCCTTTAAAAAAGAAGGTTTGGACAGCAAGTGCTTCGGCTGGCGCGGCATCCGCACGGCCGACAAAACATACGTTATCGACAACGGTACCGCGCCGCACACAAAACAGCGGCGTCTTTTGTACGATAACGTAAACGATCCCTACCAAATGCATCCGGTTGAATTGCTTCCGTCAGATCCTCGCTGCGAACCGTATGACGAGCTTTTGCGCGCGTGGTGCGCCGAATATAAAGATTATTTCCTGTTTAAGGCGGTCGATTAAATGAAAGATTTCAGCTTTTTACCTCCGTTTACTCCGGAGGAATTAAAAACGGCGGTGGCGCAGGCAGCCGCACAGACGCGTTCCTGTTTGCCCCGTTTTACCGATAAGTTTAAGTATTCTCACAGCGTACATAATTTTTACGAGCCTTCCGAAAATACGGAATGGACAACGGGATTTTGGACGGGCGAATTGAACCTTATGTACGAATTAACCGGCGATAAGGACTTTCTCGATGCCGCCCAAAGTCAAGTTCCGAGTTATCTTAACCGCATCGAAAAACGCATAGATGTCGATCACCATGATATGGGATTTTTGTATACTCCTTCCTGTGTCGCCGCCTACAAGCTGACCGGAAACGAGCAGGCAAAAAAAGCGGCGCTCGCCGCGGCCGACAACCTTGTATCGCGTTTTCAGCCGAAGGGGCGATTTATTCAAGCCTGGGGCGCTTTGGGAGCAAAAGACAATTATCGGCTTATTATCGACTGTCTTTTGAATATTCCGCTTTTGTTTTGGGCGGCGGAAATTACCGGAAAAGACGAATACTGCACCGTGGCGGAAGCGCATTTGCATACTTCCATACGCTATGTGCTGCGGCCCGACAATTCAACCTTTCATACGTACTTTTTCGATCCCGATACGGGCGCTCCGCTTAAAGGTGTAACCTTCCAAGGCTACAAAGACGATTCGGCATGGGCGCGCGGTCAAGCGTGGGGCGTTTACGGTTCGGCCTTGGCGTACCGCTACACAAAATCGGACGAGGCTATGGATGTGTTTAAAAAAGTTACGGCGTTTTTTCTCGACCGTTTGCCCGAAAGCGTTATTCCGTATTGGGATTTTTACTTTACCGAAGGTTCTTCCGAACCGCGCGATTCGTCGGCTCTTGCGATCGCTTTGTGCGGTATGCTCGAAATGGCCGAATACGTCGATGACGATTTTGCACACTATTTGAAAGACGCCGCTTCCCGCTTGTGCCGCAGACTGTGGCAGGACTGTGCCGTTAAAGATCCGTCGGTTTCGAACGGCCAACTTTTACACGGCACTTATGCGCGCCAAAGTCCGTATAATCCGTGTAAAAACCGCGGCGTTGACGAATGTTCCACTTGGGGCGATTATTTTTATGCGGAAGCTCTTATCCGGCTGCAAAAAAAATGGAATCCGTATTGGTAGCGGTTAAAGCATGAAGCCGGACATACTGCTTATTCAAGTCGATCAGCTTTTCAGCCGCGTTTTAAACGCATACGGCGGACAATCCGTAACGCCGGCTATCGACGAACTGTGCGCTTTCGGCGTTGTATTTGAAAACTGTTTTTGCCAATTTCCGCTTTGCCAGCCTTCGCGCGCATCCTTATGGAGCGGCATGTATCCGCATAAAACCGGCATTTTATCGAATGGACGAAAATGGCCGGTACCGAATTTCGGGACGGAACATAAAACGATAGGAGACCTGTTCGCCCGCTCGGGCTATAAAACGGTTCATTTCGGCAAATGCCACGACGCGGGTACGCTGCGCGGGTTTGAATGCGCCCGCGAAGAAGAAACCTTTGTTCCCGACACATACGACGCATGGCCTTATAACATGGATACCTATGAAGATACAAATACGGGAGAAAAGGCTTGCCGTTTTTTGAAAGAATGGGATTTTTCTTCGCCGCTTTTGATGGCGGTCGATTTTGTCAATCCTCATAATATCTGCGGCTGGGTCGGCGCGAATAAGGGTGTGCATACCGATGTGCCGCTTCCTTTCGGGGAATTGCCGCCGCTTCCGCCGAATTTTGATTTTGACGATATCGAAAACCGTTCCGCGTCCGTGCGCTATATTTGTTGTTCGCATGTACGGCAGGCTCAAGCCGCCGGATGGACAAAAGACAATTTCAGGCATTATATTGCGGCGTATCACCACTACCTTTCGCTTGTTGATGCGCGGATAGCACAACTGCTCGATGTGATTAAAAAGCGCGGTAAACGGGATAAAACGATTATTTTCTTTTTTTCCGACCACGGCGATAACGTCGCCGCGCGGAACTGCGTTACCAAACAAGTCAATATGTACGAAGAATGCGTGCAGGTTCCCTTGGCCGTTTGCGGTCCCGGAATAGTGCCGCGGACGGAAAAAATAAGCGGCCTTGCATGCCTTTTGGATATTGCTCCCACACTGTGCGCCTTAGCCGGCATTCCGTGTCCCGAAAATTTCGACGGTATATCCTTGCTTGATTCGATATACGAAGGCAAGGATGTCGAAAGAATATACGCCGCTTGCCAGTGGCATACCGAATGGGGCTATACCGTTTCGCCTTCCCGTATGATCAGAACAAAACGATATAAATATATTCATTATCTCGAAGACGATTTTGAAGAATTGTACGATTTGGAACACGATCCGTACGAAAAAAAGACGCAAGCGCACAATCCCCGGTATGCTTCCGCACTGCGCAGTATGCGGGATTTATTTGAAGAATATTTGCACTCGTATGCCGATCCGTACCGTACGCTTGAATGGAAGGCTGATAGGCGCTGGAGGTCGCACCTCTGCGGTTATCATAACCATAAAGGTCCGGCCGCCCCTGAGGTATAAAAAAACACTGTGTTGACTTTTCAAAACAGGCGGTTATAATAACGCAATGGAAACAAAATCAATTGATTTTTCGGGAAAATGGGCGTGGGTAAAACCGCTGATTATTTTTGCGCTTTTGCTCGTACTTTTAATCCCGATCACCTTTATTAAATCGCTTATACGCGACAGGGAATTTTACAAAGAGGACGCCGAAGATTCCATTATGGAACCGGTCGGCGGCGAACCGACGATTGAAGGTCTTGTGCTTGCCGTGCCGTACGAAAAAATGACGGAGCGCAAAGACGAAAAGGGCAATATAATCCGGAGCCTCCGCACTTATTACATTATTGAAGTGCCCGAAACCTATTCGCTTTCGGCTCAGGTAAATCCGTATTATCTGTCGCGCGGTATTTTTACCGTGCCCGTCTTTAACGCCGATGTCGGCTTAAACGCCGAATTCCCCGCTTTTCGATTCAGTCAATTCAATATACCGGAAAAAGATATACGCTGGAAAGACGCCGTTCTCATACTCGGAATTGAAAACAAAAAAAGTTTTACCGCCCAGCCCGCGCTGCAATTAAACGGACGGGAGCTTGAAATTGCGCTTTCGGACCCGAACGACGCTTCTCCGTTCGGCAGCGCCGTATACTATACGGTAAACGAAGCGGCGGTAAAATCGGGTTTTTCGCTCAAAGGAAGTCTTTCGATTCAAGGCGGCAAAAGCTTAAAAATCGTCCCGCTTGCGCAGGACAACGTGTTCGATTTGCGTTCGACCTGGCCTTCGCCCAGCTTTAGCGGGGGCTGGCTGCCCAAGGAGCGGACGCTGAATAAGGACGGATTCAGCGCCGTATGGAATATTTCCGGTTTAAGCACAGTGTTCCCGCGTACGTGGAAAACCGAAGATACGGAAGTTTTTACCGCTTCTTCAAAGACAAGTTCCGGCGCCGAAGAAGTCGTTGTGGGTTTTATCACTCCGGTGAACAATTATTCGCAGGCAAAAAGATGCATAACCTATGCGCTGTTATTTTTAGCGGTGCCGTTTTTGGCTATCTTTTTGTGCGAGCTGTGGAGCGCGGTTAAGATTCACCCTATCCAATACTTTCTTATAGGAATCGCCGATATTTTGTTTTATTTGCTGATTCTTTCCATATCCGAGCACCTTTCGTTTAAATTGAGCTATTTGATTGCGACAACCGGCGTATGCGCCGTTGTACTGTTTTATGCGGCAGCGATCTTTCACCGCTTTAAGTGGGGCTTGCTGCTTTCGGCAGTGCAGGCGGTTTCGTATTTTTTGCTGTTCGGTATTTTGCAGTCGGAAGATTACGCGCTGCTTATCGGAAGCATCGGCATTTTTTGCACGGTTGCGCTTCTTATGTTCCTTACGCGCAAGGTCGATTGGTACGGCAAGAAGGTTTAACTTCGGCTGCTGAAATGGCGCCGGCATAAACAGATGTACTTCCATGTACATCTGTTTATAGCGAATTTTGGCAAAACCAAAATATCGCTTCCATGGCTTTTGCCGCCATCCGTGGCGGTCATAAAAGGACGCCGCTTTTATATGCTTCCGCGCACGAATGCGGCGTCCTTCAAGAATTGATATTCCCTCGACCGCCGCATTTTAAGGAAGGTTTGACAATAAAAACGGGCTGCCGAAAACGCGTTATGCGCTTTTGACAGCCCGCTTTACAATCTTTAAAATTGCATTTTTCGGAACGCTCAAAGAGCTTATTCCAAATGGCCGGCGGAGCCGAGTACTTCTTTGTTTTTGTGAATATACATCTTTTTCAGTTCGTCGCGGGCAGGCCCCAAGTATTTGCGCGGGTCGAATTCGCTCGGACTTTCGACAAAAACTTTGCGGATAGCCGCGGTCATTGCAAGGCGTCCGTCGGAGTCGATGTTGATTTTGCACACGGCCGATTTTGCGGCTTTGCGCAGCTGCGCTTCGGGAATACCGACGGAATCTTTTAATTTTCCGCCGTATTTTTCGATCTGTTTAACATATTCGATCGGAACCGACGATGATCCGTGCAGGACGATCGGGAAGCCGGGCAATTTTTTTTCTATTTCGGACAGTACGTCGAAGGCGAGGGGAGGAGGAATCAACACTCCGTCCGCATTTTTTTTGCACTGTTCGGGCTTGAATTTTTGGCGGCCGTGGCTGGTGCCGATGGAAATCGCCAAGGAGTCTACTCCGGTTCTCTTTACAAAATCCTGCACTTCTTCGGGCTTCGTATAGTGGCTTTCTTCGGCCGAAACATCGTCTTCAACGCCGGCCAAAACGCCCAGCTCGCCTTCAACCGTGATATAGTCTTTTTGTTTGTGCGCGTAATCGCATACTTTTTTCGTCAATTTTACGTTTTCTTCGTAGGGCAGCGACGAACCGTCGATCATGACGGACGAAAATCCCATTTGAATGCAGGATTTGCACAATTCAAATGAATCGCCGTGATCCAAGTGCAGCGCAATCTGCGGTTTTTTGCAGCCCAATTCTTTTGCATACGCAACGGCTCCCTGCGCCATGTAGCGCAACAGCGTTTGGTTTGCGTATTTGCGCGCACCGGAAGAAACCTGCAAAATAACCGGCGAATTCGTTTCCACGCACGCTTGAATAATCGCTTGAAGTTGTTCCATGTTATTGAAGTTGTACGCGGGGATCGCATAGCCGCCTTTGATGGCTTTGGCGAACATTTTTTTCGTATTCACCAAACCTAAGTCCTTATAACTGACCATAATAACTCCTTGTCGTTAAGATACGGCAATAGTACGTTCTTTTTTGAAAATAATCAATAACAACGAAACAAAAGATTGACAAAGATATGTTGAACAAATATAATTGTACCGATATTATTGTATAAGAATATTTTTTTCCTATGATAAATAAGAAAAGGAGTTTTGGATGAAACATTACGGTTTGGTCTGCGTAAGTCTTATACTCGCTGTCTGTGTCTGTCTGCCGCTGTCCGCCCAGCCAAATGCAAAAAGCGTTGAGACGATTTTGATCGATAACTTTGACGTACCCGCAAATCAGGATTTTTCGTGGGGAATTCAGGCGAGTAAATCGGTATACGTCAATGAAGAAAAAAATGAAGTGTATCCGAGAATGGGCTATTTTGCCGGGATACCCAATTCATTGCAAGTGTACCGCGAAGAAGGTGACCCCGATGCGCAAGTACTCGGCGTGCAAATTAAATTCCAGCGCAAGGGTAACAACTGGTTTGAAATTTATCCGCAAAAAAAAGATGAAAGCGGAGAAATGAAGCCCTATGAAGTTCCTTTTAAAGGTATTGTAAATCAAATCGATTTTTGGGTATGGGGCGCAAATTATCTGTACTATCTCGACGTGCTCGTACGCGATGCTAACGGACGCGTTCATGTTCTTAACGCAGCTAATTTGAATTTTTACGGCTGGAAAAATGTCGTCGTACGCGTTCCGAGCTGGATTCCGCAACGTTCGCGTTTCCGTTCCGGTCCGAAAACGATGACCTTCGTCGGCTTCCGTATCCGCACTGATCCGAAAGAATACGTCGACGATTTTATGATTTATTTTGATCAACTCAGGTATGCTTCAAATACATTGTCCAATGTTTACGACGGATTTAAATTGCAGGATGTCGATTTCAGTAATGCAAGCGGGGGAACGAACTGATGAAAAAATTAATTGTACTCTTATTGATCATTGGTACGGCGGGGTTTGTTTTTGCGCAAAATAAAGATTTAACCGCTCCCGACCCGACCGTGCTGGGTGCCGATTCGGCAAACTTTGCCTTGCGCGAAGTTTCGATCGACTTATTCGAACGCGAAGGTTCTTGGAACGTAAAAATGTCGCCCGACTACGGCATTATCACGGGACGTTTTTTTGAGGGCGGTCCCGATCCGGAAGCGAAATCCGCTATTGAAACACCCGGTGACGAAAAACTTTCGGATACGCACACCTACGGCGTAAAGGTTGAATTTTTCCGCCGCGGCATAAACTCCTTTTTTATAACTCCTTCTCAGCCCTTGGCTATAGACGGCGTTGCAAAAACCGTTTCGGTGTGGGTTGCCGGCCGTAACCAAAATCATACCTTAACCTTGCTTGTGCGCGACTTTTTCGGTAACAACTTCGAATTGTATATGGGAACTTTAGCCTTTACCGGCTGGAAGCAGATGGTCGTTGCCGTACCGCCTTCTCCCGACGGAAAACGCGGCATTGTGCAGGACAGCGCCTATTTCAGCAGCCGTCCCGGACTTTCGGTTGTCGGCTTCCGTGTAGATTGCGACCCCGAAGTTGCTTTCGGAACGTACTATATCTACTTCGACGATTTGCGCTCGGTCAGCGATATGTATTCGTTTGAAAACCACGATCCGTATGATATGATGGATAACTGGTAAGATATCGCTTAAGGTCAATAAGCAAAGCCCGCTTGCAGAATCCGCAAGGTTCCGCAGGCGGGTTTTTGTTTTTAAATCAGCGAATTTTAAATCAGCGAGTACAAAAAACTGTTTCCGCGCTTTCCCGTGCGCGTAACAAAGTTTAGTTTTCTAAACAGCCACAGCATTTCGTTTATTTGGCGTGCGGAAGCCGCCGGCTCTTCAATACGTGCGCTCAGGTCTTTTACGGTAAATTCCTGCGGAAGGTTTTTCGGCAAAAGATTTAAATAATCGCGCACACTGCGAAAAACGCGGCTTATACCGATTTTTTCGACGGCCGTATCGGATGCGAGCCAGTTTTTTTTATAGCGCCGCCTTTTGTTTGCCGACTGTACCGGCTCGGCTGTTTTTATGCGCGTTTTTACCGCCGACGTTTCAACCGCTTCGAACGAAAAATTTTTATGCGGCAAAACCGAGTGCAAGGCGGTCAGTTCGTCAAAAATATGATAGATGCCGCGCTTTACGGGGCTTTTGCGCCGCGACAAAAGGCGGCCGTTTTCGTCGCGGTATTCCAAATAGACGGCCGTCATAAGCGGATAGATAAGATGCACGCGGTGCGTTTTCAGCAAAGCGGCAAGTTTGCCGCAGAGGTGCGTAAAGCTTCCCGTTTGTATTTCGATTATCGTGCCGTCGGCGGCGACGGCATCGCAAATGTACTGGCCGACACATTGTTCCGTTTTCCCGCCGTATTTTTCTGCCGCCGCAATTTTAAATCTTTTATGCAAAGAAGACTCATTATAGGTATTTATCACGAATATACTATACATCTGTATAAGCGAAATGTAAAGCCGGCAGCCGTTTTTGTGTTTTTTTCCCATTTTTGCGTTGACATTGCTTTTTTTTACGTTAAAATGTATAAAAGTGGTAGAAAGTGGATATTTGTGGTAATAAGTGGTATGGAACTGGTAACTGGCGAGTACCGCAACACACTCGATGAAAAAGGACGGATCCTTTTTCCGGCGAGGCTGCGTACCGTATTGACGGAAAATGTTCTCATGATAACGCAGGGGCTTGACGGCTGTTTGTGGCTGTACACTCCCGCCGAATGGAAGAATTTTTCCGAAAAACTTATGGAACAAACATCTCCTTTTAACAAAGATTCACGCCTTGTGCTGCGCCGTTTAATTGCGCCCGCACAGGAAGTCGAATTCGACAAAGCCGGACGCTTGTCCATTCCGCAAAGTTTGCGCGAACACGCCGGTTTGGTTAAAGAATGCGTCATTATGGGCGTGAATAAATATATGGAATTATGGGATGCCGAGCGCTACGAGCACTACATCGCCGAAACCGATACCCTGTTCAGACAGGCGGCCGAAGGCTTAAACGGCATTCATTTATAGGCGGAATGAACTATGGGTGGGGGAACATATACATACGTGCATACGCCGGTTTTGCTCGAGCAGACAGTCAGCCTGCTTTCTCCGGAAGGAGAAAATTATAAAAACGGCGGCTTTATGATCGATTCGACGCTCGGCGAAGGCGGGCACTCTTATGCTTTTTTGCGGCGCTTTCCCGATTTGCGCATTATGGGTTTGGATGTCGATGAAGAAATCCAAAAGCGTGCGCGCGAACGGCTTGCCGTTTTCGGAAAGCGAATGTCGTTTTACCGGGGATGGTTTACGGATTTTTATGCCGACTATCCTTCTTCTTTGCCGCGCCCCGATATTATTTTATTCGATTTGGGCATATCGATTTTCCATTATGAATGCTCGGGACGCGGTTTTTCGTTCCGCAGCGACGAAGCGCTCGATATGCGCCTTAATCCTGCCGAAGGTAAAACCGCTGCCGATTTGGTAAACAATTTGAGAGCCGACGAACTTGCCGATTTGTTTTACCGTTTTGCCGACGAGCGCTTCAGCAGACGCATTGCGCAGGCGATCGAAAAAAGCCGGCATTTATCGCCTTTTACTTCGGCCAAACAGCTTGCCGACTGTATTTACGCGGCCGTTCCCGCTCCCTACCGCTTCGGTCCGATTCATCCTGCGACAAAAAGTTTTCAAGCTTTGCGTATAGCGGTCAATAAAGAAACGGAGCGTTTGGAAAACGTATTGGATAAAGCCTTTGCCGTTTTGAATCCCGGCGGAAAGATGGGAGTGATAACCTTTCATTCTTTGGAAGATAAAACGGTAAAGAATTATTTTAAGCAGTGTGCGAAAAACTGCATCTGTCCTCCCGAACAGGCCGTGTGTACCTGTTCCGGAAAGGCGAGGGCCGCTTTGATTACGCGTAAGCCGGTAAGCGCCGATGAAAAAGAAGTTGGTGAAAATCCGCCGTCGCGCAGTGCAAAACTGCGGGTATTACGGAAACTGTAAAAAGCCGATAAATAAACGGGAAGGTGTTTATGGAAAAATTAAAATCGATTTTTAAAGATATAGCTTTTATTCTTACGGCTTTGTGCATTCCGGCCCTGCTTGCCGTTCAAAGTTTGCAGGCTCACCGCTACATGGGCCTTGAAAACCAGCTTAAAAGCCTCGAAAAAAAACAAACCGATTTAATCGAAAACAATAAACAGCTTATAAGCGATATAGGCTTGCTTTCCAGTTCGACGCGGATTGAACAAATCGCCGTTGAAGAATTGGGTATGCATCAGGCTTCTTCAGATGAAATAGACCGCGTGGAAATTAAACGCGCTCCAAAGGGAAAATAAAAATGTGCACGCAAAAAAACGAAAGCTTTCTTTCTCTCGACGAACTTCTTCGCGCAACGGGCGGCGCTCTTTTCGGCGCAGACGGCGGTAAAGGAGCGGGCGGGAAGGGCGCATGCGTTTTTACGTCGGTGAGCACGGACAGCCGCACGGCGGAAAAAGGCGCTTTGTTCGCAGCGCTGAAAGGAACATCCTGCGACGGGCATTCGTTTATAGAAAAAGCGTGCGAAAACGGCGCGTCGGTCGTTTTGGCGATGAACTCGTCGGTACAGGAATTTTCGCCTTTGTATAGAGCGCTTGCAAAGCGGGGCGTGAGCGTCGTTTTAACCGAAAACACCTTACACGCTTTGCAAAGAGCCGCCGCCTTTTACGTGGCCAAATTCCCCGCGTTGCAAAAAATCGGTATTACCGGTTCGAGCGGAAAAACGACGGTAAAAGAATGCATCGCTTCGATTCTTTCTCAATCCTATTCGGTTGTTATGAATCGGGGAAATCTGAATTCGGAAACGGGGCTGCCCCTTTCGGTATTCAATATCCGGCCTCATCATCAAATCGGCGTGTTCGAAATGGGCATGAACCGCAGGGGCGAAATAAAAGAACTTGCCGACGTTCTTGTTCCGCAAACCGCGCTTATTACGAACATCGGTACCGCCCATATCGGTATTCTCGGCAGCACCGATAACATAGCTGAGGAAAAAAAACAGATTTTTTCGAACTTTACGGCCGAATGTACCGGCTTTGTTCCCGAAGACGATCCGTATAAAGAATTTTTAATGCGCGGCGTTCCGGGTACGCTGCATACCTTCGGCCTCGGAAAAAAATCGCTTATAACAAAGGTTGAAGATGCGGGTCTTAAGGGCAGCCGTCTTTTTTATAAAAATCTGCACATTGATTTTCCGCTGTGCGGAATTCACAATGCAAAAAATGCCGCCGCCGCGATTGCGGTTGCCGAACATTTCGGTATTGCACCGCACAAGATAAAAGCCGGCTTGGAGAGCGTAAAACCGCTTTCGGGCAGAATGCAGATTTTGGAAGGCGATATAACGATTGTAAAAGACTGCTATAACGCAAATCCCGATTCCATGGACGCCGCAATCGATTTTTTAAACTCCGTCCGCCATCCGGCGCGCAAAGTGCTGGTACTCGGCGATATGTTCGAATTGGGCAAAAGCGAAGGGGATGCGCACGCGCGTTTGGTAAACAAAGCGCTCGGATCCGATGCGGAATTTATCGTGTTCGTGGGCAAAGCGTTTAACAAAGCCTTTGCCGAACAAAAGTACGCCGGCGGTAAAAAAATCATGCTCATTCCCGATGCCGAATCGGTTGAAACATGTGCGCCGTCCCTTCGCGCCGAATTGAGGCCGGGAGATCTTGTGCTTATTAAAGCGTCTTTCGGCATGGCTTTGGGACGCCTCGTACCCTTCCTTACGGACGGCAGGGAGGGAGCCGCATGAATAAATATTCGGTGTTTCCGCAAAAAACCGTACACGATTCGTCCTTTGACGCAGCTCTTATTGCGTCGATGGTGCTGTTGGTCGGCTTGGGTTTGGTAACCTTGTACATTACGTCCGCCGACTATGCCGGCAGAATGTTCGATAATCCGCTGTATTTTGTAAAACGGCAGGCGCTCGGTATTGCCGCAGGCCTTCTGTTCCTGTTGATTTTTGCATGGATCGATATGGATATGCTGCGCAAAGCGCTGCCGTTCATCGTTATCGGGATCTTCATTCTGTGTTTTTTTCCGTTTTTGCCGGGTATAGGAATCAGGCGCAACGGTGCGAGCCGCTGGATACGCGTTCCCGTTTTTTCGACCTTTCAGCCGTCGGAAGCGGCAAAGCTTGCCGTCGTGTTGTTTTTGGCGAATCTGTTTGCAAAAAAATACGATCGCTTGGACGATCCGGGCGTTTCGCTGTATCCCGCCGCAGTAGGCGTTTTTGCCTTTGTGCTCGTTGTTTTTTTGCAGGACGATTTTTCGACGGCCGTGTTTTTGCTTATAACGGCTTTATTTATGTTTTTTATTGTCGGCGTAAAACTGCATTGGTTTGCGGTCTTTATTTTGATTACCGCCGCATTAAGTATTTTGTTTGTTTTCGACGAAGCGTACCGCGCAAACCGCGTTATCGCCTTTTTAAAGCCCGAACTCGATATAAACGGATTGAATTATCAAATACGGGTTTCGCGGCGCGCGATAAGTGCGGGCGGTTTTTGGGGGCAGGGACTCGGCGGCATTCAGCGGAGCAATGCGATTCCCGAAGTTCAGGCGGACTTTATCTTTGCCGGCTGGGCCGAAGCGATGGGGCTTATCGGGGTGGTGCTGTATTTTATTCTGCTTGCGTTTTTTGCCTGCCGCGCTTTTTCAATCGCGTTTAAATGCCCGGAAAGATTCAGAAGTTTGTGCGCGTTCGGCTGCGCGCTTATTATCGTGCTGCAGTCGCTTATGAATATTGCCGTTGTAAGCGGTGCAGTGCCTGCAACCGGAATTCCCCTGCCGTTTTTTTCGTCGGGCGGTTCTTCCATATTGATAACGCTTTGCCTGTGCGGCGTGCTGATAAACGTGTCCCGCTATAAAAATAGCGAAGAAGAAAACGGAGCTGTATATGAGTGAAAATTATATGTATTCCGATTTTACACCCTATTATCCGAACGAAAACGAACAGAGGCCGGATGTGAAGGCTAAGACAAAAAGCAAGATAACCGTTCTTAAAGTTTTGGTGTTTTTGCTCGGCGCCGTTCTCGTTTTGGAAGGACTTTTATACCTCGTCGTTATTCCGGCAACATCGCAAGTGCGCGTTACGTTTGTCGGCTTGCAAAACCTCCGCGCCGAAGACTTGGGCAAAAAGCTTTCGCTGCATTGCGACAGCCGCTGGATCGGTTTTGACACGGCGGTTGCCGTTTCCCAGCTTTCTTCTTACGGCGCCATCGAAAGCGTATCGGTTGAAAAACGTTTTCCCGACAAAGTATTCGTAAAAATAAAAGAGCGCGTTCCGGTCGCCGTTACCTTAGCCGAAGTAAACGGCAAGACATGCCCTGTTCAAATCGACAAAAACGGTGTATTATTCAAATCGGACGGAACCGTTCCGCCTTCTTCATTGCCTTTGATAAGCGGCTTGGAAGCGGATTCGTTTTTCGACGGTATGCACCTCGATTCCAAGTACCGCTCGCTTTTGGAACGCGTTTCGCTTATTCAGGACAGCAATCCCGCATATTTTTCGGCGGTTTCCGAAATCAAAGTGCTGCCGAAAGAGTACGGGAATTACGAACTGGCTTTGTATCCTTTGTATTCGAAGGTGCGGGTTTTAACCGACCGCAACTTGTGCGAAAGCGCACTGCAGTCGATGATGCTTGTGCTGGAAATGGTAAAAGGCTTAAGGCCGAATGTATCCGAAGTCGATTTGCGTTACGGTGCCGTATCGTATAAATTGCATTCCTGACTTACGGACTCGGAGGGATTTGTGAGCGATATTATAACGGGACTTGATATAGGAACAAGCAGCATACGCGCGGTCATCGGCGAATACTCGGAAGACGGTTCGCTTTTGATAACGGGCGTCGGAACCGCGCCTTCCACGGGGCTGCGAGCGGGTATTATCGTGAATATCGAATCCACAATGAAGTCCATTAAAACCGCTATTGAGGGCGCCGAAATGATGGCCGGCCGCGAGGTTCGCTCGTGCATAACGGCCGTCGGCGGTTCTCAAATAGAAAGCCTTATCTCCAAAGGCCTTGTCGCCGTTACCGCCAAAAATCGAAGCAGCCGCGAAATAAACGAAGAAGATATTCGCCGTGTCATAGAAGCTTCCCGCGCGGTAAACATTCCGCTCGACCGCAATATTTTGCACGTCGTTCCGCGCTCGTACATCGTAGACGGACAGGGCGGCATCAAAGACCCGCTCAACATGCTCGGCGTGCGTTTGGAATCGGAAGTGTGCATAATCACTTCTTCGCGCACTTCGACGGAAAATCTTTTGCGCTGCGTATCGCGCGCAGGTTATACGGTCGACAACGTTATGCTTAAAACGCTTTGTTCGGCTCAGGCGGCCGTAAGCGAAGAAGAACGGGAACTCGGTTCAATCGTGATCGATTTGGGAGGAGGAACGACGGACGTGCTCGTGCTTGCCGAAGGTTCTCCCCTGTGCGCCGTATCCGTTCCCGTCGGCGGCAGCCTCGTAACAAACGACATTTCGCTGGTGCGCGGCATATCGTTCGATACCGCCGAAAAGGTTAAAAAAACGTCGGGCTGCTGTTGGGAAGCTCTTATAAACGAAGACGATGAAGTGGTTATTCCCGGCATAGGCGGCAACCCGCCGCAGGTTATTTCGCGCCTTGAAATATGCGGAATTATCAGGCCGCGCATTGAAGAGATTTTTGCCATGGTGCGCCAAAGACTGCCCGAACAGGTAAAAAAGCAGCGCCTCAGCGGAAGCGTTGTGCTTGCAGGGGGCGGCGCCTTAATGAGCGGTATCGCCGAACTTGCCGCCAAGGAATTTAAAACGGAAAACGTCCGTATCGCCCAGCCGGGGAATTTCGGCGGGCCTGCGGAAATGTACCGCTCGCCCGAATTTGCGACCGTTACCGGTCTTTTATTGAGCGGTATGAGTACCGTGCGCAGCAGGCAGGAAGGCGAAACCCGGCCGGGGGCGAAGCGAGGTAAAGCGGATCCGGAATCGGTTTTGCGTAATTTTTTACAGTGGCTCAAAGAGTTTTTTTAAAGCTTTTAGGCCCGGTATATTGAAATGTATTGTAAACTGATATAAACTTAATAGTGCGTAAACGGCGGTGCGTTTTATTGACGCCGTTTTCCGCGCGTTTTGGGGGCGGGAGTTATTATCATGGAATTTTCTGTAATAGACGAAAAGACTATCAGTCCGACTGTGATTAAGGTTGTCGGCGTGGGCGGGGGCGGTTCGAATGCCGTCAACCGCATGATCGATGCCGGCATAAAAAACGTTCAATTTATTGTCGCGAATACCGACTTGCAGGCGCTCGGCGGTTCGAAAGCTCCGGTGAAAATCGGCATCGGTTCGAAGCTGACCGGCGGCTTGGGTGCCGGCGGTAAACCCGAAGTGGGCGAAAAAGCCGCCCAGGAAGACATCGACGCTATTTCGAACGCGATTAAAGGCGCCGATATGGTGTTTATCACCGCCGGAATGGGAGGCGGAACCGGAACGGGAGCCGCGCCGATTATCGCTCAGGCGGCAAAAGAGCAGGGGATTTTAACCGTCGGCGTCGTTACCAAACCCTTCCATTTTGAAGGCCGCGTTAAAATGCGCCTCGCCGAGGATGGTATTGCAAAACTGCACGAACAAGTCGATACGCTTATCGTTATTCCCAATCAAAATCTTTTGAATATCGTGGAAAAAACGACTCCCGTCAAGCAAGCGTTTTTGGTTGCCGACGACGTGCTGCGTCAGGGCGTGCAGGGAATTTCCGATCTTATTACGAGACCCGGCGAAGTGAACATCGACTTTGCGGACGTCAAAACCGTTATGAAAGGCAAGGGAGACGCGATTTTGGGTATCGGAAAGGGCGAAGGAAATTCGCGCGCGATAGATGCCGCAACGGAAGCCATAAACAATCCGCTTTTGGAAGATTCGCATATTGAAGGCGCAAAAAATATTTTAATCCACATTTCGTGCGGCGAAACCCTTTCGCTGGCCGAAACGAACGAAATCGTCGATACAATCACCGAAACGGCCGATCCTGAAGTTTTTATCATTTACGGACAGGCGGTCGATCCTGCTATGGGCGACGGCGTTGCGGTAACCGTTATCGCAACGGAATTTCCGGGCGGAAAAAGCACCTGCGCATCCCCGGTTTCTTCTTTCGGCGAAAAAAAGTCCGCGGACGACGACAATTTGGTTTCGTACAATCAGTGGGAAACGATCGGGCACGGCTCAAAGTCGTCTTCGGCCTTTGATTCTTCCTCTGCACTTTCGACATCTTTCGGAAACGGGACATCTTCTTTTGCGCGTTCGCTGCGCCGTCCGTCGGAATCGGCTGCCGAAAAACCGCAAAAAAGCCCGTTCCCTTCTTCGTCCGGTTCTGCCGCGCGCTCCAAAGACGATATAGAAATTCCGGCGTGTTTGCGCACAAACCGCATCAGCTTGGATAACGATTGAATTGCTCACAAAAAGACGGCTGTGAATATCCCGTTCTCGAGCGTTTTTACGACGATCTGTTGACGGTTGAGCGAAAAAGTCTTTTAACCGCGCAAACGTATAAAATCGCCGTAAAAGAACTTTTGGATTGGTGCGCCGAATCCGGCATCGATTACGCTTCGTTAAGCGTTCAGGATTTGCTGCACTATCTTGTGCGCCGAAAAACCGGAGATGCTTCGCGAATTCCCGCCGACGAATTGACGGTCGCAAAAGATATTTCGGCGCTGCGTTCTTTCGGCTCGTATTTGGTGAGAACCCGCATATGGCCGGAAAACATCGCCCTTCTTTTGCAGCGCCCCCGTTCCCGCCGCCGGCTTCCGCGCGTGCTCGGTATAGAACAGGTTGAAAAACTGCTTTCGGTTATAGACGTGTCGAATCCTTTGGGCTTGCGCGACCGGGCGCTGTTCGAATTGGTGTATTCGTCGGGGCTGCGCATCAGCGAAGCGTCGGCCCTTGAGCTGCAGCACGTGCATTTGAGCGAACATATGCTGTTTGTACACGGTAAGGGCGATAAAGAGCGCATGGTGCCTTTCGGCAACGAAGCGGCTTTCCGCATACAAAACTGGCTTGAACAAGGCCGCCCCCTTGTTGTAAAAAACCGCATTGTCCCGTGGCTTTTTTTAAACTACCGCGGCGGACGTTTGTCGCGCAAGGGAATTTGGAAGCGTTTTCAGGAGCTGGAAGAACTTTCGCTTGTTACGGCGAAGGTGCACACACTGCGCCATTCATTTGCGACCCACCTTTTGGCAGGCGGTGCCGATTTGCGCAGCGTGCAGGAACTTTTGGGGCACGCCGACCTTTCGACAACGCAAATCTACACGCACATAGACGACAGCGCTTTGCACGACTGCCACAGCAAATTTTTCCCTTCCCACGGATCGGGAACGGCCGAAAAACAGCCGCTAAAGCAGCCCTGATTTACGTGCGTAAAACTTGAAATCCGCATAAACCCGTGTTATACTATTATACAGATGACAGAAAAGCACTTGACACGCACCGGCACGCCCGGCACAATTTTTAGCAACAAGCAACAAGCAACAAGCAACAAGCAACAAGCAACAAGCAACAAGCAACATAAGGGCTTCTTGCGCCCAAGTAAATTTTTAATCAAATACATACCATTTTTCTCACACCACACGCACAGGACAGGAGTACTGTCTTTGTGCGTTTTTTATTTTTACCGCAAAAGGAGGATTGGTTGAAGCTCGCGGTACAAATGGCACCGTTCGCTTCAACGCCGAGTTTTTGCAAATCCTCTCGGCTTTGCAAAAACGTCGATTACCTACAGCTTTTCCGACCTCGTGTCGGAACGGATAAAAGGCTTATTTTGGGGAGAGAGTACGGGCAGGACGCCCGTACAGGGAAAAGCCCTAAGCGTTATTTGGAAAATGGTATGTGAATTGCACATCCGTGTGCAATTCACAACTCGAGTTTGCTCTGCAAACTCGGGAACGTATGGCTTTTACTGCCATCCGTGGCAGACAGTCCCGCATTGTTTGAGTGTTCAAAGTGAAGCGGCTTGTTCTCAGTGCGGGAAGGAGAGAGTGGGTTTAAGGGAGAGAGAGGGTTTGAAAATCGTACATTCATGTACGATTTTCAACTCGAGTTTTGAGCAGTGCTCAAAACATTGATTACATACAGCGTTCCCGACCTCGTGTCGGAACAATAGCTGCAAGTCGGGATTCTTAAGGAATTGCAAGCAAGGCGTAGCAATTCAGAGCCCTTAAGCGTTATTTGGAAGATGGGTTGGGTTTTAGGGAAGGGAAGAAACTTTTAGTCGCAAAAGTGTCTTCCCTTCCCTAAATAAAAAACTATTTTAAGGAGGTGTTTATGAAAACAAAGTTTGGAACATCGATTCTGTTGGGAGCAGCACTCTCTATGCTGTTGTTGTTTACCGCATGCCCGAACAACGCGGGCGGAGGAGGCGGAGGTCCCGTGCCTAAGGTTAAGGTAACGCTTGAAAAAAACGTCGGCGGCAATGTAAAAGTAACGCCGGAGCTGCCCGAAGACGGCATGGTAAGCCAATATACCAATCTTACCTTTAAGGCGCTGCCGCTTACGGGGTACAAGTTTACAAAGTGGGAACTTGATGACGGAGAAACCGTTAACGAGGCCGAGTACAGGCACAGTGTAAAAAAGGCGGTAAAGATAAAAGCCGTTTTTACAGAAGATGATCCGGCTATTATTACCAAGCACACCGTAACGCTTAATCCGACGACAAAAGGCACGGTAACGAGCGATATAGAACCCTGGCCCAATGATAACCAACTGCCCGAAGATACCGAAATTACCTTTACGGCAGAGCCGGATGAAGACTATGCGGTAGACAAATGGACGGTTACGCCGAACAGCGCACTGCAAGCAGGCGGTACCGCAGAAAGTGCCACTGCAAGGGTAAAAATTACGGCAGCAACAACGGTAGAGGTAACATTCCGCCCCACAGAAAGAACCTACACGGCCGGCAGCGTAAGCTTTACGATGAAAAGCATTGCCGCCGTAACAAACGGAACCATAGGACACGACGAGCGGCCCAATAACAAACCGCACACGGTAAACCTTTCCGCGTACTTGATAGGTGAGACCGAAGTAACGCAGGAACTGTATCAAGCGGTTATGGGGAACAACCCGAGCTTCCATCAAGGTGCCGGCCATCTTCCCGACGGCGAGGAAGTGCAGGAAAAGCGTCCGGTAGAAAAGGTAAACTGGTACCATGCAATAGCGTTTTGCAATAAATTGAGTTTAAAGCTCGGACTTACGCCGTGTTATACTGTAACGGTTTCAGGAAGCCCGATAAATTTTTCAACGCTTGCATACACTGAGATCCCTACAGCGGATAATTCAAACTGGAACAATGCCGTATTGGACATGAGTAAAAACGGATTCCGCCTGCCCACCGAAGCCGAATGGGAATGGGCTGCCAAAGGCGGTACGGACGACAAATGGGCAGGCACAAATATCAAAAGCGAGCTTAAAAACTATGCGTGGTACAAAAATGCCGACGGAGGCGATGCGAACGGTAAAACCCACGAAGTAAAGAAAAAGCTGCCGAACGGCTACGGGCTCTATGACATGAGCGGGAACGTTTACGAATGGTGTTGGGATTGGTATAAGAATGAAACGCCCGCAGGAGGGCAGACTGACCCGATGGGTGTTGATTCCGGTTTTGAACGCGTCAAACGCGGAGGCAGCTGGGACTTCACTACATTTAACGCCGCTCGTGCCTATCGGGACAAGAGCCTCCCGGATAATTGCAACAGCAACAATCTCGGCTTGCGGTTGGCGTGCCGTCCGTAAATGTATGAAAGCCGTGCATCCTGCACGGCTTGTCAGCTACCGCCATGGACGGCGGAAAAGTTTTAGATAAGCGGGTTTTGTGCAAACAAAACCCGAAGCAAGAATTGTACACGGATGTACAATTCTTGCCCGCATCCATGTACGGGATTTAAAACAGGATATTCGGCGGACGAAAGCCCGTCAAAACATCGCGTATGTTCTGCACGGCTTTCAACTTAAGTTTCAGCCGGCGCTGAAACTCACATATTGTTTGCTGTTGGTGCCATCCATAGTGAAGTCCCTTTTATCTTGACAGAACAAGAATTATCCGCCATAGTTTTTACGAGGTGGAGTATGATGTGTAATAAGCGGGGAAGTGTATGCTATGGTGCGGCGGTTTTGGCGGCGGGGACTGTACTGTTCACGGCAGCCGTCCTTGTGCTTTTAAGTTCATGCCGCCCGAACGTCAATTACATAAAGCGCATGCAGGCTTTGGAAGAAGGCGTCGGTTCTCCGCAAACCGAAGAAGAAATCGTTGCGGCAATACAAAAGTATCAGGGACGGGTTGAAGATATTATGGCCGCACAAGGCCAAGTGGGCGTTTGGTATAAAATACTGGGCGTACGCTACCTTGACAACCGCATGTACGGCGAAGCCCTCGGCGCGTTTCAGCAAGCGCTTTCGTATTATCCGGACAATCAAAATCTGTATTATTATGTCGGCTTATGCGCAGGCTACATGGCAAAAACCGAACTCGATTCATCGGCATCGGCGGCTAAAAAGCGCGCTTTTTACCTTAACCTTTCCGAAAACGCCTATAGCCGCGCGCTGGAATTGGAACCGCGCTATGTACGCGCGCTGTACGGCCTTGCCGTTTTATACACTTTCGAAACGAATATGCCGGAAAAAGCTATTCCGCTTTTGCAGCGTCTTTTAAGCGTCGATACCAAACAAACGGACGCCATGTTCGTTTTGGCGCGCGCCTATTATATGACCTATGACTACGAAGCGGCAATCGATATGTACGACCGCATTTGCGCCCTTACGAAAAATAAAGTAAAGTTTGCCGAAGCCGAATCGAATAAAAAAGCGGTTTTGGACGCTTTATACGGCGGCGCTGCGCAATGAATATAGCGGACGCGGTACCTGCAGCCGGTGCAGTGAATTCGGCAAGTGCAAAAAATACGGCCGGTTCGCCGGAACTTTTCGCCCTGCGCTTGGCGATAAGCCGGCTCAGCTTTTTAAGTTTTGCCGAAAAAAAACTTCTTGAAAAAAAACTTGACACGGTGTCCCGTCTTGCGTTACTTTCTATAGATGATCTTTCCCTTTTAATAGGAAGGGTTATCGATACGAAACTGTGGAGAACGCAGGATGCCGAACGTTTGGCGGATTCCGATCAAAAAATTATGGCGGCATTCCGCATCGCCGTTATGTTTTACGACGATCCGCTGTGGCCGCCCTTATTAAACGAAATATACGATCCGCCTTATGCGCTGTTTTACCGCGGAAACCCCGCCGTATTGACGCCGCAAAAAAAGGCGTGCGTATCGATTGTCGGTACAAGATGCCCGACGGGACGGGGAATGCAGTCTACGGCCGACCTTGCGTTTGCCCTTGCCGAAAAAGGCTGTACGGTCGTATCGGGCCTTGCGCTCGGAACGGATGCATGCGCACATAGCGGGGCTTTACGCTCCGCTGCGGGCAAAACCGCCGCCGTACTCGGATCCGGCGTCGATACGATAACGCCCGTATCGAACAAAAATATTGCCGCCGCAATATTGAATTCGGGCGGCTGCATTTTGAGCGAATATGCGCCCGGTGTCGGCGCCGAAAAATGGCATTTTCCGCAGCGCAACCGGATAATATCGGCTTTGAGCGCGGCAACCGTGATTATGGAAGCTCCGGCGGGTTCCGGCGCGCTTATTACGGCCGATTTTGCTCTTGAGCAAAACCGAGAACTGTGTTTTCATACATGCGCTTTGGACTATCCCGAAGCGCCGTCCGCAAAGCCGCTTTCGGCGGCCCAAAAAAAGCGGCAGGTAAAAAATTATATAGAAGAAGGTGCGCGCATCGTTTCCGATGCACAGGATATACTGTCTTTGCTTGCACCGGAATATGTGGAGTTATAATATGAAAAAAAACAAGGAACATTCCACCCTTATTATCGTGGAATCTCCGGCAAAAGCAAAAACGATCGAAAAATATCTGGGCCCCGGTTATACGGTCAAAGCGTCGATGGGGCACTTAATCGATTTGCCCAAATCGCGTATGGCCATCGATATCGAACATAATTTCGAGCCTGAATATATAACCGTGCGCGGCCGCGCGCCCCTGCTTAAAGAATTACAAAAGGATGCAAAAAAAGCGGGCGAAGTGCTGCTCGCAAGCGATAACGACCGCGAAGGAGAAGCTATCGCCTGGCATTTGCGCAATTCGCTCGGCGAAAAAACGGCTGCGGCCATAAAGCGTATTGTGTTCAACGAAATAACGCCGGCCGCAATAAAAGAAGCCGTTTTGCATCCGGCCGACATCGACGAAGCGAAGGTAAACGCTCAAAAAGCGCGCCGCGTACTCGACCGTTTGGTCGGTTACAATTTGTCGCCGCTTTTGTGGAAAAAGGTAAAAAACGGTTTGTCGGCCGGCCGCGTGCAGTCGGTTGCGCTCAGGCTTTTGTGCGAACGCGAAAAAGCCGTGGAAGAATTTTTACCCGAAGAATATTGGTCGCTCGAAGCCGACTTTAAAAAAGGTAAAACCTCCTTTACCGCCGAACTGGTACAGTACAAGGGTAAAAAGATCGAGCTGAAGTCGGAACAAAGCGTTCAGGATATTATTAAAGAAATTAAAAATGCCGACTGCGTAGTCGCCGACATAAAAACGAGCGACCGCGTGCTTAAGCCGAAGGCGCCGTTTACGACGTCGAAACTCCAGCAGGCGGCGGCGAACAAGCTCGGCTTTACGTCGCGTAAAACCATGCAGATTGCCCAACAGCTCTATGAAGGCGTCAATATCGGATCGAGCCGCGTCGGTCTTATCACGTATATGCGTACCGATTCGGTGCGTATATCGGACACGGCAATCGAAGACGTCCGCAACTGGCTGCAAAAGAATTTTCCCGCCGAACTTCCGTCAAATCCCGTGCACTACAGCGTGGAAAAAAAGGCGCAGGACGCACACGAAGCGATCCGCCCCACCTATACCGAATACACGCCCGATTACGTAAAAGAATATTTAAACCGCGACCAGCTGCGCCTTTACACCCTTATTTGGGAAGCCTTTGTTTCAAGTCAAATGAACAACGCAAAAAGCCGCACGACAAGCGTCGATATAAAAGCGGGCGACGCCCTCTTCCGCATTTCGGGAAGTAAAATCGTCGAAAAAGGGTTTTACAGCGTCATTAAGCTGCTTTCGTCGAAAGAAGACAACGGCAGCCGTCTTCCCTCATTGACCGCAGGCGAAAAACTTGAAGCCGTAAAGTTTTCGCCCGAGCAGCATTTTACGCAGGGCCCCGCGCGCTACACCGACGCTTCGATCGTTAAAACGCTCGAAGAAAAAGGAATCGGCCGGCCTTCAACCTATGCGCCGATTATTTCGGTTTTGCTCGACCGTTATTACGTTACGCGCAACAACCGTCAGCTTGTTCCGACGGCTTTGGGGCGCATTATAAACGACATTTTGGTCGAATCGTTCCCCGAAGTTATAAACGAAAATTTTACGGCCGAAGTCGAGCGCGATTTGGACTCGGTCGAAGAAAACCGCGTCAAGTGGACGAAGATGATGGGCGACTTTTACTTTCCGTTTCATAAGCGCGTCGAAGAAGTTATGGCGACCCTTGAAAGCTATAAGGGAACGATGGACGAGCCGACCGACAAGGTGTGCGAACTGTGCGGAAAGCCGATGGTTAAAAAATTGGGAAGGTTCGGCTATTTTCTTGCCTGTTCGGGCTTCCCCGAATGCAAAAACACCCGTTCGGTGCCGCTTGCAAAGTGTCCGAAAGAAGGCTGCAACGGCGAAATCGTCGCGCGCAAAACCAAGGGTCGCGGTAAAGAATTTTACGGATGCACGAATTATCCCGAATGCGACTTTATCAGCCACTTTAAGCCGCTCAACGCCGTATGCCCCAAATGCGGCCGGTTTTTGGTCGAAAAGTACGATAAGAAAAACGGTACGTATAAGTCGTGCATAAACCCCGACTGCGATTACCTGCATACCGCCGAAGACGACACCGCTTCGGCCGCCGCGGAAACCCAAGCCGCCGATGCCTGATTTTACGGATTTAATTGAGGAATTTCTTGCGTGGCAAAGCGGCGTACGCGGGCTTTCCGAACACTCCGTTGCAGCGTACCGTTCCGATTTATACGCAATGGCCGCCATGCTGAAAGCAAACGTGCCGCCTGCGGCGAAAAATCCGGCTTATGATGCGGTAACGACCGAAGACTTGAGAGCGTGTATCGGCGCTTTGTCGCGGCAAAACAAAGCGGCCGCGAGCATAAACCGTTTTATCGCTTCCGTGAGGAATTTCTTTGCCTATTGCCGCCGTTTTGATTATATTAAAATAGACCCCGCGTGCGACTTGAAAACGGTTAAAAATCCGGTCAGGGTTCCCAAATTCATGTCGGCGGAAGAAGTCGATGCTTTGTGCGCTCAACCCGGACAAACGCCGCTTTTATGGCCCGAACGCGACACGGCCCTGTTTGAAATGCTGTATTCGTCCGGCTGCCGCGTAAGCGAGCTTGCGCAGTTAAAGCTCGGCGATGTTTCCGCTGCGTACGATTCGGCCCTTGTACGCGGCAAGGGCGGAAAAGACCGTCGCGTTTTTTTTTCGAAGGAGGCGTGCGCCGCTTTAAAGCGGTATGTGGCTGAGCGCGGCAAAATAATCGGCAAGGCGGGTGCTAAAGCGGCCGGCAAAACAACGGAAGCGCTTTTTATAAACCGAAAGGGCGGTGCCTTAAGCGCGCGCGGCATGCGCTTTATCGTGAGCCGCTATTCGTCCGCGGAAGGAACGAACCGGCATGTGTCGCCGCACGTTTTCAGGCATACCTTTGCCACCGCGATGCTCCGCTCTGGCGCCGACATCCGCGCGGTACAGGAAATGCTGGGGCATTCGAGTATTTCGACTACCCAGCGCTATACGCATGTTACGACGGAGGAATTAACCGCCTTATACAACCGGGCGCACCCGCACGGTTCCGAAAATAAATAAAGCGTTTGCACATAAAGAGGTTCCGATGAAAAAAACACAAATTCGAAGCACTACCGTTATCGCCGTACGGCGGGGCGGACATATAGCAATGGCCGGTGACGGGCAGGTAACAATGGGACAAACCGTCATGAAGGGGAATGCCCGCAAAGTGCGCAAAATGTACGAAGGCAAGGTTCTTGCCGGTTTTGCGGGCGCTACCGCCGACGCGTTCAATCTGTTCGATAAATTCGAAATGAAATTGCAGGAATACAACGGCGACATTACGCGAGCTGCCGTGGAGCTTGCCAAAATGTGGCGCACCGATAAGGCTTTGCGCAATTTGGAAGCCCTGCTTTTAGTTGCGTCCAAAGATAAAATCCTTCTTATTTCGGGAACGGGCGATGTTATCGAACCGGAAAACGACGTATTGGCCATCGGTTCCGGCGGAAACTACGCGTATGCGGCAGCTTTGGCGTTTATGGAATCTTCCGAATTGAGCGCGCTTGAAATCGCCGAAAAAAGCCTTAAAATCGCATCGGATATTTGCATTTATACAAATCAGCATATTACTGCGGAGGAACTGTAATGAAGACTGTGCTTGAAGATTTAACTCCCAAACAA
This sequence comes from uncultured Treponema sp., assembly GCA_905372025.1. GTDB lineage: Bacteria > Spirochaetota > Spirochaetia > Treponematales > Treponemataceae > Treponema_C. The sequence goes on along the minus strand of CAJPNP010000008.1, from coordinate 664 downwards.
ATAGTCGAACAATTGGACACATATATAATCGGCCAAAAAAAAGCGAAGCGTTCGGTCGCCGTCGCGCTGCGCAACCGTACACGGCGTTTAAAACTGCCCGAAGAAATACGGGAAGAAATCGCGCCGAAAAATATTTTGATGATAGGTCCGACCGGCGTCGGAAAGACTGAAATAGCGCGCCGTCTTGCAAAAATGTGCGGGGCGCCTTTTATAAAGGTTGAAGCGACAAAGTATACAGAAGTCGGCTATGTCGGCCGCGACGTGGAATCGATGGTGCGCGATTTAATGGCCGTCGGTTACAATATGGTGCGCGAAGAAATGCAGGAAAAGATGAAAGCGGCCGCCGAGCAAAAGGTTGAAGAAGACCTTTTGGATTTGCTGCTTCCCGGAAGCGGCAAAAAGCACAAGAATACTTCGGACGAAAACGGCAAACAGGAAGCCGGTTCCGTTATGCTGCCCTTTACCGTGTTCGGAACTCCCGTTTCCGAAGTTTCGGACGCCGCAGGCTCGCAGGATAAAAGCGGCGCTTCCGAGGAATTTTCGGCGCATAATTCCGCGCAAACTTCCGCAGCAGCCGGGCAGGGCGAAAGCGCGGGACAGTCCGCATCCGCCGCCGGCGATGAAAGCGCTCAACATGCCGAAAAAGAAGCCTTGTCTTCTACGC